>NZ_SJPT01000005.1:340183-680367 GCF_007860095.1 Novipirellula galeiformis | reverse complement strand
TCGCCGCACGGTCCGGCTACAGATGTGGGCGATCGCAATTTCACCGGGATCAAAGACTTCCGAGCGTGTCAGACGAGCCACGATCACACCTCGCAAAACGGCAGCAGCAACAGGGTAACTGGCCAACATTCAATCGTTCGCCCCACATGATCCGAAGTCAACCCCCGCGCATTGGGCTCTGTCCCCATGCGATACCTCCGAGCATTGAGCTCTGTCCCCACACGAATCGTCCCCACGCGAATCCAGTGTTGAGCACGCAGTCAGCCAGCATTTGTTCGATTGCGAAAGAAGGGACCATCCTAGTTAAGGGCCGCCGAGGTTCGCTATTCGTAGGTCCACCTAAGCTGCGTACACGAAAAAAACTCGCTTCGTCGACAAAATTTGACGACGAAAGCGAGTTTCCAAAAAGTGTCCGCGAACCTCGTCCTCGGCATTGCTCCCACACGCAATATTCTCAGTTGTGCAAGCAACACCGACCCACTGAAATCCGCCTGTCGTGGGCTATTGCAGGTCGAAGTCGAGCGTGTTCGAGCCTCGTTCGACTTCGGCGGTTAGCTCCGTCTCTTTGTTGTACTTGGCGGGCAGTTGGGCGACCTTTGCGGCGGGGCTTATCTCTTCCTCGCCGACCTGCACACCCGTCTCGATTTGGACAGAGTGTGGACCCACGAGGGCTCCTTCTTTGAGGCCGGTGAACATTAGAGTGTAGTGGCCGGCCGCATCGGTCACGCCGTGAGCCGATCGTTCACCCGAGGTCGGATAGAAGCTGACCATGGCGTCGGGTAGCGGTTGCCCGTTGAGTGTGACGGTTCCGCTGACCTCCGCCAGGGTTGGCCCGCTTGACCCGCACCCGGTTAGGCTGATGGCCAAGCAAACCATTAGCGACAATGTAATGTGATATCGATGCATTCCAGCTCTGCTCCATTGATCTAGCGTGTACAGGTTAGTCCAATCGTAATGCGAAGACGATGCTTCGCATGGATTGGATTACCAGATTGCGACGTAAACGATCGTCGCAATCTGGTGCATTAGTGATAAGCCGCGTCCTGAATTGGGTGAGATTCCTATAACGCCGCGACCGCGTTTTTCACCAAGCGGATCAATATTCGCCGATTACCTCACCCTCGTTGATCGTCCCCAACGCGGAATAGGTTGGCAGGCTGATCGTCTCGGGAAGGAAGACGACCGATCCGTCGCCGCGTAGGAATTGGGCACCACCGGGATGGAGGCTACTGGCCGCGTAGGAACCGCGCCCGTTGATCGGGTAGTCCGTGTCGTTGGATAATCGATTCATCCGCACTCGAAGTCCGAACTGGTAACTGTTGTTGATCGACCCGGTCAGGTCATGCCAGCCGATCCACAACGAAGCGTTCCAAGGAGATATGCCGGCACGCTCGACCATGACAACCGTATTACTGGTTCCATCGATGATATCGCGGAATCTGATTTCCGAGTCGTTATAAAAGGTCGCCAACTTGTCAGAGGTCTTAGCGCCAGCGGTGTTGTAAGTGACGGACGTATAAACACCGACATAGTTCGCCTTGGCGAATGCGCCACTGACGTTTGACTTCAGCCGCTCGTTCAGATCGGGGCTGGGGTCGGACGGGCAGATGTAGGCAGGGACTACCGTCTTTGCCAAGGGGGTAGCTCCGGTCGAGATAATGGCCGGGTTGTCCTGCCATCTCGGTGCCTCGGCGGTACCTCGGGCAATGAAGGCGCCTGCAGTGGAAAGCTGATCGTGCAGTGCCCCTTGCTCGATCTGTGGCAAGATTAGGGCCAAGACGCCGATCCGGCTCAAGGAGATCTCACCCGGCGGAAATTTATTGAAGGTGTCGTGATAGTTGTGCAGTGCCAGACCAATCTGTTTGAAATTGTTGCTGCATTGCATCCGCCGCGCCGCCTCGCGCGCCGCTTGGACCGCTGGCAGCAACAATCCGACTAAAACACCAATGATCGCAATGACGACGAGCAACTCGACGAGCGTAAAGCCGGCGCGGGTCGCTCCTGAAAACCTCTTAAAACATTGCATGCTAATTTCCCCAAAAGAATGTGATAAAAGCTGGGCCTGGATTAGTAATTTATTTGTGTTGTTTTGCAACAAACACGGTGGCCCGAAGATTATTTGTGTTGTCTTGCAACAAACACTGTGTGGCCCATTAGAGCCTATTAGGGCGAAGTTAATGCCCGTTAGGGCGAGAGTAATACCTCATAGGGGCGCAGTCAACCCCTGAATGAGGAAACGATGTCCGGTAGTGCTGGGATAAAACCGGTTTTCGATAGAGAGTGAAAGTTTCTTACGAAGAACGACTAGCCACCGACTTCGGTCTCTGGCGGAGGTTCGACTGCGGTAACAACATTGTGTCAGGGCTTCGTCGGGGGCAGCGACTTGTGTTTGGGTGTTGAAGTGAAGCGGCTGCTCAATCTTTTCAGCGTCTTGACGCTACAGCGAGGACTCCCTGTGCCGACGTTCCGCTCGACGGACCAGGTTCGAAACACTGTCGACGCCTGACAGACTAAACCGCGGTCCCATTTCTCGGAGTGTGGCCGGTGACCATCGCCGGCAAAGCCAAGCTGCGATGTCGCGGCCTGCGGCGACGCTACGGAATGCGGCGTAGTCCGTAGCGTTCCACACATGGTAGGCAACCACTGCTGCAATGATCTCGTCGGATGACAACGTTTTGCACTGCTTTGCATTTTGGCTGCCGTAGTGGACGTGGCTACACGTCCCTTGCCTAGCATCGGATGAACTTTCCCAACCTCGCAGAAAAGGATCTTTAGCAAGATCCACTACGTTTCAGTTGCATCAGACCTTGTTTACGAAGGAACGAAATCACTCGGTCGAAACGGAGTTAGTACCACCCATCAAAATCTTCATCCACCGTAACACGCAAGGATCCCGTCGGATGACAAAGTTTTCTACTGTTCTGCGGCTGCCGTAGTGGACGTGGCTACACGTCCCTTGCCTAGCATCGAATGAACTTTCCCAACCTCGCAGAAAAGGATCTTTAGCAAGATCCACTACGTTTCAGTTGCATCAGACCTTGTTTACGAAGGAGCGAAATCGACTCGGTCGAAACGGAGTTAGTGCCACCCATCAAAATCTTCATCCACCATAACTCGCAAGGATCATTGTCGGATGACAACGTTTTGCACTGCTCTGCATTTTGGCTACCGTAGTGGACGTGGCTACACGTCCCTTGCCTAGCATCGAATGAACTTTCCCAACCTCGCAGAAAAGGGTCTTTAGCAAGATCCACTACGTTTCAGTTGCATCAGTCCTTGTTTACGAAGGAGCGAAATCACTCGGTCGAAACGGAGTTAGGGAGTTAGGGGAGTTAGTGCCACCCATCAAAATCTTCATCCACCGTGACACGCAAGGATCCCGTCGGATGACAAAGTTTTATACTGCTCTGCATTTTGGCTGCCGTAGTGGACGTGGCTACACGTCCCTTGCCTAGCATCGGATGAACTTTCCCAACCTCGCAGAAAAGGATCTTCAGCAAAATCCACGACGGGGGCGTGCGTTAGAATGAGTCGAGATGGTTCGCTCCTGTTGCTGCAAAGACGTGAGCCATCATCCGCCATTGCCTCTTCAGGATGCTGCCAGATGACCTCATTTTATTACTCGTTGATCTTTACCGCTTTGACGATGTTCGCGACATGTGCGTGTCGTGGGCAAGAAACGCCCGTGCAGGAAGCGTCAAAGCAAGAATCATCAAACCAAGAAGTGTCCGCGGGCGAACCAGCGAAACACGCTCGCCCCGCCAATCGGCTTGCCGGCGAATCGAGTCTGTATCTGCTGCAACACGCCCACAACCCCGTCGATTGGTATCCCTGGGGCGAAGCGGCCTTTGAGAAGGCGGTTCGCGAAAACAAGATGGTGTTCCTGTCGGTCGGCTATGCCGCGTGTCACTGGTGTCATGTGATGGAACGCGAGTCGTTTGTCGATCCTGAAATCGCAGCGCTGCTGAACGATCGCTTTGTTTGCATCAAAGTGGATCGTGAACAACGCCCCGATGTCGACCAGATCTATATGTTAGCGGTTCAGATCGTTAATCGTGGCAATGGCGGTTGGCCGATGTCAGTGTTTTTAACGCCGCAGGGAAAACCGTTTTGGGCAGGCACCTATTTTCCAGCTCGAACCGGCGATCGCGGTCAATCGACGGGCTTCCTGAGTATCCTTGGCCAGATCGACCAGGCATGGACAATGCAGCAAGATGCGGTCCAAACCCAAGCCGAAGCATTGACGTTGATGATCAAGCAAAATCGCAGTGGGATTGCCGAGGAGGAGTTGCATACGGCTGAAGCGGCGCTGAATCAAAACTTAATCGACCGCGTGGCTGCTTCGCTCGATGAACAATTCGATCCGATCTATGGTGGTTTCGGTTTTTCGGATGCCGAACCGAACCGTCCCAAATTCCCCGAACCTTCGAATCTCTATTTCTTGATGGACCGAATCGATCGTGAGTCGACGTCGGAAGCCCAGCGTGACACGTCACTGAAGATGCTGACGCGAACGCTCGATGGAATGATTAGCGGAGCGATGTTCGATCACATCGGAGGCGGCTTTCATCGCTACAGCGTCGATCGTCGCTGGCAAATTCCCCACTTCGAAAAGATGCTTTACGACAACGGTCAATTGGCGTCGGTGTACGCATGGGCTTTCGAGATCACCAAGCGGCAAGAGTATCGCGACGTAGCTATCGCGATCTGTGATTTCGTGCTGCGGGAACTGAAGTCCGATGATGCTACGTTCTACAGTTCGCTCGACGCCGATTCCGAAGGCGAGGAAGGAAAGTTCTATCGCTGGAATAAGGAAGAAATCGAAACGCTCGAAAAGTCGCTCAAAGGGTTTGAGCGGTTCGCCACGATCTATCAATTCCACGAGAAACCAAATTTTGAAGTCGAGTTTTTTGCACCCGCGCCGAAACACTCGTTGACTGAGATCGCCAAGCAAAGCGAGCAAACCTATGAAAACCTGTGGGATGCAATGCAGGTCGTAAAGTCCGAGTTGCTGACGATCCGCGAGAAACGCGAGCGTCCGTTGCGAGACGAGAAGGTGTTGGCGGCTTGGAATGGGTTGATGATCGCGGGCCTAGCCGATTGTGGCCGATTGCTCGATCGCTCCGATTACATCGGAGCGGCAACGAAGGCTGCTGATTTTATACTCGCAAAACTCGCTGCTGATGATGGAACGTTGCGACGCGACTATGCCTCGGACGCGAAAAAGCTTGACGGCTATCTCGATGATTATGCGTTTTTTGTCTCGGGGCTGATTGCCCTGCATCGAGCCACTGGCGAAGCAAAATGGATGAAGGCGGCTGAGTCGTTGACCGAGAAGCAGATCGAGTTGTTCTGGGATGAAACGGTGGGCGGATTTTTCTTTACGACTGCCGAGCAGTCGCTATTGATCGTGCGGATGAAAAATCCCACTGACGGCGCGCTGCCAGCCGGAGCCAGCGTGGCCGCCGAGAATCTGCTGTACTTGAAAAAGCATTCTGACGTATTTGCCGAGAAAGACTATCTCGGCAAGCTCGCAGTCACCGCTGCGGCAGTGATCAAGCAGAACCCTGCCGCCGCACCGAGGATGGCCGCCGTGTTAGCGGACTACGTCGAGTCGGACTGATCAACGTGGGATACGTCTCTCCTAGCGAACCTCGCCCAGAGTTTCGGGAGTTCTTGGAGGAGCCGAACGTCTTGACGACTTTCGCTACGGGGAAATCCGTCAATAATTGATTTGACTTCTAAACGAGGTTCTAGCGTTTTGATTGCGGAGCAATCAACGGACGTTGCACTAGAACGGGGCGTCGTCTTCGTTGGCTTCGTCGAAGGCATCGTTCGCTGAACGCGAGACCTTTTCGGTCATCGTGTCGCCTGCACCGCCGCCACCGTTAACGAGTCGGAACGACAACGCTTCGGCGTTCAGGAAGTACTTCGCTTCGCTGTGCTCGTCCTTTTGCCAGCGGCGTCCGCTTAAGCGGTAAACCACTTCGATTTCGTCGCCGACTTTGATGTCATCCACGGCGTCGCAGCCATCTTTGACAAATTCAAGCGGAACGTAGTTGGTAAAGCTTCCCTTTTCTTGCTCAAGCACAACAAGACGCTTGCGAAAACCTTTGTTTCCGTAGGTCTTGGTGTCTTCGATCAAATGGACTACGCCGCTGACTTTCGAGTCGCTCATACCAAACTGCTCTATTCTTATGCTTCAAAACTTCAGAATTCGTGATACCGATTGCGCCATTATGGTGAAAGCGACCACGATCTGGCAACCGTCCGGAATCACGAGAGAATATCGTGTACGACGCTGCCATGCACATCGGTCAAACGGAATTGGCGTCCTTGGTACTTGTAGGTCAAACGCTCGTGATCGATCCCCATCAGGTGCAGGATCGTGGCATGCAGATCGTGAATGTGCACCGGATTTTCGGTCACGTTGTAACCGTATTCATCGGTTTCTCCGTACGAGATTCCAGGTTTGATCCCGCCGCCGGCCATCCAAATCGAAAAACAGCGTGGGTGATGGTCACGACCAAAGCTGTTTTCCGTCAATTTGCCTTGGCAGTAATTGGTCCGGCCAAATTCACCACCCCAAATGACGAGGGTGTCGTCGAGTAGCCCGCACCGCTTCAGATCTTTTACCAATGCCGCCGATGCTTGGTCGGTCGCCGCACATTGCCGCGGCAATCCCGAGGGCAACCCACCATGGTGGTCCCAACCTTGGTGATACAGCTGTACGAAACGGACACCTCGTTCAACCAGTCGGCGTGCTTGCAAGCAATTGGCCGCAAACGTTCCTGGGTTTCGAGAATCCTTGCCGTACAACTCGAACACCGATTCGGGTTCGTCCGCAAAGTCGGTGGCTTCGGGAATCGAATTTTGCATCCGAAATGCCAACTCGTATTGAGCAATCCGGGTCTCGACATACGGATCGGGTCCCTTGGCGAGTTGTCCTTCGTGCAATTGGTTCAGTGCATCCAGAGCGGTGCGGCGACTGCTGCTATCAATCCCATCCGGGTTGCTCAAATACAGCACAGGATCTTTACCGCTGCGAAATTGAACGCCTTGATGCTTGCTGGCCAGAAAACCATTGCCCCACAACCGCGATGACAACGGTTGTCCGCTCCCGTTCTTGGAAACCATTACGACGAAGGCGGGCAGGTCATGGTTTTCGGTGCCCAGCCCGTAGTCCATCCACGCCCCCATGCTCGGTCGCCCGGGAAATTGGCTGCCGGTTTGCATGAATGTGACTCCAGGGCCGTGGTTGATCGCCTCGGTGTACATCGATTTGACAACGCAGATGTCGTCGGCAATTCCGGCGGTATGCGGCAACAAGTGGCTCATCCACGTTCCGCTTTCGCCGTACTGTTTGAACTCGAATGGCGACCCGATCAACGGCAGGCTCGACTGGTTCCCGCTCATCCCGGTTAACCGTTGGCCGCCACGGACTTCGCCGGGCAATTCGCTGCCCTGTTTCTCATTAAGCAGCGGTTTGTAATCGAACAGATCCAACTGGGACGGAGCACCCGCTTGAAACAGGAAGATCACCCGTTTTGCCTGGGGGGCATGATGCAGGGCTTTGAGGATTCCGTTGCTGCTCGATGGCGAAGTCGCCTCGGTATGTAGCATCTGGCTTGCCGCCAGGGCGCCGAAACCCATCCCCATTTGACTGAGCATCGTGCGGCGAGGAAAAGCAAAGTCGCTTGTTAGGTGCTTGTTCATGATTTGTTATCGCTTCATCACGCAAAGGTCAAAGTTCATTAGAGTGCCGACCACCACGCTGGTTGCCGCTAACGCGGCGCGATTTATTCCATCATCGATTTCCGCGTCGCCGATCGCCAAAAATTGAGTTGTGCGACCATCGTGCTGTGTGAAGTAATCAAGTTGAGCTTGGTAAAGCGTTTGTAACGTTTCGAGTTGAGTCGCACTCGGTTTCCGGCTGGTCGTTTTACGAAACGCATCGACTAGAATGGCAGCCGTGTCATCGCCATGCAGTTGTATGAGCGTTTCCGCTGTGACACGCCCTGCCTCGACAAATTGAGGCCCGTTCATCAGCACAAACGCTTGCAGAGGCGACGAAGTGCGTTCACGTTTGACTTGGCACACGTCGCGTTTCGCTGCGTCAAGCGTCATCATTGTGGGGGCGGGGCCGGTCCGCTTCCAATACGTGTAGAGACTGCGTCGGTACAGGCCGTTGCCGCTGTCTCGCTTGGAGGGACTGAACGATTCTTCGATATCGTACGGCTTGACCGGAGGGCCGCCGGCGGCCGTGACCAAACGCTGGCCGATCGCTAACGCGTTGTCGCGAATCATCTCGGCGGGCAGTCGATAGCTGGGAAAACGGCTGAGCAGTTGGTTTTCGGGATCGGTCGCCATCGATTGGGGATCGGGATTTTGACTGGATTGCCGATAGGTTGCCGACGTTACAATTCGTTTGAGCATCCGCTTGATATCCCAGCCATTCTCGATGAATTCGACCGCCAACCAATCAAGCAATTCGGGATGCGTAGGCGGTGCACCTTGGCTGCCAAAGTCCTCGGGCGTACGCACGATTCCCTCACCAAAGCAGATTTGCCAAAGACGGTTGACGGCAACACGACTGGTTAACGGGTGGTCGTTGCGGGTGAGCCATTGCGCGAGTCCGAGCCGGTTGCGCGGAGCATCTTCGGGAAAGTTTGGTAGGATACTTGGCGTCGCTGGCTCGACTGCTTCGCCGCGTTGATCGTAAACACCACGCTCAAGCAAATAACTTAGTTTCGGTTCCGACAGTTCCTTCATGACCATGATCTCGTCGACGGCATCCTGCACCGCACAGAGATTTTTGCGAGCTTCTTTCAGCTGCTGGCGAGCTCGTTCTACGGTGTCGTCGATGCGACCCAGGTAATGGTCGCGAAGCAGTTGGGCCGTTTCCGCCGTGGGGTTTGCGGCGGGCAGTTTCGCTGCGCAAAGCCGTTGGATTTCCAGCTTGGTCAACTCGGTATCGTAGACCTGAAATTCGTCGACCGATCCCAGCTTGAATCCGTTGTCGCGAAATCGTTCGCCAATGGCGATGGTGTCACCACCGCCGCCGGTGATATTTTTCGTAAGCGAATCGCGAACCGTTTCGGTTTCGACTTGTTTTCCGTCGACGTAAATCGCCAATCCCGCGGCGCTGCTGGATCCATCGTTACTAACGACGACATGGATCCATTGGTCGGTGGGAATCGCTTCATGGCTGCGGATGCTGATCGCATTGCCAGGCCAAAAGTGAATCAGCGACCACCTGAGTCGGCCTTCATCGATGAGCAGTTCATAGCCGCGGCTGGCGGCGTCGGTCCAAGCACGCGAGCGATGGAAGATCACCGCCCGCGATTTGACATCGGGCGATTTGATCCAGCACGAAACTGAAAAAGGCGTAAAACGCGAAAAATTGCCGACCTTGGTGTTGATCGGATCATCCCCGGTTAGTTTTACAGCATTTCCGATAACGCCTTCGGTTTGCGTATTGGGGGCAGACGGTGTGTCTTCGAAATCGAGAGCCAGGATCGGGGGGGCAAGCTGGGTTTCGACGTCATTTGATTCGGCGTCGAGCGACTCAAGACCCGCGGCCCATTTAGCCGCTGCCTCCTGACGTGCGGTAACCGCGTTTCGCAGCGCTTGCCAGGCCGATTCAACGGCTGTTGTGGTCGTAGCGAGCTGTTGTTCTTGATCCGGCGTGGGCAGCGGCAACGTCGGGGTGGGGATCGCGTTGGTGAAGAAAGAGTACAAGCCGGCTTCGGCAATGTTGTCGAAGAACGCGGACAATTGGAAGTATTCTTTTTGCTTCAGTGGGTCGTATTTGTGGTCATGGCAACGACAACACTCCATCGTTAAACCCATGATCCCAGTGGCAACCGTTTGCGTACGATCGGCGACCGATTCGATGCGGAACTCTTCGGGCACGCTACCCCCTTCGCACTCCTGGGGATGCAATCGATTGAAGGTGGTTGCCAATATCTGGTCGCGGGTGGCGCCCGGTAGCAAATCACCAGCAAGTTGTTCGGTGATAAATTGGTCGTAGGGCATGTTTTGGTTCAGCGCCCGGATCACCCAGTCACGCCACGGCCAAACGAACCGGTCACGATCAACTTGGAAACCGTAGGTGTCGCTGTAGCGCGCCACATCGAGCCAATCGGCGGCCATTCGTTCGCCGTAAGCGTCGCGTTTGAGTAACCGATCGACGCATCGTTCGTAGGCATCCTCTGAATCGTCGGCCAAGAACGAATCGATCTCTTCGATCGTGGGCGGCAATCCAGTCAAATCAAAGGTGACTCGGCGAATCAAGGTTTCACGATCGGCCTCGGGTGCGATCGAGAGATTGTTTTTCGTTAGCTTGGCTTGGACAAAATGGTCGATCGCATTGTAGGCGCGCTGGCCTGCGTTAGGCTCGGGTACCTCGGGGCGTTGAGGGGCCACAAACGACCAATGGCCTTCATAATCCGCTCCTTGGTCGATCCATTTTCGAATGGTTTCGATTTGATCCTCGCGAAGCGAACGTCCCGAGCCTGGGGGCGGCATGCGAAGATCAGGATCGTCCGAAATGAGTCGCAAATAGAGATCGCTTTGGGCCGCATCGCCAGGCTCGATCGCGTTCTCTTTAACACCTTCTTCGGTGTCGAGTCGTAAGTCGGCTTGACGTGCCGCTTCGTCAAATCCGTGGCAATGAAAGCAGTTTTCCGAGAGGATCGGGCGGACATCGAGATTGAAGCCGACGGCGCGATCCGAGCCGGAGGAGTCTTCACCCCAAGCGAAGCTCGCAACCGCACACAGCAACGTCAAAGTTGCAAAACGACGTGGTTCAACAACGCTCATGCATTTCCTACTTGGGTCCATCGCGGCTCCGCTTTCAGAAACCATTGTACACCGTTCTCAGAGAGTTGGTCTCTGGATCGCCACGTTAGACTATTCTTTGAGGTCGTGTTTGGCTCCCCGCTTATTCTCGATCCCAATCTTCTCCGCTTGGCTTCGGTCCAGCGCAGTGGCGCCGACGGGATCAAGATTAGGAGTTGAGTGTTGAAGAACCAGCGAGGCCTACTTGGGAGTTAAGAAATTGGCGAGACGTGGTTGAACTATAAAATGGGGCCGACCGTGGCAATGACGTTGTTCCAAATACGGCGTGAATACGACCAAGCGTTGACGTCGCCGAGTGTCACCGGATCGGACTGAGAGAGGTACTCTTGCTGGCGCTCAAAAATCGATTGCGTCAGATCATCGTCGCGCAGCAAAATGTCACTTTCATAGTTGAGATCAAAACTGCGGAGATCGAGATTGGTCGAGCCTATCAATGAGAGTGCGCGATCGACCGTGAACGTTTTCGAGTGAAGCAGTCCATCGCGAAACTCAAATATTTTGACGCCGTGTTTGAGCAGTTGTCGGTAGTAGCTGTGGCTGGCCGCTGCAACGATCCGCGAGTCGTTGCGTTTAGGAAAGATCATGGTCACGTTGACTCCGCGGATCGCCGCAGCGCACAGCGCATCGAGAACGGTGGGATTCGGCACGAAATAGGGCGTCGAGATCACCACTTCGCGGCGAGCGAGTGTCAGCATGGTCGCGAATAATTGAGGGGTCGCTCCGCGCCGCTCCGTCGGTCCGTCGGCAAAAACTTGTGCGGCAAAGCCGTCGTCAAATCCGTCCGCTTTGAGTTGCAGCGAAGCGGGCACTTCTTCGCCGCTGTTGAGCAGCCAATCCGAGGCAAAGAGCAGCTGGCACTGGGCTACCACCGGACCTTCGATCCGCAACATGATGTCCACCCAAGGGGCGTACTTCGGCTTCACACGAAACTCGGCGTCGGCGCAGTTTTGGCTGCCACACCATGTGATCCGACTGTCGATGACGGTGATCTTGCGGTGGTTTCGCAGGTCCAGACGGCTGAACAGAATCGTATTGACAACCCACTTGAGCGGCAGTGCCACCGTCAACTTTACGCCTGCGTCGCGCATGTCCCGCCACCACTTGGAGCGGACAAACTTTCGCGAACCCAGCCCATCGGCGATGGCGTGACAAGTGACGCCTCGCTGAGCCGCGCGGATCAATGCATTAGCGACGTTTTTTCCCGTGTTGTCATCAAGCCAGATGTAGTACAGAACCTGTACACTTTCGGCCGCGTTGTCGATGTCTTGGACCAGCCTCAAGCGAGCGGTTTCGGCATCAGGCATCAGCTCGGCACGGTTTCCCGCGGTCGTTTCAAAACCGTCGACCGAGGCGGCTCGAAACGCCGTTTGATAACCCTGTTCCACATTGCCGTCGAGGTTCCGATCACAGCTTCCCAACGCCGGATCCGCCATGGCACGAAGCTTCGTAAATACTTCGTCGTGACGCTGGTGGATCGTTCGTCCCAAGCTGATTTCGCCGAACAACAAGTAGATGACCGCACCGACGTAGGGTGCAAATAACATGACGAGGAACCATGCCAATCGAGCCGCAGAAGAAAGATCGTCACGCAACAGAATGCGTATCGAAAAAGCGAGCACGGTCAACGTGTGTGCGATTGCGAGTCCTTGAACCAGCACGGTCAATGGAGTTCCTCGGTGAGTTGGTTGTGGGCGGTTGTGGCCTTAGCGCCACGTGAGTTTCGCGATTCCCGGCATCGGAGTTGACGGTTCAATCGCAACGCAGGAATGGGGCGGTGCGACTGGTTTTCGATTTCGCGACTTTTCCTGGGCGGCCTTGGGCGACAACGCGCCCACCTTCCTCGCCAGCGCCGGGGCCGATGTCGATGATCCAATCACTGCTGCGAGCAACTTGCATGTCGTGTTCGACCATGATGACCGTGTTGCCTGCGTCAACCAATCCCTGCAATTGGGCCATCAACATCGAGACGTCGGCGGGGTGCAGACCGGTTGTGGGTTCATCCAACACGTAGAGCGTGTCGCCTCGCTGTGCACGTTGTAGTTCGGTTGCAAGTTTGATGCGTTGCGCTTCGCCGCCCGAGAGTTCGGTTGCGGGTTGACCAAGCCGCAGGTAGCCCAGACCCACTTGTAGCAACGCATCGAGGGCGCGCAGAATCGGAGTTTCATCGGCAAAGAACTCGGATGCGGATTCGACGGTCAAATCGAGCACTTCGGCGATGTTTTTGTCGCGATAGGTGATCTCGAGCGTTTTCTCGTTGTACCGCTGGCCATGGCACACGGGGCACGGCGTGTAGACGCTGGGAAGAAACAGCAGCTCGACGCTGACAAAGCCCGCTCCTTCACAATTAGGGCAACGACCTTTGACAACATTGAACGAAAAACGACCGACATCGTAGCGGCGAGCTTTGGCTTTGCGAGTCGCCGCGTACAGTTTACGAACGTGGTCAAACAAACCGGTATAGGTGGCGAGGTTTGATCGCGGGGTGCGACCGATCGGTTTTTGGTCAACGGTCACCAATCGCCGCACGAATTGCATGCCGTCCACAATCCGCCCGCCGGTGGTCGTCTCCAGCTCTCGCTCCAGCAAATCGACCTCGCCATTGGGAGCTTCGACGGTCTTTTTTTGTCCCAGCGCATCGTTAACGAGTTCGACAAGTGCTTGGCTCACAAGGCTCGATTTTCCCGACCCCGACACGCCCGTCACGGTCGTCAACACGTCGAGGGGAAATCGAACATCGAGTCCGCGCAGGTTGTTCCGCTCGATCCGCTCTAACTTCAGCCATTTGGTTGGCTTTCGCGGCGTGGCTTGCGTCGGATCATCGGTTGAGAATAGATATCGAGCGGTGTGCGACGCTTTGACTTGGCCCAGGCCGTCGAGGGGGCCATTGTAAATCACTTCGCCGCCATGAGTTCCCGCATCCGGGCCGATGTCGACGATCCAGTCGGCGTGTTTGATAACGTTGACATCATGTTCGACGACGAACAAGGAGTTGCCCGCTCGTTTGAGTTCATCGAGCGCGCCGAGCAAGGCCTGAGTGTCGGCGGGATGCAGCCCGGCCGATGGTTCGTCGAGAACATAGACGACGCCGAACAATTGTGAACGAATCTGAGTGGCCAACCGTAAACGTTGGAGTTCACCGGGCGATAACGTGGGCGTACTGCGCTCGAGCGACAAGTATCCCAAGCCCAAGGTCGTCAGCGCTTCGACTCGGGCAAGAATGTCGCTGGCAATCCGCTGAGCCACGATCGCCTTTTCGCGATGCAGGTCGCTGGGGGCCGGTTTGGCATCGGCCGCATCGCGCAGTCGTCGAGCGAGCTCGGTCAGCGTCAGTTGTGACAATTCGCCAATGTCGAGTCCCGCGAACTTCACCGCCAGCGACTCGCGTTTTAGTTTCTTTGCGTCGCAGTCGGGGCACTTCGAAATCTGCATGAACTGAGATACGCGTTTCTTGGTCCGCTGGCTTTCCGTCGTCGCAAATGCGTGCAACACGTAGCGTCTCGCACTGGCGAACGTGCCCATGTAACTTGGCGACTCCCCTCGCTCTCTCGCTTGGCGAGATTCCTGAAGATCGAACCCGGCGTAGACCGGTACCACGGGGGTTTCGTCGGTAAAAAGAATCCAGTCGCGAGTTTTTTTTGGCAGTTTTTTCCATGGTTTGTCGATATCGTGCCCGAGCGAAACCAGGATGTCACGCAGATTTTGGCCTTGCCACGCGGGCGGCCATGCCGCGATCGCTCGCTCTCGAATCGACTTTGTATCGTCGGGGACGAGAGATTTTTCAGTCACTTCAAACACGCGTCCGATGCCATGGCATCGAGGACACGCGCCCTCGGGTGTGTTGGGAGAGAACGCGTCTGCGTACAACATCTTCTGAGCACGCGGGTATTCCCCAGCACGCGAATAGAGCATCCGCAGGCCATTGGAAATCGTGGTAACACTGCCCACGGACGATCGTGCCGATGGGGTTCCGCGTTGTTGTTGAAGTGCGACCGCGGGAGGCAGCCCGTCAATGGAATCGACGTCCGGTTCGCCAACTTGGTCGATCAAACGACGCGCGTAAGGGGACACGGAATCGAGATATCGGCGCTGTGATTCGGCAAACAACGTCCCGAACGCAAGCGAGGACTTTCCCGATCCCGAGATGCCCGTAAAGACAACGAGTGCGTGACGCGGTAGATCAACGTCAATGTTCTTGAGATTATGGACGCGTGCACCGCGCACTTGGATGCAGTGTTCCGAATCACAGGGGACGCTCTTGGCTTTCTTTCGGGCGATGGTGCAGTCTCGTTAGAGGAGATCGTACGGTTGCGTGCTTGGACGGGCGTCATCATAAACCACGGCAATATTCGTGCCATCGGTAAACTCACGCACCCGATGCGGCTCATGGCCAAGTGATTTGTTTGCGGTGTTTGCAATTGTTAGCTGAGCAAGCGATCGGCCCAGGGGACCTCGCTCGCCGCATACCCGACGCGTCCCAGGATTGGAATTGATGTGTAGCGTGTGATTTCGGCCGCGTTTTCGTGAGCCGAGGCGTCCAGGTTTTCCGAGGTGTCACAGAGCACGATGCCGGTCGGAGTAACCCCCCCTTGGATCGCGGCGGCACAGGTCGCCAGCGTTTGGTGAATCACGCCCAATCGGTTGGCGGCGACAATCACCAACTCGATCGGCGCCAATTGTTTCACCAAATCAAGATTCAGAACGCCTTCGGCCAGTGGGCTGAGTAGGCCTCCGGCGCCTTCGATGATCACGACGTCGAAGCCGGTGAGCCACGCTTCGGCGGCTTGCCGCAGTTGATTCGCGTCGACGGTTCGCCCTTCGGCAGCGGCGGCGCGGGTGGGAGCCAGCGGAGCGCGGAAGCGTTGCGGACACACCTCGGCAAGCGTCCTTGGATTTCCCGCAGCGTTCCACAATTCAAGGGCGTCGGCGGCCACGATTTTCGCCCCGCTTTGTTCGCTTTCGGGATGGCAATCGCTTGCTACCGGCTTGTAGACGCCGACCTTCATGCCAGAATGTCGGTAGTGCTTCGCCATCGCACTGGCCACGAAGGTTTTTCCGACATCGGTATCGGTTCCGGAAATGAACAATCGGCGTGCTTGTCGAATACCCGTCGCGGATGATGGGGGGGATGCCGCTGGTTTAACTTGGTTCATGTTTGCCTCTTTAATTCTTGGATGTAGTACTCGTGACACGCAACGTCAAACTCGGACTCGTGCAAATGAAAGACGCTGGCTCGAAGTCAGCGATGATCGAAAACGCCTCACAATGGATCCGCGATAGCGCCCGCCAGGGAGCTCAGATCATTTGTTTGCAAGAGTTGTTTTATGGACCTTATCCTTGTCAGAGCGAAGATCATCGGATGTTCGATTGGGCGGAATCGATTCCGGGTGAGTCGACCGAGGCGTTGGCGAAACTCGCCAAAGAGCTCGAGGTGGTGATCGTGGCTCCGATCTTCGAACGCCGTGCCCCCGGACTTTATCACAATACCGTGGTCGTGCTCGATGCCGATGGATCGACCGCAGGCGTTTATCGCAAAATGCATATTCCCGATGATCCTTTGTTCTACGAAAAGTTCTATTTCACCCCAGGGGACCTTGGCTTTCGACCGATCCAAACTCGCTTTGCCAAGCTCGGAATTGGCATTTGTTGGGACCAATGGTTCCCCGAGGCGGCTCGGTTGTTCGCATTGGCGGGTGCCGAGATCCTCCTTTACCCCACCGCCATCGGTTGGATTCACGAGGAAAAGGAAGAATTTGGTGCCGGGCAACGCGATGCCTGGCAAACCGCGATGCGCGCCCATTCGATCGCCAACGGACTTTGGTTGGGCGCTCCCAACCGAGTCGGGATCGAAGACAATTTAGAATTTTGGGGCTCTAGCATCATCGTTTCGCCACGCGGCGAAGTGGTTGCCGAAGGCGATCAAAACGAAGGGCTGTTGATTGCCGAATGCAACCTCGATGAAATCGATTTGGTTCGCACGCATTGGCCGTTCTTGCGCGACCGGCGAATCGATGCTTATGGTGGGCTGTTGAATCGTTGGAACGACGACTCGCCATTGATGCGTCCCAGTTGATCGGCATCCGCGATGCCCCGGTTTCATGATGCTTCGCTTCGCCCTGCCTCGGCCCGCCCCGCCCCGCTTCGGCCCGCCCTGCTTCGGCCTGCCCCGCTTCGGCCTGCTTGAGCTGTTTGGATTAGGGTGATTCGTTGTCGGTCTCGTCCAGACCATAGTCTTTGATTTTTTTGTGCAGCGTGTTGCGGTTGATGCCCAACATCGCTGCCGCTTTGGTTTGCACACCTGCACAGGCCGATAAGACCTGAGCGATCAATTCTTTTTCGACGCGATCGACCACCAAGCGATGGACGCCTCCTTCGTCAACGTCCGCTTCGCTGAGTCCTTTCATGACGACTTCGCGTGTCAGTTCGTTCATGTCGCCCGTCGGTTTCTCGGTACCGACCGGCACGTCGTTGTTGGTCACGCAAAGTGGCAAAAGATCGAGCGTCAATTCGTCGGTTTCCGACATCACGACGGCGCGTTCGATGTAATTTTGCAGCTCGCGGACGTTGCCGGGCCAGTGATAGCTTTGCAGCGCGTCGAGTGTTCCTGGGGCGATATGAGCGACGTAGCGATCGTTGATTTCGTTATAGTGTTCGAGAAAAAACGAGACCAAGGCGGGGACGTCCTCACGGCGTCGACGCAGGGGCGGGATTTCGATCGGAACGACGTTCAAACGCCAGTACAGGTCTTCACGGAACCGTTCTTCGCGAACTTCGTTCATTAGATCGCGATTGCTGGCGGCGATAATGCGCACGTCGGTGTTGAAGGTGCTCGTATCGCCGACCCGTTCAAACTCTTTCTCTTGCAGCACTCGCAACAATTTGACCTGCAGCGTGAGCGTCGTGCTGTTGATCTCGTCCAGAAAGATGGTACCCCCTTGAGCCGCCTCGAAGCGACCGGCGCGATTGGCGACCGCCCCGGTGAACGCACCGCGGACATGCCCAAACAGTTCGCTTTCGAGCAAGCTTTCGCTCAGGGCTCCACAATTGACGCGAACAAATGGACCCCCGCTGCGATGGCTCAAACGGTGAACAGCACCGGCGATCAGTTCCTTTCCCACCCCGGTTTCCCCGAGAATCAGCACCGAAGCGTTGCTGGGAGCGACTCGGCGTGTGACGCGATAGACCTGCTGCATCGCTGGCGAATTGCCAATAATGCCTGCGATCGGTGCCTCGCCGGGACCGTTTGAGGATATGCCGAGCATCGCCATAGAAGGTAGGTTCGTTGTTCCTGGTCGAGCGATAATCGCCGAGCTGTGCCGCGACGTCATAAGATCTTCGACGTCGCCTCGTCTTGAATCGCTAATATATCGCGTTTCAGCCCTTGAAAATAACTTGCCGCCCCAAGTTTGGGTACCCGATGACTCCGGTCGGTCCATTCAGCAAACCAACCGCTATGCTCCTTCGCGGTCGGCTCTCAATCGCTCCAACGCTTCGGTGCCGATTTGGCGGTACAGTTTTCGGTCCAAGGGAGTCAATTCGGGCATCCGACTACGGAGTTGCATCGCATCGAGTAATTCGGCGAACGCTAGCGGCGACGAGGGGGGTTCCGTGAACGAGCGGATCGGGGCGGACCAGCGATGTTGGTTGATGCCGTTGACGTCGTCACCAAAGAAGACAATCGGCACCTGTTCGCCTTGGGGTTGTCGGCGAACCCGATCAATCAACTCAATCGGCGTCGCATCGGCCAATTGCGTTTTCGAAACGATCATCCGTAGGTCACGACTGGCCGCAACGGCACGCTCGGCACCGGCCACCGAATGAACGACCGTGACGGTGTATCCAAGACGCTTCAGGATGATCTCTTGAGTCAGAATCACCTCGGCACGCGTTTCCACCAAGATCGCCTCGGGAAGACTGTTCAACGACGCCATTTCAAACCAAGTTTTCAACACCAGACTGCTGCCCGGATACTCTCGTGGAGCATCGTCCGAGGCGCTCAAGCGAGCAATCACGGCGGCGGCTTCGTATCGAATCCGAGGCTCAGCCGAGATCGCGGCTGCGACCAATGTGGTGGGTTGCGAGGCGGCCGATAATCGTAAACTCGCCAAATCATCGGACTCGGATACGGAACCGATCAATCGCAACACACCAATCGCCGCAGGAATGTCGGCGGTTTGCAGGGTCGTTGCCAACATGTCGAGCAACGAGACGTTTTGGAGTGTCGAACTAAACTCGCTACGAAACGATGCAAGTTGTTCCGCATCTCCCCAATCTTGATCAAGGATGACTCGATAGCTGAGTGCCGCTGTGATCGCTTCGGTGGCAATCGGAGTGGGTAACGTGCTAATGCGACGGAGTCGTGAAGCGGCATCGGCTGCATCACGATAGGCGGCAAGCATCATTTGCACTTCTTTGAACTCGACACCGTTTTTGTCCTTGTTGACGCTCCATAGCACTTGCACTTGGTCGTCGTTGTCAATCGTTTGTGCAATCGACCGATAACGTCTCAATTGGTTCGCTAAGAATCCGATCCCCCGATCGCGATCGATTGACGCTTTGGATGCACCACGCAAATGATCGCTCACATAGTCGATTTCATCTTTTGTGGCATCGAATGCCAACAACGCCGTGACCATTTCGTCGGTCGCGGCATCACGATCAATCCGTACGAGTGATTGCAGTGCCGCCAATCGTTCCGGCGGAGCGGCGTAGAGTGCCAATTGCCGTAGGGCTTGGGGACCACCGTCACCCAAACGCAGCATGGTTCGCAAAATATCATCGCGTGGTGCGGTGGGGGATTGGGAAACCGCGCTGGCCACCAAAACCTTGATCGCTTGGTTGCCGCCATTGAGTAAGGTTCGCACCGCAGCGATGCGCGTATCCACCGACGCAGCATCGAGTTGATCGACCGCATCGCTCAACCGCTTTTCCGATTGAGCGAACGAGGTGGCCGCCTTGGACAACCTTTCAATGAAACCACGAGCTTTGTCATCGATCTTTTCGGAGCCAATGATCCGAAGTCGCAAGGCGGGCTCGATGCGATCGGCCATCGCGGCCAACACCGATTCGTTGATTTCGCGTCCTGCGACCTCGCCTAGAAGTGTATTGGCATCTTCCCAGCGACCGACCCGAATCAATGCGGAGATCGATTCGGCGAATTCGATATTACTGCGCCGGGCTTTCAGCTTCAGTTGCTCGGTCAACGCATCCTCGGTTTGTTCGGCGTCGGATGACGCTGGCGTGGCGGGGGGGGCCGCTGCACCAAAAATCCCCTCTCCGGCTTGCTCGGCAAACAAATCGTCTTGAGCGCTCAGGCGTTCCGTCCATCCCCCAACCAGAATCAAGGCGGGGAGCAATAGGGAAAGCAGGATGGCAGAGGGAGAGAAGGACATGAGAACCGTAGGAGTTTACAGGAATGCATGGGGAGACAGCCCTTCCATCATAATCAAGTAAATCGATGGCAACGGATGGCAAAATTCATCTCGGAAATTGCCGCGTTGACGTCAAATCTCGATCCGAAAGGGGCGATCAAAGCGAGCTGCGGGGCGGTGATTCATTGACCGCTCGCTATTGAGGGGCCTCGAGTGAGTCGATCAACCGTTGGCGATAAACCCAATCGGGGGATCCTTTTTCTGCCGTCGCCAGTCGCTTAATTTTCTCCAGGATCCGTTTTCGATAGTTCGCCTGATAGGCTTGGGCCTCTTGTTCACCCGGCAAAACTTGATTTTGGTAAGCCTCGTCCTTCTTGCGTTGAATCTTCATCAATTGGGCATCCATTTCGATGGCATGAGCCCGATACTGCTGGGCTCGGATCGCGATGTCATCGGATGCACTCTGTTGCCTTGATACCGTCGTCGTGGAGACGCTCTGCTGGGAGCGATTCACTGCATCGTCCGGCTTATGACGCATCGGGATTGTGAATGCCCACACGATGACGCCCAGGGACGCGAGAATGGAAAGCCAGATCCAAGGGGTTGCAGGGGACGTTGGCGGAGTTGGCAGAGTGGGTGATGGAGTATTTTCCATGGTACTTGTCAAGTGTTTGGAAGGCCAAGGGCGATTGGGAAGGCCACAGACGCGTGTATCGAAGTTGGGCGATTGCCGCTTTTCCAGCAAACCCTCCCCTGAAGCAAACGCGAGGGACTGAAGCAGACGCGATTTTGCCTCACTGATGCCGGGGCGTGCGCTGTGGCTTGGAGTGGAGTTTATTCCGTCAGGATGGTAGGCAGGTTGTTTGCGATCTCTTCAAAGATCGCGATCAATTGTTCGCCGTTATCGGCATGGTAGTGCTTGCCACCGCCGATGGCGGCGACTTGCCGCATGCGTTGTTGATCCGCCCCGTCACCAAACGTGACGGTGTGAATCGTGAGCGGATAGCGGCTGACAAAGTTTCTCGCCACCGTGACGGGATCGGTTCCACGGTTGTGGTTTCCGTCGGTCATCACGACCATCGTCTTGGCCGCGTAAGGGCGTGCTGCGGCATTTAGTAACGCCTGGATGCCTGATTCCATGCCATCGCCGATCGCGGTGTACCCATTGGGGTTGAGCGAATTGACGATCGATCGGATTAGAGTGAAATTTTTGACGAGCGAGATATCCAGCGACGCGTTCGAAGCGTAGCTTGCCACTGAGACTTGTTCTTCTTGCACGGTCGTATCGAGCACGTTTAGAAAGGCATCGACCGCCGCGACCAAATCTTGCCATGGTTGCGTCGGGCAATCCGGCAGATTGAAATGTTCTTTCCACACCCATTGGTTGTAGGTCATTTCGTTATAGCCACTGGCATAATCGTACGAGGTGTACGTTCTACGCCTGCTGTTTCGGATGGTCTTGTTCATGACGCCGGCATCAACAGCGGCTTCTTTGACGTCGGTGGAGTAGGGGTCTTTGCCTCGCGGCCAATCGAAATCGAGGTCCGGTACCATCGATCCACTGCGGTCGAGAATCAGCGAGATATCGCGGTCGACTTGCATGGCAACGGAAGCTTGAGCCGTTCCGAAGTCACTCGCGTTGAGCATCCCCGGAATGAACAATGGTACGCGGCCGGATAACGACCCCGTATCTCGTCGACCATTGACTCGAACGGCACTTGCGACCAAGGAACCCTGGCGAACCACATCGGTGGGTAGCTTCTGGAATTCGTATCGCCCGGCCAAACCGTTGGGTTGAGTCGTAATGCCAAACTCGATTTCGTTCGCTGCGTCGTCGCTGCGAACCTGCAGCGGTTGTCCATCGACATTATTCATTGCTGCGGTCGCAATCGCAGCGATTTTTGCCGCTTCGACCGTTTGATGCTCACTGAATGCACGACCGCCAGCGCGGGCTGCGGCATCCGTCGCGACCATCAATTCGGTGCGATTGAGTTGCATCTGAGCACTGTTGATACAGAAGGCGGCAAGTAATGCCAAAACAGGCAAAATCAACGCCATCAACGCAAACACGCCTCCATGTCGTTGACGTGACGATTGCACAAACGAAGTGGTGGAAAAACGCGAGGTGGAACGAGGTTGAGTGAGAGGCATCATGGTGGTTATCGCAGCAAAAGACGAAGAAATGTCCCGGTGGCGCCAATAAGCAAGGGGTGGCAAAAAGATGGTTGAGGCTATTGTTCGTAGAAACCTTCATAACGTTCGGTCTTCATCACCGCCGTGGTTTCAATCGTTTTGTTTGGCAAAAACATGGGGGTGAACATTGCGATCGCTTTGAGGTCCACGCTGACCGTTACGGAGATGGTGGAGGATTGGAAGTTGACATCGCTAACGGTGACGTCGTAGCCGCTTTCATCCAGCATCGAGCCCATGATGCGATCGGCTTCGGCGGTCGCCTCGTCGCTGGTCGCGCCAGGAACCATCGCAGTGCGCGCGGCGAAGTAAGCCGCATCCTGAGCCAAGTTGCGAGCCATGTTCATTCGTGCGAACTCCATACAGGCGAAAATCACCACGAACATGAGATTGGCGACGATGGCAAACTCCACCATCGCGGCGCCAGCGCGTTTCTTGCGCGAGCGTCGATGGCATGTTGCGTTTGGAATGGGACGACGGTTCATGGATGTGGTTGCGGTCAGGTAAGGAGTCGATGTCGGTGTGGCATGGGTGTCTAGTTCGAGTCGAGGTTCTGGTACTCTTTTCGCATGGTGACATTGGTTGTCATGGTCAAATCAGTGAACATTCCCGAGGGAACCAGTAGGTTTCCCGAACAGGGAATGGTGACGGTCACCGTGACGTTTTGCAGCGTTGCTGCGCTGTCAAAGCCAGGTGAACTGAATGACACCGAGCCGCTACCGTTGTGCCGAATGTTGCGCTGATCCAAAAACTCAAGCACTCGCGTCGTCGCGTCATTGTTGGTGTAACCTCGTCCGACGCCGCGACGGGCGCCTTCATACGCCGCTAACGTGATCGATTCTCGCAGGAACAACATCGAACAAAGGTCGATCGTACCCAGCGTCAAGACAAGCAAAACAGGGATGCAAACCGCAAATTCGACCATTGCAACGCCGCGGCGAGCTCGACGGGAAATGCCATGGACGCCGCGACCGATGGGTCGTGAATTGCCGTGAAAGGGGGTGCGTCGTGTGAACATGATTGCAAGAGACTGAAGGGTTTGGACCGGGGGAGAAGGAGGGGGCTCCGGCTCTATCGAAAACCTAGCTCGCAAATTCACAGGAAGTCGAGACTTTTTGGGAAAATGATTTGCCTGAGCTCGAATGATGCGCTAGGGGGGGGGCAGAGTCCGTGATTGCAGCGAAGCCCAGCGGTCCGCAAAAACAAGGGTAAACAGCCCCTTCTCCCCTGCCTTTCTGTCCTCAGCCTGCATGGGGCTGCCGCTTTGCCGCAGCGATCTGGTAACCCGTTTGCCAAGTGACGCAACGACCGTGAACCCCATGGCAGCTCTCGTTGATCTATCTTGGTGTGTATCGAACACTAAGCGGGGATGCGAGCATGAGCGGATACCTTGGGGGGCACGTTTCGGTTGCTCTGATCACGGACCTCTATCAACTGACCATGGCGTACGGCTATTGGAAAACGAAGCGGCACGAACAACCGTCCGTCTTTCATCTCTCCTTTCGCACTAATCCGTTTCGGGGGGGCTATGCGATCACCGCCGGTTTGGCTCCGGTGCTTGAGGCGTTGGAGGGCTTTCGATTCTCTGCGGACGACATCGAGTACCTCCGCACTCTTCGTGGTAATGACCACCAACCGCTTTTTGAGAGCGAGTTTCTGGCATACTTGACGGACCTTGCCTTGAGCTGTGACATCGATGCGATTCCTGAAGGGACGGTTGTTTTTCCTCACGAACCGTTGCTCCGCGTCGAGGGGCCACTGTTGCAGTGCCAGATCTTGGAAACGTTTCTGCTCAACGGCATTAACTTTCCAACCCTGATCGCCACTGGCGCGTCACGCGTTTGTCATGCCGCCGAGGGAGACACGGTTTTGGAGTTTGGTCTGCGGCGGGCCCAGGGAATCGATGGTGCGATGACGGCCAGCCGAGCTGCTTACATCGGCGGCTGTGATGCCACCTCTAACGTGCTGGCCGGCAAACGCTATGACATCCCCATCAAGGGAACGCACGCTCATAGTTGGGTGATGGCGTTTGAGGATGAGCGTGAATCCTTTCAGGCCTATGCCAACGCGATGCCAAACAATTGCATCTTTCTCGTCGACACCTACGACAGTCTCAACGGCGTTAGAAACGCGATTTCCGTTGCGATCGAGTTGCGAAATCAAGGTCATGAAATGATCGGCATACGGTTGGATTCCGGTGACATCCTTTCGTTGAGCAAGCAAGCTCGTGTGATGCTCGACGAAGCAGGCTTTTCGGAGGCAAAGATTGTTGCCAGCAACGATCTTGATGAACATGAGATTGAGCGTCTCAAACGGGCGGGAGCGGAAGTGGATATTTGGGGAGTCGGAACGCGCTTGGTCACCGCATACGCACAGCCGGCATTGGATGGCATCTACAAACTTTCGGCGATCGGTGACTCCACAGGTCGATGGCTTGACCGGTTGAAGTTGTCCGAACAGCCGGTCAAAGTTTCCAATCCGGGCATTCAGCAAGTACGCCGCTTTACCAGCCAAGGGCAAGCAAAGGCCGACGTCATTTACGACAATCGGGATGTCATGGGGGACACGCCACGGATGATGCCGTTCCTGTGTGATCCCACGGCTTCGCTACGAACCGTGCAATGCGATGGCAATTGGGAGTACGAGGATTTGTTGATCCCTGTGCTGAGGCAAGGACGTCGGGTGGGCACGTCGCCGAGTCTTCACCAGATTCGTGACCGTGCCGCAACGCAATTGCAAATGTTTTCCCCCGACATTCGTCGATTGGTCGATCCGTTGGTTTATCCCACGGGGTTAGATCCGAAGCTCTTTGCGGTCAAGAAGAAGTTGGTTGAGGCTGCACCGCTACAAAAAACACCTGGGTAGTGTCAAAGTAGATGGCATCGCGCCGCTCGACTGTATCGATTCAATCGCCGTAACGACCAGCAACATTTGAAGAAGGGGTTCCACTTTGAAATCGAAACACGAAGCCTTGATCCTTGTCGATATTCAAAACGACTTTCTGCCGGGCGGTGCCTTGGCGATCACTCGGGGTGACGAAGTGATCCCGGTGGCAAACCGATGGGTGCCCGAATTCGATAACGTGATTACCACCCAGGACTGGCATCCGCCAAACCACGCCAGCTTCGCCAGCAATCATCGGGGGCACCGCATCGGTGACGTCGTAAAGGTGGGCGATATCGATCAAGTATTGTGGCCAGATCACTGTGTCCAATTTAGCGAAGGAGCCGCGTTTGCTGATGCATTAGAGATTCGCTGTGATGTCGCCATTTTTCGAAAGGGCACCGATCCGACGATGGATTCCTACAGCGGATTTTTCGACAACGGTCACAAACACGCCACGGGACTTCACGATTACCTTCACGAGCATCAGATCAATCGTCTATTTATCATGGGGCTGGCGACCGACTACTGCGTCAAGTACACCGCGCTGGATGCCGCGATGTTGAATTTCGAAACGTCGGTGCTGATCGACGGATGTCGCAGCGTCAGCCAGAGCTCCGAGGATCTCCAAGAGGCGATCGAGGAGATGCAGGCAGCGGGAGTGGAAATCATTCACAGCGATGAAATCTTCGGATGACCTTCACTGGTGATCTCGCTTGGGACCGCTCACGAAGGGGTTGCCGCGATAAAAGAATCGAAGCCGCTCGTGGATCGCTTTGCGGATCCCGATGCGCGGCGCGGCGTGGATCTCGGCCGCAGGTGACGGGGGGTTGGCGTGAGCAATGAAAATGTTGCGATCGCTGGTTAAATCAATTCCATCATCGCCGCGGTCCACGGCGAGGGCTTGGCAGAGCATGGCGGGGCCGCCGGTCAAGCGTTTCAAGATTTGCGTTTGACGGTTGCTTTGCATTTGTGCGATGCCCCACTGCGGCTGGATCGCGCGGATCAAGACCGCACTTCCGCGTCCCGGGCTTTCCGTGACGGCGTTCATGCAGTATTTCGCATGAATCGGATAAACATACAATGTGCCGGCGTCCATAAACATCGACGCGTTGCTTTTGGTTTTTCCGCGAGCGCTGTGGCTAGCGGGATCGGCATCGGACAAATAGGCTTCCGTTTCCACAATGATTCCACCGACCCATTGTTGATTCGTGCAACGCAACAAGATTTTGCCCAGTAATTCTCGGGCAACAATTTCGGTTGGCCTCGCATAAAATTCGCGAGTCAAACGGTCTTTTTGAAGTGGCAAGTTTTTCATGACAATTAACACACGTGCCTTCGCGGCACGTTGGATCTTTCCGGTTTCGAGTCCGCCCATTCATGGTGGATGGGTCCGCGTGGATCGTCAACAGATCGTCGAAGTGGGACAAGGATCGGCACCTGCGGATGCCGAGGATCTCGGCGACGTCGCGCTGCTGCCCGGCTTGGTCAATGCGCACACCCATCTCGAGTTTTCGGATTGCGAAGCTCCGATTGGCGAGCCCGGCAATCCGCTGTACCGGTGGATTGGCCAAGTGATTGCCGCACGAGCCTCGACGACGGTCGAGGCCAAAGCCAACGCGATTGCCCAGGGGCTGCGCGAATCCGCCGCCGCGGGAGTGAGCTTGGTTGGCGAGATCGCAACGTTGCCTTGTGAGTATCCATCTCAGAGTGATGACTCGAAATCAAACGAATTGCCTGAGCTTGTCACGTTCGCAGAAACGATCGGGCTTTCGTTACCGCGGGGACAAGAACGCGTTGCAGCGGCAAAACGTCATCTTGACGAACAACCCAACGCGGCGATTAGTCCCCATGCGCCCTACTCGACATCGCGGCCGTTGATTGAGCAGTGCGTGGAATTGGCCCGGCAATTTCGTTGCCCGTTGGCGATGCATGTCGCGGAGTCGCCGGAGGAACGGGAGCTATTGTGCGTAGCAGGGGGGCCGTTTGCCGAGACGCTCAAGCAACTCGGCGTCTGGGACGGAGCCTTGTTCCCCTGGGAACCGGAGCCCTTTGAATGGTTGATCGCTAAGCTCGCCAAAGCGCCGCGAGCCTTGTTGGTTCATGGTAACGATTTGCAAAAAAATGAAATCGCTACGATCGCCGAGCATCCGACGCTGAGTGTGGTTTATTGCCCGCGGACCCATGCGTTTTTCGGTTATGGCGAGCATCCGGTTGAGCAACTGTTGCAGCGCGGAGTGCGTGTTGCCCTGGGGACCGATTCGCGGGCGAGCAATCCCGATTTGAATCTTTGGCGTGAGATTCAGTTTTTGCTCAAGCATCGGCCGGACCTCGATCCCCAAACTGTGCTCGGTATGGGCACGCTCGAGGGTGCCGATGCCTTGGGGCGAACAAACCAGGGCCGAATACAGCCCGGTGGTTATCCACACCTCAATCGCGTCTCGACCCATGCCAAAACGGTCGAGGGAGTGTTTCGTGATTTCGCGGAGCAAAGCTTGTTGCGAGTGATTTAGGAAGGCACCTTCGTGCGAGATTTCTAAGTCAAACGCGTTGTTTATGCCGCGCGATGGATGTCGTCCTCGTTGACAATGGGACGGTGGATCTCGGGAGCCGACACGCGGGCGCGACGGAGGTCGCGAATCTTTTCGGCATGCTCATGAAGCTGGCCTTCGAGGTCGCGGATTCGATTGCCCGCGGTAACGTTGGCATCCAAACTGTCTTCAAGTTCAGCGGTGAGTCGATTGAGATGTTCGAGCAAATCAGCCACTCGGCCTTGTAACGCGTGGTTCTCCGGCTCCAGTGCGTTCGCTTCGGCTAACTGATTTTCCAGTTGCTTGATGGTTGTCGTTTGCGTTTCCACACTGGCTCGGATCAGGTTCCGTGCTTCGTTGGCTTCGTCGAGTTGTTGTTGAACATCCTCGAATTGAGCACGCATTTGATTGAAATCCTTTAGCTGGCTTTTCAACGTTTCGAGTTGCTCTGCTTGTCCCGCGATTTCACCGCGACGCTCTTCGTTCACACGACGAAGTTCTTCGAGTTGCCCGTTGGTGACCTGCAATTTCTCTCGAATGGAAGCCGCAGCTTCGGCTTCCTTTTTCCAGTGTTCGGTTTGATTGGCAAACTCGTTTTTGGATTTCTCAAAGGATGCGATTTCTGCTTGAAGTTCCGCAATCGATTGCTTTGCAAAGACCAGCTCCTCGGCCGATCGTTGGAGGTCCGCAAACTTGGATTGCATCTGCTCAAGCTCGGCTTGGCGAGGTCGGATCGATCCGCGCAACTGGCTGTTTTCGTCAGCCAAGAATTTGATCCGTTCGGAGGACTGTTCGATCTGGACCTTGGCCTGTTCAAGCTGAGTTTTACGTTGTTCGAGTAACGTCTTACTCTGCTCGTATTTAGCATTCGTCTGGTTTAGCAGGGCAAGATTGTGCTCACTCGTGATGCTGAGTTGTTGAATCTCAGCGAGATGCTGATCGCGTGCCGTCTGCATCGCCTCGAGCTGCAGCGTCGTCTCAATCAATTTCGATTTCGTTTGATCGAATTCATCTCGGCTTGCATTCAAGTTCCATTGAGTCTGGTTCAACTCGCTCGTCAATTGCTCGAGTTCATGCTTCGTCTGAGTCAGCTCAAGTGTGGTTTGCTCTAGCTCGGCGTGCACGGTGTCGGAAGTTGCCAATCGGTCTTTCAACGCACCAATCTCATGCTCTTTGGCTTGCAGCATTTCGGTTTGACGCTCAAATTCCGTCGTCGTGCTGGTTAGCCGTTGTTGCAATTGCACAAGCTCGCTTTGCTTCCCAGCAACAACGCTCTGAAGTGGGGATAACTCGCTCAGTTCGTCTTCGAGACGGGTGATCTCAGCAACCTTCATCTCCAGCGATTGTTTGAGTTGCTCTTGGGTGTCCATCGCTTGAGCGATTTGGCTCTCCTTTTCACTCAACTGTTGCTGTAGTGAATCGAAGTGTGCGTCAGTGTCTTGGTACTTGGTGGTCAGCTCAGCAATGGTTTCGGCTAGTCGTCGATTCTCTTCGACCAGCTGCTCTTGTTCAGCGATCGCCTGAGCAACTTGGCTCTCCTTTTCGCTCAACTGTTGCTGTAGCGAATCAAAGTGCGTGTCGGAGCCTTGGTGCTTGGTGGTCAACTCGGCGATGGTTTCGGCTTGCTGTCGATTCTGTTCGACGAGCTGCTCTTGTGCTGCGATCGCTTGGGCGACTTGGCTCTCCTTTTCGCTCAACTGTTGCTGTAGCGAATCAAAGTGTGCGTCGGAGTCTTGGTGCTTGGTGGTCAGCTCAGCAATGGTTTCGGCTTGCAGTCGATTCTGTTCGGCTAGCTGCTCTTGTGCTGCGATCGCTTGGGCGACTTGGCTCTCCTTTTCGCTCAGCTGTTGTTGTAGCGAATCAAAGTGTGCGTCAGTGTCTTGGTGCTTGGTGGTCAGCTCAGCAATGGTTTCGGCTTGCAGTCGATTCTGTTCGGCTAGCTGCTCTTGTTCTGCGATCGCTTGAGCGACTTGGCTCTCCTTTTCGCTCAGTTGTTGCTGTAGCGAATCAAAGTGCATGTCGGAGTCTTGGTGCTTGGTGGTCAGCTCAGCAATGGTTTCGGCTTGCCGTTGATTCTGTTCGGCTAGTTGCTCTTGTGCTGCGATCGCTTGGGCGACTTGGCTTTCCTTTTCGCTCAGCTGTTGCTGTAGCGAATCGAAGTGCATGTCGGAGTCTTGGTGCTTGGTGGTTAGCTCGGCAATGGTCTCGGCTTGCCGTTGATTCTGTTCGGCTAGTTGCTCTTGTTCAGCGATCGCTTGGGCGATTTGGCTTTCCTTTTCGCTCAACTGTTGCTGTAGCGAATCGAAGAACGTGTCGGAGTCTTGGTGCCGAGTGTTTAGTTCGGCAATGGTTTCGGCTTGCCGTCGATTCTCTTCGAGCAGCTGCTCTTGTTCTGCGTTCGCTTGGGCGATTTGGCTCTCCTTTTCGCTCAGCTGTTGCTGTAGCGAATCGAAGAACGTGTCGGAATCTTGGTGTCGAGTGTTTAGCTCGGCAATGGTTTCGGATTGACGATGATGATCCTCGATCAATTGATCGTGAACTTGTTTCTGCTCGGCCAATTCAATCTTTGTAGCGTCAAGTTCGGCACGCAGTGTTAATGTCGACTCGAGCTCTTCACTCAGCTCGCTCAGCCGTGTTTGGTTGCTGGTGAGTTCGTCTGAGATTTGATTGGATCGATCTTGTTGCTGCTCAATCTGTTGTGATGCTTCGCTCAGCTGTGTTTTGAGTTCATCGATGGCCGTATCGCGTTGTTGGATCTGTTCCGTTCGATCCAACAGTTCTTGCTCGATTCGTTGGTTCGATTCTGCGAGCTGTTGCTGGTCGGCTAACGCCGTTTCAAGCTCCTGACGCAGCGTGATGACGATGTGTTCGTTTGCTTCGGCAGTCTCGTGCCGCTGTTGGTGTAATGCGGCCTGAGTCTGGGCAAGTTCGTCGGTGAGTTGTTGGTTGGATTGGCGAAGACTTTGGAGCTGCGCGTCACGAGATTGCTGTTCTTGCACGACTTGTTGCAGATCGGCTTCGGTTGCCGTGCTTTTTTGAAGCACCTCTTGGAGCTGCGAGACGAGGAGTTCGTTGCGGCGGGTTTCCTCGGTTAATCGAGTTGCGGCATCGTCGCGCGCAGCGACGATCTCGGCAGCGGCGGCGTTCGCTCGGTTGAGTTCGTCCTGAAGCTCGCGGTGTTGAGCAAGTTGCTTCTCCGATTCGGCGGAGTGCTGCTCGAATTCCGCCTTTTGGGCGTTCAATTGGGATTCTAAATCGAGCAGTTGTTGTTTTCGTTGCCGAACGACCTCACGCGATTTTAGATAGCGATCTTCGCTCTCTCGGATGCGTTTGCGATCACTGGATCCATCGCGGTACCACAACAGATGCCCCATCAAGGCTCCTGCGACGACAAATAGTAGAATGGAATAAGCCGGCAGCCCAAACAACTCGGTCATCTTCGATTCCAAATGGAATGGCAAGCGAAACGTCAACCGACGTGGTTGACACTGGGGCGCGGTGATGAGGTATCACAAACGAACGCCCAGCTTGATTGCATTTATCAGGAACCGGCGACACATGTCGACCTTGATTTAGAAGGAAATCGAGGCTTCAGTGGGGTTTTGCCTTGGGTTTCCCCGTAATTCACGCGTCGGTTTAGACTCGACGGATGAAATCGGCCGCAAAACTTCGCACCTCGCTGCCGTTCAATACGTGGACCATCCGCAGTTGTTGGACTTGTTCGTCGCTGAAGGAGCTCAGTGGAACGTGGACCAAACGTTTGTGATGACGTCGTGCCAATCGCTGCCATCCAGGGCCGGGAGGAAGCGGTGATAGCAAGGCAATTTCTCGTCCACGCGAATGCAAGCAAGCTGCGGCGATCAGCCGTTCTTCGAGCGTTTCCGCATAGTCGAGTCGAGGATCGATCCAGATGTCGGGAATCGTCACCGGAGGATACAAAAAGAGGGCGCCGCCATAAACGCTCAGCCCAATTCCGGGCCCCACCATTTCATCTTGGTAATGGGTCGCAAATAACGCGAGCGTCGATTCTTCGACATGTTCGGCGAACCAGGTCGTACGCCAGGGATACTTGCGTGGATCGGCCGGGGAATCGAACAGCATCACACAGGCGTCGAGTACTCCGCGACTTGGCGGCACGACTTTGACGTAGATTTGTCGCTCGTACCAGTGTCGCAGCGTATCACGAATGTCGATGCCATCTTTGACGCTGGTCGTGAATTTTTCGGTTTTGGCCAAATCGTTACCGATGATGGCCTGGGCGCGATCAAAAACACGGGTTCTAAAGTTTTCGATCCGAGCGTCTTCGGGTGGGTAGCTGCAATGACTATACGGATTCCATTTGTATTTCCAACGTTCTTTCTCGTACACGCTGGCGCGTCGCTGTAATTGAATCGTTTGCCACATCAGCGGCGGCCCCGGTAATCGGCTGACCAGAGAATGCGTTTCTCCGTCGGGTAACCGGACCTGGTCGATCCCGAGTGTCACCTCCGGTAATGACTCGGTATCGCCGCGCTCGGATGCTTCTTCGCGCCGACCGTGTTGGTAGGTATTGGCTAGCTCGGCGACATGCAGCGCAAATTGATCCCCGAGTATTTGTTTCGCGGCGGTCACGATGGTGACCAAATCGGGCGTCATGCGTCGATGAATGAGCGACAGGTTGCGGATGTATTGCAAGCACTTCGAGAGCAATAGCGGGGTCACGCGTCGAGCGCGATTGCCTAGTTCGTTGCGGTAGCTGTCGCGCGCCGCAATGAGAAGTTCTTTGACCCCATCAATTTGAATGTTGTCATCGTTCTCGAGTTCGGACCGAGCACGTTCGTAGAGTCCGGTGATGAACGGTAACTCGCCATGCAAGAACATCAGCGTCCGATCTTTGACAGCGAATCGCTCGGCAGGCTGCACGGCATCATGTTCGGGCAGACGGACGTCGGCCGATAATTCGTTTCGAGGGCCGTTGTGATCGGTTGGCGATAGTTGGTTGTACGCTTCACGAATCCACGGCCAATGCAGCACGCTGCAAACCAACAGCGTTCGTTCGTGCCGCGTTTCCAGTTCCCGTAGCCGCATCGCCATGTGGACGATTTGGTTACGCGACTGAACATCCGGAGGACGGGTGATGCTTGGCAATAATGCCGCGGCGAAGATCTCGGGTGCCACATGCCGCACCGCATAGGGGTCCGGCATTGCGGTGGAATAAGGACAAAAGGGATCGGTTTCGAGATCAATGTACGCGCGCGGAAGATGCTCTCCCATCGCGGCACGGATCGCCATGATCACCGGTTGGCAGGGATCGATGGGAACATAGCTGGTCGGCGGCGTTTCAGGATCGTCGTCGTCATCGGGATTTTCCGCGTCGACTTCATCCCAGGCTCGGGGGGACCATTCGGAGCGAAACTCGCTCGCGGTGAAATTGGGTTTGGGCGGTTGCAGCACAATCGATGCGCGAGGCAGGTCGAGCACCCCCGCCTCAACCGCAGCGCGGAACGATTCCGGCAACGGGACCGCCAAGCAGTCAAAGGAGTACTCCAGGAACCATCGCCGAACGGTCAAGGCAAATTGACCGCTGCCATGGATCACCGGTAGCACCGCCACACGAGGGCTGATTCTTAACAGAGGCGGAATATCGTTCGTTTCAGAAAAATCCAAGTGAAATGCTCTTTTCTAACGAACCGTTTTCGTCTAATCTCGTAGCCAAGTCGAACTCAATCGGGTTATCCAAGCGAGAAACATCGACGAGCGATTGCTCGTGACGGGTTTTTTTGGGCCCACGCTTCCGATTGCTTATTATCTATTCTGTTTCGACCACCGTCATTCTCGAAAACGCAGTCCCGATTGGGACTGCGTTTTTTTGTTTGCCATCGTTGGGTTTGTGTATAGCTTAGCGTGTTTCTTGTTTCACCGCGGGTTTGCATCACCGCGATGTTCACGATGCCGTGGCTTGGCGTGCTGTTGCTTGACCTGCCGTGGCCAACACATCGGTTGTCGCTTGGCACAGATATTTTTGTGCCGCCTGGGCGACCGCTTGCTGATCGACCTTGCGAAAACGCTCAAGGATTTCGTCGGTGCTGGCGTATTCTTGGCAAATTAACCATCGGCTACCCACGCTGGAAAGCCGGTTGCTGGGTCGCTCGCTTTGCATGATACAGCTTGCGGTTGCTTTGTTAATGGCCTGGTTCAGTTCGTCGCGGGTGACACCTTCGGCGGCGGTGCGGCGAAGCACGTCCTGCATCCATTTTCGGTTCGCATCCATCGCATCGGGTTCACAGACGAGATAGGCAAACCACGCCCCCGTGTCGGTGAACTCTTGCGGCCAGATCGTGGCCGCTTCGGCACGCCCGGTATCGATCAAGTCCCAAAACAAGCGACTGCCTCCTTCGTCGCCGACGATCGAAGCGAGCATCCGTGCGGCGTAGCGGTCTTCGCTGACCATGCTCGGCCCAGGGCTCATCTGGACAAAATAGGCCTGCGCCGCGTCCTCGATCTCGAGTTCCCCATCGAGTGCGATCCCGGCGGGCAAGGTGGACACGTCATCGGGCTTGGGTTCGGGGGGGTGCGGACGATCCGACCAAGCGCGGGTTTGCGTTTCGACCGCCGCAACCAGCGCATCGAAGTCCACGTTTCCGGTGGCTGCCAACACGATGTTTTCACCGCGATAACGGCGGTTGAAGTAGTCACGCATGGTTTCGACTCGCATCGACTCGATCGATTCGCTCGTTCCCAGCACGCGACGTCCTAGCCCGCGAGGAGTGAAGTGCCTTTCCATCACACGTTCAAACGCGCCAAAGGGAGGTTGGTCCTCGTACTTGGCAATCTCTTCCAAGATCACTTGGCGTTCGGTTTCAAATTCGCCTGCGTCCAACGAAGGACTCAGCATGTCCGTTAACAGTTCCACGATCCGATCTTGAAACTTCGGCAGCACGGTTGCGTAATAGACCGTTTGTTCTTCGCTGGTGTAGGCGTTGCTCTGGCCCCCAAGCTCATCGAGCTCGCGATTGACATCTGCAGCGCTACGTTTCGCAGTGCCTTTGAACATCATGTGTTCAAGGAAGTGGCTGAGCCCCGATTCGACATCGGTTTCGTTTCTGGATCCAGCGCGAACAAAGTAGCCAAATGCTGCGGAGTAGCATCGGTTATCGATCTCCGCTGCAATGCGAAGACCGTTGGCAAGCGTGTGGTGTCGGAACTGAGCCATATTCAATGCGGGATTAGGGATAGGCTAGAGAAAGCTTGGGTGGATGAAGGAGCGTTGCCGATCCGATTTGGATTCGAGCGTGATGGCATCGCCCCCTTTGCGATCGTGAGGGGGCGCCGGCGAAACGCGAGGTCATTTTGGGGCGGAGAGCGGTTTGGGCCCGAGCGTCACGATGCGGTAGTTCGCGGGACGGTGGGCTAACCAATAGTCGCGGATCTCTTCGAGCGAGAGCGATTCGATAATCTGCTCAAGTTGCTCCGTTGAGAGCACGCGTCCGAGTTGAAAGTAATCCGAAGCGATCGACGAGGCACGCGAGGCGCTCGATTCTTGCTCCATGATCAAGTTGCTTTGGATCCGCACTTTCCAACGTTCCAGTTCATCGACGCTCAAGTCGTCAACAAATTGATCAAACTCACCCAAGGTCACATCCAAGGTTTGCTGAGCGCGTTCGGGGGTCGTGCCCGCATAACCAAACACGGCGCCGAGGTTTTCGAGTGAATGGCAGCCCGCCGTGATCGTGTAGCACAATCCGCGTTGTTCGCGAACGCGATCAAACAGCCGGCTACTCATTCCGTCGCTAAGAATTCCAATCGCGGCGCGTAACTTGAAATACTCGGGGTGCCCAAAGGGGATTCCGTTAAAGGAAAAGCCAATGTGCGTTTGACTCGATGGCGAATCGATGTGCTCTTGGCATGCCACGCCCTCAAAGGGGGCGGAAGGAACAATGGCACCCGACTTCCAATCGCCAAAATTCTCATGGGCCCAGCCCAGCACTTGATCGATGTCGAGCTTTCCTGCAACCGCCAAGATCGCCCCGTTGGCATGATAGTGAGACGTATAGAAGTCACGAATGCTCTCGGGAGTCATCGCCGCCAAGCTCGGTTGCGTGCCGTGGCTGTTGCGTCCGAGTCGTTTGCCGTACTGCAATTCACGCAAGCGAATCATCACACGTTGGGTCGGTTCGTCTTCGATCGCACGCAATTCCTGCATCGCCATCATTTTGGCGTCTTCGAGCTGGTCCGACGGCAAGTGGGGACGCCGCACGATATCGGCGTAGAGCTTGAGGGCTTCGGGAAGCGATTCCGCTGGCATCGCCCCGCCGTAGGAAACCGTCGACGTGGAAACCCCCGAAGAGCGATCGATACCGAGGTTATCTTGGATCGCAACTAGGTCGCGGCTGCTATGGTTTCCAGCACCGCGCTGGACCATTTCGCAAACCATCGATGCGAGCCCGGCATTCTCGTCCGTTTCCGCGTTCACCCCGGCGCGTAAGGAAAGCGAAAACGCGGCTGTTCGCAGCCAAGGCATCGATTGAACGAGAACCGCCATGCCATTATCAAGCTTTTCGATACGGATGGTTTCGGTCGAAGAAGACAACGTATTCAGAATAAGCCCTTCAAGGTGAGTTGAAAAAGTTTGCGACGCGGCGCCTATCTCGACTGGGATTCCCAGGCCGAAAAAGCACTGTCCGAAAGAGCGCCATCAGCCTCCGCTGCTAACGCCATTTAGGTTCGAGCCAGATCGATGGAAACGACATCGACCGTTTGTACTCGACCAATCAAAGTGTGAACAAGGGCGTCGTCGATGTTGATCTTCAAGAACTGCCCCGCTTGGCGGCGATTGCCATCGAAAACGACGATGCGGTCACAGGGGGTGCGACCCACCATCTGCACCACATTCGCTTCGGGGTCGGATTTTAATGCCTTTTTGCTCGGCCCTTCGACCAGCACTTCGACGACGCTGCCCACCAATTTCAGATTGTCTTCCTTGGCGATTGCATCTTGGACCGCCAGCAACTCGTTGTTGCGACGCACCTTGACCTCGTGAGGAATGTCGTCCTCGAGTCGCTTGGAAGCTTGAGTTCCCGGACGCACGCTGTATTGGAAGATGAAACTGTTCTTGAATCGACAACGCTCAATCAACGCGACCGATTTTTGAAAGTCCTCTTCGGTTTCACCACAAAATCCGACGATGAAATCGCTGCTGACCGACGCTTCGGGGATGATCTTTTCAATCCGCTCGAACATCTCCATGTAGTCGGCGATCGTATAGCCGCGTTTCATCCGCTTGAGTACCGCGTCCGAACCGCTCTGCGCGGGGACATGGAGATAAGGAGAGCATTTAGGCAAATCACGCACCGTCGTTAACAGACGTTCGCTCATGTCCTTGGGATAGTTCGTCACGAATTTGATGCGATCGATCCCATCGACTTCGTGCAGTTCTTCGAGTAACGCCGACATGTCGGTGGTGTGATCGCCGTCGCGGTAGCGGTAACTGTTGACCGTTTGCCCGAGCAACGTAATCTCGCGACAACCCTGTTCGGCCAAAATACGGGCTTCCGAGAGGATTTGTGCGGGCGGACGCCCCTGTTCCGGACCGCGCGTGTTGGGCACGACGCAGTAGGTACAGAATTTGTCGCAACCAATTTGGATTCTCAGGTAGGCCTGGAACGGAGTCGGCCGCATTGTCGGGTCACGCAACGGATCAAACGTCTCGTGGCTGCGCGCGATCGTTGCCTGGGATCCCTCGGTGCGGGACAACGAAACGGCCAATTGGCGACCTTCCCCGCGATCAATCCGCTGCAGTAATTCAGGAATCGTGTGCAATTGTCCGGGGCCGACGACCATGTCGACGTAGGGAGCACGCTTGAAGATCGTTTCCTGGTCCTTTTGCGCCATGCAGCCCATCACCCCGATCGTTTTGCGGGGGTCGTTTTCCTTGGCGACGCGGATCTTGCCCAATGCGCTATAGATTTTGTCTTCGGCATGCTCGCGTACGCTACACGTGTTGTAGAGCACGCAATCCGCATCGAGCGGCGAGTCCACGACCGAGTAACCGTGTCGCTTCAAGTCGGCGATGACCATCTCGCTGTCAAGCACATTCATCTGACAGCCAACGGTGTGGATATATACTCGTTTGCTCATGTCTACTTTGATTTCTTCTTTTCGGGCGTGTCGATCTCATCTCGGCTGCGCTGGACAAAGGATCGCAGAGCATCGGTCAGTCGGGCCCGACGACGATGGAGTCCTGAGAACAATAGCATCGCCGCGATCAACGAAAATACGAGCCACAGAATGGTGGGCGGCGATATTAGAAACTGGCTGAATGCTGCGAACATGCCATTAAGATACCCGTTTGTCTATCCCGTGCGGTAGCCATCTTCGGCAACCGATCAGGCTCGAGGGAGCCGTTTTTTACGGTTTATTGCCCGAAATCAAGGCGATGGCCAAAAAAATACCGGTGAATCGCTCTCAGAATGGCACGCCCCGGAGAGCCGCTTTTCGGCTTTCCTTTGCCAGCGAAGCAAAAAATAGCTGCCAGCCAAGCCATTAATATCCCGGCCGGCTAATGCCAATCGCGACCCACCGTGGCGAAGGCGCCGCGGGTCCGCAGTGGTTTGGGGGGGGACACGGCAGCCGGGGGGACACCGCCCAAATTTGCGATCCGATTTGCGATCGAAGCGAGTGGACAGGGGGCTCGACATTGTAAAACCCCGTCTATCGACCGACGAAGCTCTTGTTTGCGGGTGAAATGATTTGCCCCGACAACGACATCCAATCGCCCTGGGTTGGGTCATCCCGGTTGCTGATTTCGACATAGCCTTGTTCGTCGAAATAAAATCGGTGTGGTTTAGCATCCGTCGCCAACTTCAACGTGACTCGAAAGGTGTTCTTGACTCGCTTGACCGGTTCCACCGCCGCCACCAAGCCCGGCGGAGCCACTTTGCGGACCACCGCATCGGTGACGATATTTTCGGTTCGAAAGCGAACAAAAAAGGACCATTCCCTTTTATCCCCCACTTCCACGGTGCCGAGGTCTAGCCCGCTCGCGTCGAGTTCGGGGCCGTGGAAAATGAGTGGCTTTCCGATCGTTCCGCGGATTGGCAATTCCATCCACTCGGTCGCCTCGGTTTGGGTGTCCAAGACACACACGCGAACCTGTTCTTGAAAATGACCGGTGTGTTTTGTTGGCGCGCGATAGTGAATGTTGACCTTGTATCCACAGCGTCCCTGGAGCGGGCTGAGGTCGAGCGGATCGGCTGGCTCGGTCGCGACTTGGATTGCTCCAGAGGAAGATTCTGTCTCGAGGATCACAAAGTCTTCGAACACCTGGCTGTACAAGATGCACGAGGCTTCGATCGCTCGATGGGCACTGCCTTTGAGATGGACCAAGTCGCTCGAGCTAACCGCCCATCTTGAACGAACCCTGCCGCGGACCTTCAACTCGATGCGTGGTTTGCTGGGATCATTCGTTTCAATCAACGCGGTCTGTTCGTATTCGTCGCTGAGATCCTCGCCGACGTTCCAGACCAGCGTCACGGGGCGAGATTCACCCGGCGGAACAATCCGGTCCTCGATCGTTGCCACCGTACACTTGCAACTGCTTCCCACTGAGCTCAGGACGAGATCATCTTGACCCTCGTTGTGAATCAAGAAGTCGTGCTTGGCGCCTGCGGTTCCAGGGGCCAGTAAACCAAAGTCGTATTCGCTTTGTTCCAGCTTCGCGATTGGGTTTTTCCCTAGCTTGGCTTCCGCGATTGCTTGGCTCTGCTTGGCAAGCTTCCTCAGGATCGTGTCATACTCGGATCGGCGATGGTCGGGGACTCCGTAGGGTTTGTACTTGATTTGCGATCCGATCGTGAGGGCAAGCGAGCAGGCAAGCATCATCCCCAGGCAGCCCAAGAGGATGCGTGGACCGGTGGAACGAAGTGTAAACATGGGGAGAGGATCCGGGATTCAAGCAAGAGAGGGTGTGAATGGAATGAGCGGGAAGGAGGGCTGGGGATCGACCCTCGCTCCTTCCCGCTTTTGGATGATGGGGCACGTCGTTTTTCACGCCCGTTTCCCGCCGCAGCCGGATGTTGGCCGCGAGTTCCTTTGCGACTTCGATCGGCTTTCTTTAGCAGCGAACCGATTTAGTTATTTTCAAACGTTCCCTTGAGGGTGGCGGAATCAATGAACAGTCCATTGAACATTTCGTTGGGCATCAATTCCACTTCGCTATCGGCGTACCCGCTGACTTGCGGGTTGTTGGCGATTCCGCCGCTGAATTGGAAGCCTGGGTTGAGGTACCCATCTGCGTTGCGTCCGTCGTAGAACTGTTTGACCGAACCGTCTGCCATCAAGATGTTTGCGATGCCGCCGTGCAGTGCGAACCAATCACGCGTGTCTTGAAGGTAGAGGTTGTTGCCGCCCTTCCCGGTAGGGCCCATGCCGGAGGTGAAATCAAAGCACTTCGCGATTGTTGCTCCCCCTTTTTCACAAGCCATTTGGGCACTGATCGGTAGCGAAGTGTCCGCTCCACCCGCGGCGTTTTGCTTCGCCAGCTCAATCGAATCGCTGCCGTTCACGTAGGCGGGGCCGTCGTTGAACGCTTCGGTCAACAACATTCCCTGGGGCAATAGTTCTTCGCCGTTGCTGTCGGTGATCGAGACGGCCAAAACCGCTTCGTCGATGTCGCCGGGGCCGGCATCGCCAAGCAACGCGATGCTCGACGAAGGAATCCGGCTGCCGTCAATGATTGACAACTGGATCGGCCCGTAGGTGCCTTCGCGTTGTTTGAAATCACGCTGGCTTGCCGAACGGGTGTTCAACACGATGCTGGTTCCGGTTCCCGAAGTCAGCGGCGCGTTACGGACGAGGTGGTATCCGGCAGCGTAGTTCGTGTTATAGCCCTTTTCGATAAACTCGACACCGATGTATTGGGCTCGGATGTCAGAGTTGGCTGCCAGCGCAGGAGAGGAACCAAAGATTTGTCGGCAGGCGCCTTTGTTGAGCCGTGCCGGTGAGGTTCCGTTGCCGTTGGTGGTGTCGGTGCCCACCAAGTCGTTCAACTTCTCGGAGCCCTTGCCACTATTGCTCGGGCAAAGCATGTCCGAAGGCAGAGCGGAGCCCGAGTTGACCAAGTCGGCGACCCAGCCATAGGTGTCCATGCATCCATCGCGTCGGTAGTCGCTCGCACCGGTGCAAAGGCGGCCAACCTGGTCTCGCTCGGCATAGGTCAAAAGACCGATGCCAAATTGGCGAAGATTGTTCGAGCACGTACTGCGGCGAGCCGCTTCGCGTGCTTTGGCCAGTGCGGGCAGTGCGAGCGCTGCCAAAATCGCAATGATCGAGATGACAACGAGCATCTCGATGAGAGTAAAACCGCTTTTTGATGTCTTCATTCGTAAGTTTCCTTGAGGATTTTGGGATCGCATCGGAGTGATGCGTCCAGTGACAGGGCTAAATTGACAGGGCTAAATTGGCGGAGCGTGGTGGCGTCGTCGCCCGTCTCCGCGGTGGAGAGGTTGAATACCAAGCACATCAGCGGTTCGTGCCTGACGCTTCGCGATGAGATTTCAGATGGTTAAGGTGATTAGCGTTTGCTTGAGTTGCAGACGTCGATTTCGCCGCTAACGAATTCGCGTTCCACGCTCGATTGGCCCTCCTTCTAGTAACGAATCCAAAATGAGATTGATCCGTGGCATCAATTCTCGCTGCCTTTGGAGTTGAGCGAGTAGTAGCTCGACAGCAGGCGTTCGGGGGCTTCGACATCGCTGCTGGTCCAGTAATGGGGGTGTTGGGTAAAGCCGTTGTTGAGATAACCATCTCGATTGCGGTCCGGAATCGCTTGAATCGAACCGTCGGCCATTAATGCATAAGCGACGCCTTGATGCAGCGGAGCGATGCCCCGGTAATCTTGCCTTGTTTTGTGGTTCCAGATCCGCAACCATCCCGAGATGCCTGCGCGTGGAGTGCCGCTGCGAATACGGGGGACATCGAGCCGTTTCCAGTCCGTGCCATCGCTGGTGGCAACGGGTTGTCCTACCATCGAAGTGGCATACAGCGAGCTTTCTGGGATGGTTTCGCCAATCCCGGTCTCGAGGAATCCGACCGCTGCCGCATCGCACAGCAACGGGATCGTGCTGGCTGGAGCCTTGCCCGAGTCGACTCGATTTGTCGCCAATGGCCCGCGAGTCGTGTAGCGACCACGCGTGTCGTTGACCAGATCTGTGAACGCGCTGCTGGTGGATGCGTTCCTGCTGGCCTCGCTGCAAACCGGTTGATTGACGCTGGGATTACCGTTGTCATCCAAAGTGAACTCGGTGCGAAAGAGAAACCAGGTTCCCGCGTAATTGGTGTTGTAGCCTTTTTGGATCAAACGTCGGTCGATCAGATCGGCGCGACCGGCAAGATCCTTTACGGATTTTTCGTCGATTTCACGTGCGATGTTCACGATCCGATCCCCCATCAAATCTTCGTACGGTTCACTGCCAAGTCGACGGTCTTTCAGGCAACTAAGGCAAGGCGAGCAGCCCGCGAATTTCGATAAATTAAATTCGCTGATATCCATCGTCAGCAATTGCTGAATCGCCGTGGATGCCTTGGCGGGATTCGCCGGGCATCGCATCTCGCCCACCAAAACGCCGCGATCAATTAGATTCGCAACCCAACCAAACTCAGTCGGCACGCCATCACGCTCGTAGTTGAAGTCTCCCGAACAAAAGGTCGAATCGGGGGACGTGATGGTGCGGGACGTAAGCCCCACGCCAAACTGTTTCAAATTGCTTTGGCACTGCGTGCCTCGGGCTGCCTCGCGAGCTTTGTTGATCGCGGGTAACATCAATGCGGCAAGCACTCCGATGATCGAAATGGTCACCAGCATTTCGACTAACGTGAATGCTCGGGGCGCTCGCATCGTCTCGCGTGATGTCAACGTTCGGTGATGGGGCATCTGCGGTTCTCGGTGGAGTGGTGCCGGCTTGCAAGTACAGGTGCAAGTTCATGTCGCTCGCATCAGAATCGAGCGAGATGAAGGCAACATGGCTGCAAGGTTAGCGTTGCGTTAAATCCGGGTGGTTCGTTGGCCACCATTTGTCTCTGGTGTCGGCGAACGCACCTGTTTGCACGAGCTCGCGTGGGGCATTCCCGTTCGAGGATGAGCGGGGGAAGTCAGAATCGGAGTCTGGATCCCGTTTTGATGCGTTCTCGATGCAGGGTCCCGGTTCAGTCCGATAAGGTTCATTCGCTTGCTCCGGCGTTCCGCTAAGCACTGCGGCTGGGAACGTTGCGGCTCAAGCGTCGTATGACGCCTTGGTCGCCAACGGGTTGCTCATGCGCTGGGGGCCGCATCCCGGCGGGGTTCTTGGTAAAGTGGGGGTCTCGTTTCTTGCGACTTCCCAATCCTCCCGCCTCGATTTAACTGCGAAAGCTCTGGACATTTCGGATGAGTGACATGAACCTTGCTCGTTTCCCTGCAAACGGCACTCGCGAGTCACTCGTGCTGCTGCAACTCGAGCGACTCAATGCGCTATTGGCAGTGGCTCGGACCCGACCGTTCTATGCCGATCGACTCAAGAACGTTTCGTTGCCGTTGACCTCGCTCAGACAACTTCGTGACATCCCCCTGCTGACCAAGGCGGACTTGATTCCGCAGTCGCGACCAAGTCCCGCGGCTATTTTTGATCTGCCCCTCACGCAATACACCCACATGCATCAAACCAGTGGGACCCGCGGTTGGCCGCTGCCGGTGCTCGATACGCAAGCGGATTGGCAATGGTGGATTCGCTGTTGGCACTACGTTTTGGATGCCGCCGAGGTGACGGCCGAAGACATTGCCATGATGGCGTTTTCGTTTGGTCCTTTTATTGGATTTTGGACTGCGAATGATGCAATGATCGATCGCGGCGCACTGTGCGTCCCGCTCGGAGGCATCTCGAGCGAATCACGCTTGAAGATGATCGACGACTACGGGTGTACCGTGTTGTGCTGCACTCCCACCTATGCATTGCATTTGGTGGCGACCGCTAAATCGATCGGCATGGATCTAACCCGAAATCGCGTTTCACGCATCATCGTTGCCGGTGAACCGGGCGGATCGCTGCCCGCGGTGCGCAGACGGATTGAGGAAGCCTGGGGCGCGGCGCTTGTCGATCATGCGGGCGCGAGCGAACTCGGCGCGTGGGGATTCGGCAGTGCGGATGGGCGGGGGCTGCATGTGATCGAATCGGAATTCATTGCCGAAGTGCTCGACTTTGGGGGCGACGATCCATCGGGCACGGAGGTTGCCGAGGGTGAAATGGGGGAATTGGTGCTCACGAACCTGGGGCGATTCGGCGGGCCGGCGATTCGCTACCGCACCGGTGACATCGTGCGTGCCTATCGCGATCACGATCAACCCTCGTCCTTTGTTTGGCTCCAAGGCGGCGTTATCGGGCGCGGCGACGATATGATCGTGATCCGCGGCGTGAACATCTTTCCCAGCAGTATCGAGGCGATTCTTCGCGAGTCGAACGAGTTGGCGGAATATCGAATCAATGTCGAACAGATCGACGAAATGGACCAGTTGCACATCGAGATCGAAGGCACGTCGCAGCAGGCGGCGGAGATCGCCCAGTTGCTGCGAGATCGAATCGCGTTGCGGGTCCAGGTCACCCCGGTTGCCATCGATTCGCTGCCTCGTTTCCAAGCGAAATCTCGTCGTCTCGTTGACCAAAGAACCCGCCAAGGGTAAACCGTTAGCACGATGAATACCTCCGAAAGCAAATCGCTGCCCGATGAACCTGATCTGACCCCCCTCGCGATCTCCCGAGAGGGCGAGTCGGTGATCCAAATTCAATGGAATGATGGCACCAGCACGCGGTGGACGGTGAGCCAGTTGCGAGCGGCGTGTCCGTGCGCGACCTGTCGTGAAAAAAAGCGGGGGCAAGAGAAAAAAGAAGCATCCAAGGCCTCGCTCAGCTTGCCGGTGCTGAGTGCCGCCGAGGCCCGACCGCTACGCATCGAATCGATGCGTCCGGTGGGCTCCTATGCCTACCAAATCGCCTTTAGCGACGGTCACTCCTCGGGCATCTTCCCGATTAAGTTGTTGGCCAACCCGCTGGGCTAATTCCCTTGCTGATGCCTAAGATGACTCGCGTTCGGGCAGTAGGAAACAGATCACTTCACGATCGTTTCGCACGATCAAATGGCGGCCTGCGATCGTGGGCACGTTCCATGTTTTCGAGTCGAGGGCGGATAAGCGGAGCAGGACCGAATAGCGATCTTCGTTCAGCTCGACGAACAGAATTTCGCCCGTTTCATTCTGAACTACGATCGTATCCTCACACACCAAGATCTGGCCTTGACCGGACCGTTCGCCACGCGGTTGCTGCCAACGCCGTTTGCCGTCGTCGATGGCGACCGCTTCGAGCGACCCATTGCTTAATGCGTACGCCGTTTCGCCAACGACCACGGTGTCGGCGAACTTGGTTTTGAGAATGCGTCCGGAGCGCCAAACGGATTGGGCGTTCCACGTTGCATCCGAATCCCGTTTCACCTCGGCAAGCGCACTCCCACCACCGTAGCCTTTGCCAACCAAAAAGCGGTTCACGCCCGCCGGAGTTACGGTCGAGCAATTCGCTGAGGTGTTGGTTTGGCCTGGCCATTCGATGGACCACAGCGGGAATCCGTCTTGGATCCGATGGCCGCTAATGGTCGTCTCGTTGACCGAAACAAGCTGGCGTTCGCCTCCCAGCGTCAGTGTGATCGGCGAGGCGTAGCTGATTTGGTCTTCGCCTGCGGTCCAGCGAATCTCTCCGCTTGCGGCGTCAAAGGCGATCAGACTGCGACCCGATTTGGCCAAGTCGGACGGCGGGATGGCGGGATCACGGGAGCCGCCAAACGGAACCACACACAATCCGTCCACAATCAGCGGAGATGCGGATCGTCCCCACGGAATGGCCGTCTCGGATTGAGTTTGGTTCCATCCAGCGAGTTCGAGCAGGTCGGCTGTCCAAATTTCTTCGCCTGTGTTCAGGTCGATGCACCAAAGTTTGCCGGTCGCTCCGAGCGCGTAGACACGATCGCCCACAATCGTGGGGGTCGAACGTGGACCGATTCCGCCCAGCGGATGCTCATGCCTCGCTTGATGGTTCACTCCCCACAACAGCGATCCGTCCCCCAATCGATAACAGCTGACGGACTCGATTTGGTCACGCTGTTCCAACGTAATCGCCCGGTCGTTGGCAATCGCGAATCCGGACCATCCTTCGCCGATGCCTTGGTTCCATAACACCTCGACCTCCGCTTCACTGCGGGGGACCTGGAAATGGCGTTGGGCGATAAAACCGGTGCGATTATTTCCAAGAAATCCGCTCGATCCTTCCAGTGCAACGGTACTCTCAGACTCCTCGAGCGGCGTTAGCGTCTGGAGCGATCCGGTCACTAGCGAAGGTCGCTCCGGTTGATTCCCGTTCCAAAATCGAGGCTTGAATTGAGGCATCATCTCGCCGCTAAAGCCATCGAAGCGAATCAGCGTTGCAAGCAAAGCGGTGACCACCACGACCGCAATGGGAACCAGCAACCGATGACCGTGATTCTGTGCCAAACGAAAAAGTTGGGTCAGCAGGATCAGCAGCGCGACCCCGATCACGCCAAACGAAAACAGGTTCGCGTTCTGGTGATCACGTTCGGAAACGAAACGCTGGAGCAGATAGACCATTAAACCGGCAACGATGGCAACCACCGTCATCCGCAGCAGGTAGTTGGGTTCGCGGTCGATCACGCGCGCCGACGCGTCATCAGGTTGGGAGGCGTTGTCGCTTGGTGGTTCACTTCCAGCCGCGGGGTCGGGGGAGGCAGCTTGATTCGATTCGGTCACAACGAGGCCTAGGACATGGGAAGAAGGGGCCGCAGCAGAAGACGAGGCCCGATTCTCGTTCATTGTAGCGATCCGATCTATAGCAGCGTCTGGATCACAAAGGCCATTCGTCGTCGTTTTCGACAACGTTTGCAGCGATAAACCGCAGAACAGAAAAAACGTTCGTACCATCGACGCGGAACCCGGCTCATCTCGCATTTGCAGCCGGGGCAAGGGATCTCAAACGCAATCATTTTTCTACTCCGTTCGCAACTCAAAGGCATGTCGTAACGAGCTTCCCCCCATTGGAGTAGTGTGTGGAGGTGGTTTCAAGGCACTAAATGGATGTGCACCGTAATCGCTATCGAAGGAGATGTTGCGGAAATTTAAACGCCGTTAAGAGAGGTATGCTCGGGGTTGCACGGCCCACCCCGCAATCAACTTAACAGGACGTTCAGCGCGAACAGCAGTGCCGCGATCACGCCGATCAAGATACCGGCCACTGCGTCGTTTTCGAAACCGCGAGTGAGAGAGTCGATGAGGCGTTTACAAGAAAACGCGAGTTTGGCGACGAGGCGGTTGGAATGCTTCCTGATCATCGACGTTTCGATGATGGCGAGGAACTTCCAGGCACGTCCGCACTGGTTCATTGCCAATGTTAGCGGAACCACCAGATCGCCGGCGGGGATGCGGAGGATTTGCAAAGGTCGGCGAAGTCCGCCCCCAAATAAAACCAGCAACACCATCACGGCCGCCGTCAGGATGGGCCAGGTAGCAGCCCACACCTTGTAAGCGGCTAACGAGAACCAGGTGGCTTCGGTTGGTAGTGACCAGCGCAATACGAAAAACAATAGCACGACACAAACCGTTAGAATCGCCCACGGAATCGCGATCGCGGGTGTGAGCACGCCATGCGAATGCGAGCGGTTGGGCCGGACCAGATACAGAAAACGCGAAACCAACAACGCGGTTGTGATTCCCGTCAATGGCAGAATCCACGCGAGTGCCGCGGCCCAAGGTTCGGCCAGCACCGAGCCCGATTCTTTGAGTGCCATTTTCGCCGCATATCCGGTCGTTAGCGGAAGTCCCGCCAAGGAGAATGCGGCGATGATGAGGCCGACGTTTACCCACCTTCGCTGCCATGCTGTCTTCATTTCAGATTGGGCGACGCCGACTCCTAGAAACAGCGATGCCTTAGCGATGGCATGGTGCGTCGCGTAAACCAAGATGGCTGTGGAAACAATCGGCCACGACTGAGGTGTCATCATCGCGATGCCAATCATGACGCCGACAAGCCCCATTTGGCTGACACTTGAATAGGCCAATACCGTTTTGGGGTTGTCGTGCGTCAGTCCAAACAAAACGGCCAGGAAGGTGGAGGTCAATCCGGCGACGATGCACGCGCCGCCCCAGTCGTTCATGGCGAGGGCGCCCAACGGTAAAAAGCGAAGCATCCCTAACAAGCCGGTTTTGATGATCGCACCACTCAACACCGCGCTGGCCGGCGTGGGCGCCGCCGGGTGAGCCAGCGGCAGCCAAAAGTGCAACGGCATCAAACCTAACTTAATTCCGAACCCGACCACAACCAAGCCCACGATGACGCGCCGAAACGGTGACACCGCGAGTTTCTCGGCCAAGCCATCGAAGTACAGCGAATCCGTTTGCTGTGCCGTCAAAATTACGGCCCAAAACAGCAATACTTCACCCAATACGGCCAGCGTGATGTAGACGTGGCCTGCGCGTAGGCTGGCCGGTTGACGATCGTGGATGATCAGTCCGTACGCAGCAAGGCTCATCACGGTGTAGAACAGCAGAAAGCTGCCCATGTCCTGAGAAACGATGACTCCTAGATTGCCCAGCATCGTTATCAAATGAAACAGGTCAAAGCGATCTCGCGCCGCGTCCTTCGCCAGGTAAGCATTCGCATAGATTCCCGCAGCCAGCCACAGGATTGATGTGAATGCCAGAAAGATTTGTCCGGTTGCATCCAGCCCCAGTCGCGAACCGAGCAGCAACCAAGGTAGATCGACGGCAAAATCCGACGCGACAATCGACAGTAGGATCGCTGGCAGTGGAGCCCATGCAGTGAACCGCTGCAATTTGCTGCGAGTTGACTGCAGGGGCCAAGCCGCAATCAGCACCAGCGGAAACAGAATCGTCAGTAGTAACAGCGTTTCGTTCACGGTCGGTACTCCCGCTCGACGATCAGCCGCGCCCAGTCCAGCGGACTGAACGGCATGCTGGCAAGTAGTCCAACCAAGACCACGGAGATGGCGGTCAAAACCGGCGGGATCAGCAACAGAAGATGGGTTTCAAATCGTCCGCGTCCGTGATCGTGCGGCCACGGACCGTCGGGCGGTTTGAACCAAGTGGCGTACACAATCGGCAGAAAGTAGATCGCGTTCAACACGGTGCTGCCGGCCAACACACCGACCACCCACCATTGCCCCGCGGCGATCGCACCGCTTCCCAGCAGCCACTTGGTCACAAAACCTGCCATCGGTGGGACGCCGATCATTCCCAACGCCGCGATCGTGAATGCGGACATCGTCCAAGGCATCCGTCGTCCGACTCCATTGAGTTCACTGACTTCATGAATACCCAATGTTTCCGCCAGATTCCCAGCGGCAAAGAACAACGTGATCTTCATCAGGCCTTGATGGACCAGATGCACGATCCCGCCAACGGTCGCGATCGGTCCGACAATGGCAGCTCCCAAGGCGATATAAGAAACCTGGCTGATGGTCGAGTAGGCCAATCGTCGCTTTAAGTCGTTCTGATAAACCGCCCGCAGCGATCCGTACAAAATCGTCACCGCCGCCGCGATCGCCAACGGAGTCGCGACGCCAAGCTCTCCACAGAATTCCACGCCGAAGACGTCGTAGACCACTCGTACGATGCCAAAGGCACCCGCTTTGACGACGGCCACCGCGTGCAACAGCGCGCTGACCGGAGCGGGGGCGACCATCGCTTCGGGCAGCCAACCGTGCAGCGGGACCAATGCTGCTTTGACGCCAAAGCCAACGATCAACAACGCAAAGATCCAGCGAAACGTGTTTCGATACTCGTGGCCGGCACTCTCCAGGAATCCCCCGACGACGAACTCCACCGGACCGACGATCGACTGCAGCCAAACCATTGCCAACAACAGCACCGCACCACCGGAAACCGTGTACGCCAAATAGATCCGTCCGCCGCGAATCGCCTCTGGGGTGCCACGATGAACGACCAAAGGATACGTCGTCAGGGTTAGCATCTCGTAGAAGACCAAAAACGTCAGCAGATTGGCCGACAGAGCGATCCCCGATGTCGCCGCCACACACAAACTGAAAAAGCCAAAGAAACGCCCACAGTGAGGCAAGTTTTCCAGATAGCCAATCGCATAAATGGTTGTCAAAAACCACAACACGGCCGACAGTGTCACGAACAGTAAAGAGAACGGATCGGCGTGTAGGGCGAAGTCGATACTTTGAGTGATGGGAAAACGCACCACGTACACGTGGTCTTGTGATACGCCCCACAGCATCATCGCTACCAACAACAGTTTCACCGACGCACCGCCGAGATTGAGAATCGTGCGCGCCGTTTTCCGCTGCTCACCCAACGCGAAAATGACGAGCCCCGGAATCAGCGAACTGGCGACGACCATCAGCGGCAGCAGGTGATCCAGGTTCATGGCGTGCCTCCGCCACTCGTTGGCGAAAACGGCGCCCCGATTTCCAGTAACCCCAGTGGCAGATAGGCCAGTACGCCCAAGGCAAGCGAGGCGACGGCCAGCGCCAGCGGCGTCCATTGCATCCAAGGCGAGATCGGACGCGTTGCGACCGGACAGGACGCGATCGGATCGATGTTTTCAAACGACTTGGCGACCACGCGAAACACGTAGATCGCGGCCAGCACGCCCCCGCTGAGCATCACCAAGGCGTAACCCCATCGCCCCGACGTGACAGCGGAATTCAACAGCATCCACTTGGCGAGGAACCCGCCACTGGGCGGCAATCCCATCAGACCGACGCCGGCGATCGCGAAGGCAAAGATCGTCACGGGTTGTCGCTGAGCCGCCCCCGCCAGTTCGTCGATGCGGTCACTGTCGTGAGCGTACTTCAATGACCCCGCCGCCAAAAACGCGGCCGCTTTTGCCAATGAATGCGACGCTGCGAAGAGCACCGCACCACTCCATGCCATGGTCGTTTCCACAGTTAGCGAGAAGACTAGAAACAGATACCCGATCTGAGCAACCGTCGAATAGGCGACCAGCAGCTTCAAATGCGTTTGGCGAATCGCTTGGATCGAACCCCACAGAATCGCAGTCGCACCGAGGACACCGAGCAAGTGACCTACCAATCGCAAGTCCGCGTAGGGAAAGACATCGAACCACAGCCGTAGCAACACGTAAAACGAAGATTTCAGCACCAAACCTGACAACAGAGCACTGGCCGGGGAGGGCGCGGCCGCATGGGCCGGCGGCAACCAATAGTGAAGCGGAAACAAGGCCGTTTTCAATAACAATCCGACGGCAATCAAAACGATCGAACAACGGCTCGGCAAGTCGAATTGAAACTTCGTCGCCAACAGATGCAGATCGACCGTTCCATAGCTGCTGTAGAGTAGCGCCACCCCCAGCAAAAAGAATAGCGATGCGGTAACCGCTACGATCAAGTACCGCAGCGCAGCTGCCAACGCATCGACGGTGCCTGCCAAACCGATCAATGCGACCGCCGTCAACGTCAGCAATTCCAAGGTCACATACAGATTGAATAAGTCTCCGGCCAGAAACAACGCGTTGAGCGACGCGAACAAAAATAGGCACAACGGCCAAAAGTACTCGCCTGAGTGGTGGCTGCGAGGGTGCGCGAAGTACGAAGGTGAGTATACGACGATGGCCAGTCCCACCAACGCCGTCATCAGTAACATCAATGCGCTCAGACCGTCCACATACAAGTCAATCCCTAGCGGTGCCCCCCAACCACCGACTTCGTACCGCAGTCTCCCCTGGTAAAACACCGAATGTGCGAGGTGGCCCGCCAGCACAATTTGCACGCTCGCCACGACGATCGTCAGCACCACCGCAACTCGGCGCACGACAAACGCAATGATACCTGCGGCCAGCGGCAACGTGATTAGTCCGACCATCGCAAGTTCAGGCGTCATCCGTTCCCCGCCTTTCCGCATGCAGGGAAAGTTCGGTCCGCTGAGTCTCGCGGTGAAAGCGACGAAGCGACGCCAATGCGAGCGCCGTCGCACTGACCGAAACGACCAGCCCGGTTAACACCATCGCGTGCGGCACCGAATCGGGCTGTCCATCGGGAGTCCGATGAGCCAACGCGACAAGGACAAGGAACGTGCCACTGCCCATCAGATTCAATGAAATCACTTTACGGAGCAAATGTCGGCAGATGACGACGCCATAGAACCCGATGCCAAACAGCATGACTCCACAAACGGCATACAGAGTGGCAATCGTCACGGCGCAGCCTCGTCGCGGGGAATCTCGTCGCGGGGCACAGGCGATTGCGTTTCTCGAAGCGTTCCGGAGCCAAACAGTGCCAGCAAGATCGCAGCGATCGAAACGGCGGCTGCCGATTCAATCAACAGAATCAGCGTCTTGGCTGCCGAGGGCGGATACTGCAACAGGTTTCGCTGGCTTGTCAGCATGACTGCGGTCGCCACGACGAGAAATACGGCCAGCCCCGCCACCAGCAGAAGTCGCTCGCCGCGCTGGGATAGGTTTCGCGTCCACGGCACGCCACCAAGTTTCAACAGCACGCCCATCGCGGCCAACACCGCGGCTGCTTGAAAGGCGCCGCCCGGTGCGTGTCCACCAACCCACAGCAGATATCCGGCAACGACAATCATCACGGGTGCAAGGATGCGAATGAAACCGAGCAGCACCGGATTGACGGATCGGTTTCGCTCGACCTCAAGCGACGCATCGGCAGTGGTCAATACGCGTGTACCGATCACGGCCAGCAACAACACCACGATCTCCAACATCGTGTCGTAGCCGCGAAAGTTCAACAGCACCGCGGTGACCGGGTTCTTGGCACCGGCCTGGTCAAGTTCAGCTTCCACCGCCCCGGACAACCCGACCGCTTCGCTTGGCAGGCTGAAGATCGCGATCCCCAGGATGCCAATCATCGCCGCGACGACGATGGCAAACGCAATGTTGATGAGTGCTACGGGGGGCGGTTGGCTCATGCATCAACCTCCGTCTTCTCGGACGGCGTCCTCGGGGCAGGAGGCTTCGTGATTGCCGCCAACGTCGAAAGCAACAAGGCTCCGGTCAACCCCGCACCAATCGCCGCTTCGGCCAACGCAATATCAGGGGCGTCGAGCCGCGCCCAAGCCAAAGCCATGACGAGGCCCAGCATGATGAACAGCACAATCGCCTTGAATAGATCGGCAGTGGCAAGCGTCTGGCATGCCAACCAAATCAGGCTTCCGCACAGCGTGATGTCCAAAATCCACAACAGACTGTTCATCGCTTACTCCACGGTCGCTCGCCACGGCGTACTGCCGACCTCGCAATCAAGTGGCACGTCGTTGCGCCTGCGACCAAAACTAGCATCCAGATCAACACCAGCTTGGACGCGATGAATATCGATCCCGATCGCAGCAATAACCCCATCACCAATAGCCCCAAACCGACATTGTCGGCTTTCGTCGTCGCGTGTAGCCGCGTGAACACATCGGGAAGACGCAACATGCCGACGCTGCCCGCGATGAAGAACAGACAACCGGTTGCGATCAAGACGATGGACGTAATGTCGAGGATGCTCATTCCTACTCACCCGTTTCCATTGCCTGATAACGCTGGACAAATGCGATTCCGGTAACCGCGGCCAACAACGCGAACACCAACGCCACATCCAGCAATGCCGGTCGCGAGGTCGCTTCGGAAAGCAACAAGATAACGGCGACTCCCGTCGTGCCCATCAACTGTGCTGCCAGCATTCGATCCGAGGCCGTGGGCCCACGCACCACGCGGACGAGTCCCGCAATCATGCTTGCCAATAACACCACCACAAGCAGCAACAACGTATGCGTCATACGCTCTCTCCCTGCTCGCCAAGCGGATTGAGCCGGATGGCAAACATGCTTGCAACGGCGTCTTCCAGAGTTCTCAGTTCCCGCTGCACCGGCGGATTGACATTAATCACGTGCACGGAAAGTACATCCTTGCGAACGTCCACACTGACCGTTCCCGGCAACAGGTTCACCACGTTCATAAAGAACGTTCGCGACGTACCGGCGGGCAAACGTAATGGGTACGCGATCATCTGTGGATCAATGGGCAAACGCGGGTGCATCGACCGCCAAGCGACGTCGATCCCGCCCACAATCGACGAGCGGACGAAATGGGGGCCGAACGCGAACAAGCCCATAACGGACCACCGCCAGCGATCCTCAGACGCCAAGTGCACCGCAAATAGCGATGCTGCCAAAACGACGGGGCCACCGACGATCCACGAATCGCCGCTCGCCTCGGTTAGCGATGCCCATAAACCGGCCAAAACGATCAATGTCACCATGAATCTCATCACCGCATTATACGCGTAGCCGTGGTGCACCACGTTGATGTTTGCGGCTCTTGATTAGGGATGAGCGTCGTGGTCGTCGAACGGCTCATTGGTCCTGCTTTGCGGTGATCCGGCGACAGATTTCCTCGGCTCCGATTCGCCGAGTTGGTCGATGGCTTCTTTGGCGGCGTCCGAGAATGGCAGCAGGATCAAGTTGACTCTTGCATTGCTTAATGTAGAGGCGTCACGTTCGTTGTGCGCGGTCGCGGCGATCGATCCGGTATAGCCATAGCGAGACAACGCGTGCACTAAGGCGAGATTGACCGAAACCTGCGGCACCGAACTGACCACCCAACGCGTGTGCGAGAGCGGCAGCGTCGATGCAAACTCGGGGTCTTCCGCATCGCCGTAGACGACCGAGTGTCCCGACTCGCGGAGCCGATGCACCACATCGGGATCAAAGTCGACTCCCAACACACGTTGCCCTCGCTCGGTCAGTTCGCGAGAAAGATGATTCCCAAAACGCCCCAGACCAAACACGATCGTGTCAAAACCTCGTGAGGGCTCGACGGTCGTTTCCAGTTCAACTTCGCGAAACGGATTTTTCTTCTCGGACCAGGACATGAAGGGAGCAAGCCAGTCATACAACGGGTGCGAGTAGAGAATCAGGTAGGTAGACAGTGTGATCGTGATCAAGCCCACGAGTGTGATCAGCCCCAAGACTTCACCGGATATATGCCCGAGGTCTTTTCCCAGTGCACCAAGCATCAAGGAAAACTCGCTGATCTGGGCGACCGTCAATCCGGCCAGGAAGCCCGTTCGTTTTCGGTACCCCATCCGTCCCATAATGATGATCACGATCAGCGGATTGCCGACCAGCACGAACAACGATAGAGCCAGCGACGGCAGCAGTTGCGATCCGAGCAAACTGAGTTTGAGATGGGCACCTAGATCGACAAAGAAGAACAGCAGCAAGAAGTCGCGTAGGCCGATCAGACGCGACCCGAGAGCTTCCCGGTGCGGCAACCCAGCAAGCGACACACCTGCTAAGAACGCACCGACCTCTTTGCTGAACCCCAGCCAATCACCGATCGCCGCCAGCGCGACCGCCCACCCGATCGCTAGCGTCGTCAGTAATTCGGCCGAACGAGCCGCATGATGATACAGCTTCGGCAGCACGTAACGCATCAGCAGACCGACGGCGACCAGCAAACCGATTCCTTTGACAACGACCAACGAGATGCCCTGCACCCAGTGGACGCCGGTGCTGGCCCCGAACGCGGTCAGCGCGATCATCACCAAGACCACCACCAAGTCTTGGACGATCAAAAAACCGATGGCAATGCGTCCATGCAACGAGTCAATCTCGCGTTTGTCCGACAACAATTTGACGATGATGATCGTGCTGGAGAACGTCAACGCAACGGCCACGTAGAGCGAGGCCAGATGCGAAAACCCCATGACAAGGCAGAGCAAGTAGCCAATCACCGACGTGAACGTCACCTGTCCCAAGCCGGTGGCTAGCGACACGGGCCCCATCGTGCGAATCACGTTCAAGTCCAACTTTAAGCCGACCGTGAACAACAACAGTGCAATGCCGGTCTTCGCCAGCAGGTCGATTTCGCTGCCGATGGAAACCCATTTCAAGCCCGCCGGTCCGACTAGGATTCCAACCGCGATGAAGGCGACAATCAACGGTTGTTTGAGCCAATGCGCAACAAAGCCCAGAACACCGGCTGCCGCCAGCAATAGCGCAAACTCGTAAAAGACGTTTCCAGATCCCAATCGCACGCTCCGGCGAGGTCTTTATCGATCGATCAGTCGAACGTCAGCGGCGACTAAAACGTCGCTGGTTTGACGGTCAACACGGAACGGTCGATTTCATCGAGTATCTTTTCCGCGGTATTCCCGATGAAGAAAACTGGGATGCCGGTCCGGCACACCGTTCCCATCACGAGCAAGTCGGCTTTCTGGGCCTTGCCCATTTCAGGGATCGCGGACGAGGCAATTCCTTTGACCATGTGAACCTGTGCCGCACCGTCCGTGTGTTTCTCTATCAAGACATCCAAAAGTGCCTGATGCCGCTCCGACTCCTCTTGAATGTACCCGGGAATCTCTGACTCCGTCATTTGTGCTCGTCCCTGCATGATCGATTCTCAGAATAGCGTCCAAGCATGATCGATGTGCAGCTCCGCGTCGTTTTCCTCTGCCATCGATGCGGAAAGATTCAGAATCAACGCGTTCAGTGCATCCCTATCGATTTCCGTCGGATCGGGATCCACCGCCGCCATGATCCGCAACAGCTGCCGGGGACAAGCTGCCGGGGACAAGCTGCCGGGGACATAGCACTTTGAAAGGGGGAGATACTTCCAATATGCTAGCTATCGATTGCTCCCCTCGTTTCTGCCCCCCCCAATGTGCTGTGTCCCTTAGAACTTCCCTTAGAGCTCCCGTGCATAGTGCTGCGTCCCTCAGAGCTCTCGGAGCTCACCTCTGTGAGCGAACACTGTCGCGGCTGACCATCGAGGATGGCTGCATCGGGTGTCAGACTTGGATTGCGTCGCCAATTTTCTAACCTCGCATTTTTTAACCTTCTCGCGTGACAGCCAATGGCATTTGCTTTGCAAACGATTGCGATCTCTGCGGCGAGCATCGTCGGCAACGTTCGAGTTCGTCAGCCTTTTGACACGACTCGGCGTGGAGATAAGGATTAAGTTAAATGAAAGGTTAGAAAATTCGAATGCAAAACCGATTTCGTCGAAACGATTCGAGACAACCTTGTTCAAGGACATGACCGGGTTGGCTGGCACCGATTAGCAGGCACCGATTAGCACCAATTAACACGACTCATTGCGGGGACGTTGCCTCTCGCAATGTTGTAAGTGGCCGTAGGCCAACCGGGTCGGTCTTGATTTTGAGTCTGCCAACGGCAAACATTTAATTTAGCCTGCGGCATCGCGACGGCCGGGCAAAAAAGTTCGCGCGTTTGCGTTGGCCAACGGCTATGATCAACATCGTCCCCGCCCCCTTCCTCAACTGGACTTGCCTAAATTGAAATGTAATCGACGCGTCGCGATTGGTTCCGTCGTTGCGGGCTTGGCAGCTCGCTGGGCCTACGCCGACGATAACGGAGCCACATCGAAACAGGAATCGGTGTGGGGACCGCTGTGTGTCTTTGCCAAACCGCTGCAGATGCTGAGCTTTTCAGAATTGGCCGATCTGTTGGTCGATCAGAAATGGGACGGGATCGAGGCGACGGTCCGCGAGGGAGGCCAAGTCGATCCGTCGAAAGTCGATCAGCAGTTGCCCAAGTTGGTCGAGGCGCTGGCCGCCAAAGAGAAACGCGTTGTCTTGTTCGCCAGCGACATCAACAGCGTCGAGCAACCGTTGACCGAGTCGACCTTGCGGGCTGCGGCCAAATTGGGCGTCCGCTACTATCGCATGTCGTATTACCGGTACGACCTTAGCCGCCCGATCCTGCCTCAGCTGGATCAGTTCACGCGTCAGGTCGAGCAATTGGTCGCGCTCAATCGCGAACTGGGAATGACCGCGTTGTACCAAAACCACGCTGGCACGCGGTACTGCGGCGCGGGGATGTGGGATCTGTATCGGATCGCTGCCGATCAGCCCAAACAACAATTGGCCGTTGCCTTTGACATCCGCCACGCAACGGTGGAAGCAGGCCTTTCCTGGCCCGTGCACTGGAGCATGCTCCGCGAACATGTTGGCGCGTTGTACTGCAAAGATTTTCGTTGGGATCAAGCGAAGGTAGAGAATGTGCCGCTAGGATTGGGGCTGGTTCCCGATAGCTTTTATGCTGGGCTGCGAAAGGACCCGATCGAGGGAATCCCCGTCTCGGTCCATATGGAATACATCGATCATCGTGACCCTGAGAAGGCTGCCCAACGTATCCAAGCCGTCGCCGACGACCGTCAAGCGATCCGGCGACTGCTAGGTGTTTGACGGCCGAGTTGCCAGGAACGGAAATCTGCTGCCCCTCGGTTTCCTATCCCCGAAAATGTGCGGTGTTTCTCGGAGCTGGGGTTTGACTCTGGCACATCGATTCCCATTGGATCATTCGAGTCCCGTGGCCAAGAAAGTCCCGTGGCTGGGAAACCGATCAACCGATCAAGCCTCGACTCTCGAGTTCGGCCTTCATGCGTTTGATACTGAGTGCGTCGTAAACCAGCATCTCAATACGGTCGCCATCTTGCTGGAAAACCCATTTGCCGGGACGGGATTGCTCGCAGCGGAGGTCCTCGGACCACAGCACTCTGCGTCCATCGGGTAGGACCAAACCATGCTCAAACACGTCTACTTTCGGAAACCAGTACCACGCCGAAGCCAGCCCGGTAGCGAACGAGAGAAAAATAGCCATCACGAGACGATAGCCCCAGATGAAATCACCCGCTGGAATTCGCCCAAAGCCACGGACAAAGATCGTGCCACTGGTTTCCAGATCCCAGGCGATCCAGCATCCAATCGCCAGCAGGATCATGCCAACAAGACCCGCACTCCATTTGGCAGCGGAAACGGGCGTGGACCAGAGCTTTGGCCCTAAGTCACTTGACTGCATTTCGATTCGTTTCTTTTGAAGTTGCACTACTGCCGTGCTGTCAGGAAATCATAACCCGACGCGTTAGCGAGGGATCGGTGCCAGAACGATGTTGCCGCGGCGCCGCTAGCGAATTTTGGAAAAGAGGGCTGCGACTTCATTCCAAAGTGGCCCCTTCACCTCCAAGGCTCGCGATGCAGCAATCCGCTGCAGAACCGCTTCGGGCGTCTCTCCGCGAAAGGTGGCCAACGCGAAGGCTGTGAGCGTCGGTGAACGAGACATCCCCGCGGAGCAAGCGACCAACGTGCGATGCCCTGAGCGAAGTAGGTCCACGATCGTTTGGAGGGCGAGTTGGAGGACGATGGCATCATTGCCAGCCCCGTCGAGAATCGGAAACCGACAATAGATCAGCTGTCGAGGCAGCGGGGTGGGAGGCTCTTCATAGGCGAGATCCACCACCGCTCGGATTCCCAGATCAAACAACGAATGTGGATCGCGAGTGTCCATCGCGTGACCGACCCATAGTTGACCGACCTCAATTTCTTGCATCGTTCCCGAGCCTCGTTCGCCCCAAAAGTGATGGAACCTTGAGTGAGATCCGCGATCCCAATTGGCTTGGCCAATCGGGACCCTACTGCGTACTCGCTAGCACGTGCTAGCGAGTACGGTTTGCCAATCAGTACCCTCGGCGGGATTCGAACCTGCGACCTGCTCGTTAGGAATGAGCTGCTCTATCCAGCTGAGCTACGAGGGCGATAGAAACGGAAGTTTGAAGCGAGAGAGCGAAAGTGTGAAGGGGGAAGAAACTACTTTTTTTCCAACACGCTGCGTACCGACTTCGTCACTTGCTCGGCTAACTTCTTCGATCCGGCGGCAGTGTAATGGACATTCGCTTTTCGTTGTAAGTCTGCGTGTGCCACGGCGAATGCATACATCGCATCGGTTTGGATGCCGCCGAGCTCGGCGAGCACCTTCGCAGCGGCTTCATTGTAACGTTTCGCATCGCCAGCGACACGTCCGGCCGAGCCGTCGGGGACCGGCGTCGTTTCTTGCCAAATCACCGTCGCTCCGGTCGCTTTGAGTCGCTCCGCGATCTTCTTCAAATTGGCCGCGTATTGGTCGATCGGCACTTGGTGATGGCTGGTCGCGGCGTTGGGATCCGCCAAACTTTGCCCTTTTGGACCGATGTATTTCAGATCATGAAGCCCAAAATTGAAGTGAATGACGTCCCATTTGCGATCCCCCAACCAAGCGTCGAGCGAGGCCAGCCCGCGGGTCGTCGGCCCACAATTCGCCGCGGGGCGATAGACATTGGCGACCCCCTCGAGCTGGTTGCGAACGTCGAGCATGTAACCGATCGAGATCGAATCTCCGATCAACAACACATTTGGCAGCCCGGCGATCTCCACCGGCGGCGCGAATGCCGGGTTCACCTTTTTAACGGTTGGTTTACGATTCGGGGTCGGTTTCGTCTTGGCTGAATTGACATCGGGCCGCTCCGCTGACACCACCGCGGAAGCAAACACGACAGTCGCTATCATGAGGGCAGAAACGATGAAACCTGCATGGGTTGCGGAGCTCTTCATGTTATTCCTTCCATTTACTCGGTTGCTAACGATCCACAGATGACCATCCTAACTAATCAAGCGACCTATCGTATCCTGGATGCGTCCATCAATCGAGCGACCGAGGGACTTCGCACGCTCGAAGAGTATGCTCGTTTCGCGCTGGACGATGCTGAAATCAGCGGCGAATTGAAGTCGATTCGCCACGATTTAACGACCGTGACCAACCAACATCTCGATCGTCTGAGGCTGATCGAGGCTCGCGATACCCCAGGGGACGTGGGCACCGCGATTGGGGAGGCCGCCGAATACCAACGCGCTTCGGTCCAGGCGGTGATCGCAGCCGCCTCGTCGCGTATCGCACAATCGTTGCGCGTGATCGAAGAGTACGGTAAAACCATCGACGCCAATTTTGCGGCCCAGGTGGAACAAATCCGCTATCGCCATTACCAGATGGCTGCCGCTTTAGAATTGCAAGCGTTCAAGGCCACGCGAGCCAGCCAGCTCGCCGCGGCCCAGCTTTACCTGCTAATGGATGGGGGTGAGTCGGAGGATCAATTCGTCGCGTCGATCGAGCAACTCGCTGCGGCCGGTGTCGATATTTTCCAGCTCCGCGCCCCCGAACTCGATGACCGCACCCTCTACGAGCGAGCGTGCGTGGGCGCGGCGGTCGCAAAAAAACACGGGCGTTTGTTCATCGTCAACGACCGCGTGGATATCGCGGTTGCGGCCGATGCCGATGGGGTCCACGTGGGACAAGAGGAATTGCCCGCCGCCGCCGCGCGAGCGATCCTGGGCGCTCGTCGCTTGCTCGGCATTTCCACTCACTCGATCGAACAAGCTCGCCAAGCGGTCGATGACGGTGCCGATTACATCGGTTGTGGCCCCGTTTTCACTAGCCGCACGAAGCAGTTTGATCGTTACGTTGGCCCTGCCTTCTTGAACCAGGTCTCCGGTTCGATCCACTTGCCCGCGTTCGCGATCGGTGGCATTGACGAGCACAACGTGGCGAAGGTGATCGAAACCGGTTGCCATCGCATCGCTGTTAGCGGTGCGATCCGCGATGCGGAGGATCCCGTGCATGCCGCGGAAGCGTTAAAGCAATGTTTGATGCAGGCGGGCTAATCGGGATTGTTCATCGGAACGATGATTTTCGCTTCGATCTTGGCTTTCATCACCCACAGCAAAGGCGAGGGAATACCACTCATTGCTCGGTCCCTCGCCAACGCGGCAAGTTAGGATTTGCTCAAAGCAAAGGCAAGAAGGTCACTGTAAAATGGACGCATCGTCTTGTCCGTCATCGGGGCTGAGGCGGTCGTTGCCAGCACTCCCGACTCGGAGTTCATGCCATGACGAGACACTAAAGCCACTGTTCGATTTGAACCTTCATCTGTTCCACGCCATTTGGCGAATAGCCTTCCCAAACGCCACGGATCGTCCCCTTGCGATCGACTAGGATCGTCGTTGGAAAATACATGTGCGGTTTTTCGAGGCGCTCGGCAACATTCAAACGTGTCGTGCCGCGAGGGTCCGCGAACACTTCGGTCGAGGCCGCGATCGACCCCAGGTACTCTCGCGTTTTCTTGGTCAGACCTTCGATTGTTTCCGAAGAGCCAGCTTCGCAAGAAATCGAGATGAATTCAAAGGCATCGTTGGTTTCAAATTCGCGAGCCATTTCGGCCAAGTGGGGATACTCCATCTTGCAAGGACCGCACCACGTTCCCCACAAATGGATCAATGCCACTTTCCCTTCGGCCATCGTTTCAAGCGTCATTTCTGCGGGGTCGACCGACAACCGAACCAGCTCCAATTGCGGTGCCGGTTTGCCAATCGCAACGCTGTCTTGGCTGGAGGGACGATTTCGACTGACAGCAAATAATCCGAACGCTAAAATCAATAATCCTACCGGCCACCATGCTCGTTTTGCTGAGGGCTGTCGAGAATTTTGGTTCATGTCGATGGCTTCGGAAGGTTGGTTCACGCGGAGGGTCGCTTGTAAAAAATAAACTTGTTCAAAAAGAAAAAGGATGTCACATGGGTCACAATCGAGTATTTCCTTTTGCAATCTCGATTGCGCTGCTGTGGTGCCACGCAGTCGCTCACACCGGTTCAGCCCAACCCTTAAATACGCAAACCACAAGCCCAACCGCCATCCCACCGCTGATTTACTTCGACGAGCCGCAGTTGAACGAAAGTAGCGGTTTGGCAGCGTCCCCCCAACAATCGGGGCACTTCTGGTCACACAATGATTCCGGAGATAGCGCACGGCTGTTTGCCTTCGATTCACGGGGCCGCGCCTCGGGAAGCTGTGAATTGGTAGGAGCGGGGGCCATCGATTGGGAGGATATGGCGGCGTTTAAAGAGGGGAATCGCAAGTTTTTGCTCGTCGCGGATTGTGGCGACAATTCCGCGAAACGCAAATCGATCTCGCTTTACCTGTTCGAAGAACCCGATCCCACTAAGGCGACCAAAGTCAACCGCTACCTCACGCTACGGGTGACGTATCCCGATGGGGCTCGCGATTGCGAGGCGGTTGCCGTCGATGTGCTGCGCCGAAAAATCGTATTCATCGCCAAATCGACGCTGCCCTTTGCGAATGTCTACTCGATCGACCTGCCCGATTTGCCGATACGGTTTCCACGGTCCTCCACCGCGGCGGCGCCCCCGATCACCGCGAACTACCAAAGCACGATTGCGTTACCGATGGCTACCGCGGCCGATTTTGATTCGCGAACGGGCGACTTATGGATTGCAAGCTACTTTCAAGTTTTTTGCTTTCGCTGTTCAACGCGTGAGATGACCATCGCGGCACAAACGAACCAGATGGCTGATTCCAGCGAATTGCCTCGGCTAAAACAAATCGAAGCGATCTGTATCGATCACCACGGCGACGCCTGGGTGACCAGCGAAGGGGCGCCAACGCCGCTGAGCCGAGTCGCCCAGCCGCAGCCACTTGCGCCGCTGCCAACGCAGTGAAGCCGCTGCCAACGCAGTGAATGCGGGACCCGCAACGCGACCCTAATTACCTCCTTGTTCCCTTACCCCGTAGCCAAGTCATCATGTTTGAAGTTGAACAAAAATACCCGATCGACAACGCGGGGGCGATCGAAGCCAAGTTGATCGAAGCGGGGTTTCGGGCTACGGGGACCGAGACGCATCGTGATACCTATTACAACCATCCGTGCCGTGACTTTGCTCAGTCGAAAGAGGCGTTGCGTGTGCGGCGCATCAACGGAACGCCCCGGATCACCTACAAGGGCAGCAAGCTTCCCGGTACGATCAAAGCTCGCCGTGAACTGGAATGGGAACTCGGTCCGGGAGACGCGAGCGGCGAAAATACCGAAGAATTGTTGCGACATCTTGGGTTTCGTCGGGTGGCCGAAGTGGGCAAAACTCGCAATGTGTTTCAAGCTTCTGGCGACGTGGCCTCAAATGATCTCACTGTTTTTTCGGTCGTCATCGATGAAGTGGACGAAGTCGGCCGATTCGCGGAAATCGAATGCATTGCCGAAAAGGAAGCCGATATCGAACTCGCGCGAGAAAAAATCGAAGCGCTAGCAGATCAGCTGGGCTTGCATCAGACCGAGTCGCGAAGTTACTTGACAATGCTGCTGGAGATCCGTACTGCAGCGCAACGGAGCAATGCGGCCAGAGATTCAGCAGGTCAGTAACCCTGGTGAGCATTGGCCGCGTGGAGGCCCTCGATTTCAACCGAAATCCCCCACTTTGGTTTGCTTCGCTGTGCCAATACATCTATGCTTTACCCTAGATAGCCATATTGCTGAGCTTAACTCCGTCCTCGAAGAACCAGATTTTGGAGAATAAAAGAATGTTAATGAAGAAAGTAGCCAGTGTTTTCGCCGTTGCATTGATCGCGACCGCAACGGTATTTGCCGGCGAAGTCAAACTCGATGGCGTCAAGTGCGTGATTGCACCGAAGCCTGCCGATGCAAGCAAGTCGGCTGATTATAAGGACGCAAAGGTCTACTTCTGCTGCAACGGATGTGCTGGAAAGTTTGCCAAGGACACCGAGAAATTCGCGACCAAGGCCAATCATCAATTGGTTGCTACAAAGCAATACGAGCAAAAGGCTTGCCCCATTAGTGGCAGAGACTTGAATCCCGAAACCGCAACCGAAGTGAATGATGTCAAAGTGACCTTTTGCTGTAATGGTTGCAAAGGCAAAGTCGAAAAGGCCGAAGGCGATGCCAAGGTGAACTTGGTGTTTGGTGAAAAGTCATTCGCCAAGGCGTTCAAGAAAACCGCTGAGAAGTCGGAGTAAGTGTCTCTCAGGCTGCCAAAAAGGTAGCTGATTTACACAATCAAACATCGAAGAAGCCGAGCGTGTGGCACGCTCGGCTTTTTTTTCGTTCGGAGCCGCCCTCTGCGCGTCGGATTCGCGTTTAAATCCGCACAGGAACCGCGATGGATCGAGGGGTCTGCTCCCTCAGGGGGAGGGGAATCCAGTTGCAGAACACGTGTGACAAATCGCACGTTTCGGGAGTACACGGCGAGTTTTTCAGGCTCGCATGGATAGAATAGAGATAGTGACGACTTGTACGCAAACGCGTCGACATCGGGGATTGAATGTTGGCACTCTCATAGCGTTGCTGTCGTTCCCTTACGGATCATTAAGAAAAGGAATACTTATAAACCCGACATTCCTGAAATTGAGTCCCAGCCATGAAAACCGAATCGCCCAAGACCGTCGCCGCGTTGTTTGAGCATTGGAAACAAGAGCACACCAATCTGCAGCAAGAATTGGATGCATTTCGTGACTGGACTTGCGAAGTTGCTTCGCAGCAGGCAGCGGAATTCAGCGATGCTGCGATGCGGCTGCTTCAGATTCGCGACCGATTGGTCGATCATTTTGTGCGTGAAGATCAGATCGGCCGCCAGCTTCGCGAGCACTACCCGAAAGGGTCGGTCGAAGTGGAAGCGAGTTACCGGCAAGCGTGCCAGGATCATGAGGAGTTGCTGTCGGAACTGGACGATTTAGCAGACCGGCTTGATCAGGTGGATCCTCCCTTTGAGTCGTGGATGGAGGCGGTTCACGAAGTGACCTTGTTCATCGACCGGATCGAGGAGCATGAAGAGTGCGAAGCCGAGCATGTCCGCTGGCTGGCACCGCCGGATGCGTTAACACCACGTGATCGATTGGCCCCACGCGATACAGCGGACGAATCGTAACGCGACGCGTCCGTTTTGAAGTGACGTTATCGCCGTTTAACCCAGCAAATCATAACCCAACGTGTAAGCGAGGGACCGAGTCTAGAGCGATATTCGCTCGCCGGTGCTGCAGGTTAGGCAATAATCGAACCAATCCTCGCTTGCTCGTGGCATGGAGCGGGAAGAAGCTGGATCGCGGATCTTATTCGTGTTTGGGCTGTGATTAACAAATTGCAGCTCCAGGAGTGGACTGCCGGGAACAAATCCCGTATTTTGACGGCTCGCCCAGGTGGTGGAATTGGCAGACACAAGGGACTTAAAATCCCTCGGCCGTTATGGCTGTGCGGGTTCGAGTCCCGCCCTGGGCACTGCGTTTTACGCGTTTTCTCTCGCGTTCTGCAGGCTATTTCACGAATCGCCATATTTGCGAATCAGACAAACAGCCAGCTAGCTTAGGCTGGCTTACGCTCCAAAACACTGGCGAAATCACTGGCGTTACTGGTGCAGGATCCGGCCTATCTCGTTAATCGCTTCGGGTTCCGCACCCGGAAATAAGTGGCCATAGGTGTCCATGGTGAGCGTGATTGTCTTGTGCCGCATCACCGTTTGAATCGTCTTGGGGTGGACCTTGCGGATCGCGAGCCAGGCACCGCAGGTGTGGCGGAGGGCGTGGAAATCGAATCGCTCTCCTGCGTCGTTGGTCGGTAAGAGGAAATCATTCTCCGCGTCAGATTTCTTGTCAGCACCTGGTCGGGATTCCCAGGCCACGCGGGCGTCGGCCAGGTCGTCTCGGATCATATCTGCCATGTTGTGCTTGTCGGGCAAGGCGAACCAGTGTTGCCGATTGGCAGGACCGATCGAGCGGAGTCGGTCACGCAGGTCGGCGGTGATGTACTGGCGTGCCAGTTCGCTGTCCTTGGTCTCGCCCGATCGGATCAGGACGTGCGGCGGGTGAGCGTCGAGCTTGACGTTACCCGGCTTGAGCGATCGGAGCTCGCCCGATCGTAGGCCGGTTTGAATCGCGACTTCGTAGAGTAGTGCGCGCGGCCCAGCTGCGGCGGAGAGCCACGGCCATTCCGCTGGCAGGAGCATGCGGCGTTCGCGGCGGCGGTCGCTTTTGGGATTTGGCTTGCTGATCGTTTCGAGCGGGTTGCGCGGCAGGCGGCCGGTACGAGTCAGCCAGCGGGTGAATTGCTTCGCGGCCTGTGCGTAGTGCGCGACGGTCTGTGCCGAGCGGCCACGATCGCGGAGCCCAGCGGCGAAAGTGGAAAAACTCTCTGGCGTGATGTCGCGAATCGTCAGCCATTGGCATTGGTCGACAACGAGGGCCAGGCGTGTTTCGTGGCGGTCGGTATGGACGCTCGACCGGCCAGAGGATCGAAGCGACGCTATCCACTCGGCGGAATGTTCGGCAATTGGCCGGAGCGATTGTAATTGGATACGCTCCACGGCAGGGTCAATCATGCCGCTTGATCGCTTCGCCTCCTCTGATTCCCAGTGCCCGAGGATCTGCTTGGCCAGCGTCTTATCGGGCGTCCTGGTCGATTTCTGGACGCGAGCCCCCGCGTGGTCAGTGTACTCGGCAATCCAGTTGCTTCGTTTGCCCGCGCGGGTACGGCGAAATAGGGTGCCCATCAACCCACTCTACGCAGATCGTCGGAAAAAATCATCAACCGGGCCTCGCCCAGGTCGTGCGTGAGCCACTCCCGGAGCGCGTGAATCAGCAATTTGCGATCCTGGAGCGTAGGCTCGAATTGTCGGCCAATGACGCGAGACGGTCGCGGGGCTCCGGGTTCGTAGATGCCGACTTTGAGCGATCCAGGCGAGCGAAACTCGGCGGAGCTGCCGAGGTAAAACTGCCGAGGTCTGTGACGGTGGCACTCAACGGCCTGGGCCAACCACCTGGAGCGGAGGAGGAAGGGGCGTCGCAGGAACTCCTCGGCCGAGAGTGGTTCGGCGAGCAGATCTCGGACCGAGGTGATGACGAGCTGACGCCGCTTGAGTCGTCGGGGTCGATAGAGATGGACGCACGTAAATTCGGGGTAGTGGATCTCGATCTGATCCCCCGCCGCTGGCAACTCCATTGCAGAAACTCCGTCCAAGGTGCTGAAACTTGAACGGGGTAGTTTGACGCCCCCAAGTGACACGTTTGGTCATTTAAGATTTTTTGCCGACTCGATTTTTACGTCTAGGCATGGGGAATTTCCCCCTCGGTTTCTGATTCGGCATCCTCTACATCCGCTTCGTATTTCAGATAGTCCAGCCAGCCTGAAATGACTTTATGTTGAAGGCAGTACATCTGAATCAGTGATGCACAGGCTGCGATTGCCGCAAGCGTACAAAGCAAGCTAACCCAGCCAGAATTTGCAAAACCAATCGTGAACTGCAGAAGGGACGTCACGAAGCATGTGATCACGCAGTGACGAAGTCGTTGACTGAAGTTCTCCAGTCGGTCGAGGGGGTGTTTGTGGGGCTCGGCTTTTCTCGCGAAATTGCGATAGCGGGGTTTCCCGTAGATATCCCGTTGTAGGTTGATGAGCAAAAAGTTGTGGATGCCGAAAAGCAATCCTGCCAGCGTCAGGAACGCCGTGAAAAGGGGGCCTTGAAGCGACTTACTGTAAAACGATGAAAAATCGTTGACAACCCAAGAATGCAGTTCGGTAAACCACCCAAGCATGGACGTTACGCCCCAAAAAGGCCGGGATTTTTTGTCATGAATTCTCGCAGCTTTTCGAATACTTTCGCATCGGCTGGAGGATTCTGGTTGAGATGCTCCTCGTCAACCAATGTATCGTATTCGATACTACCAAGAGCGAAAGCCCTTTCTTCATCGATGTGGATTCTTTGCTCAATGCCTTCCTCGTCCAGCCCGACGACGGTTCCTTTGCTCACGCTCTTGTTTTTGATGAAATTTAGGATGCTAAGACGAGATTTTTTCTTGTTTTGCCTGGCTTTCGCGTTGAAGGCCACATGGACCCTGACATGGTTGCTCAGGGGGCGGAGCACATCTCCAGGGTCCGCGGGCTGTTCTGGAACGTACGCTTCGATCGAAAGGAACTCACGAATGTGATTCAATTCCGCCGCCAACGCTGTGGATTTTGTGATTGGGCCTGCTGATACCGCGTTTTTCAGTGAATGTTCTTTCCGGAATTTCTTGCGTTGTTTTTCAGGCTGTAGGTTTTCCAGGTCATCGCGACGAGACGAGACTTGGCTTCGGTACTCTTTGGCAATCCAGCCACAAATAGCTAGCACAGAAAATCCGCCGCGATAGGTCGCCACCACGCCCGTTTTTCGTCGCTCGCAGAACAGCAGGCAGGTTACTTCGCGAGTCTTGGGGAGGTTCTCACTGCTCTCTTTTCGATAAAGAACGGACGGCTGGTGGTCGTGGACTTCGTGATCGTCCTGCTCGATGATCTGGTCACGAGGCTCGGACTCCGTCACGAAAGTCACTAGCCACTCTTTCTTGTGCTGCCGCACAAACGCCCTGCGGTATTTTCCGCCGTGCTTGAATCGCCGGTTGTTAAACGCAGCTAACGATTTACAGAACTCAGGAACGGTCATCCAGTTGGGCCCGTCAATTTTGAATCCATACAAACGGGGTTTCATTCAGTCGCTCGACTAAGTTTGGTGAACAAGGTGAGTTACGCGGGTGTCCAAGGCCTTGAAGAATTAGCCGTTACTTGACAGTCGCGTCCATTAACTGCTGCATGAATTTGTCGGGGCCGTCGCCCTTCCACTCGGTTTCCTTCGCGACTTCGAGGATTTGGCTGTAAAAACGGCCCTCGCGAAAGAAACTGCCGCCAGAGATCGAGAGCCGAATGACGTGGCCAGGCTCAATATCTTGGCCGAGCTGCACCACGTCGGAATCGGGCACCGAGACAGCCACACGCTTGGTCTCCCCTGGGTTGATGCCGCCGGAGACGGGAGAATAAAAGTCGCCGCTGAGATGCGGCACCGGTCGCCCGGGGAGTGCCTGTTGGATGGCGCCTTCGATGTACGCGATCGCGTTTTGTGAGTGGTTGGTGGCGTCAAATTCGACCACGACGAGCCGGCCGTGATCTCGAGAGGCCCCGTACCGCCAGGTCACGTTGCGGATGGTGAGGTCGTTGAGCACGGGATGAGCGGTCGCCAAGACGGAAGCGGTTTGCGGAGCAGGGGTTGGACCGCCTTCCGCAGCTGCGGGCGGCCCTGCTGCGGACGGTCCGAAACCCTTGCCGATCAATACGCCCAGCGTGAGGAGCAGAGCGCCGGCACCGATCATGAGCGGGAGCGGTCCGAAGCCCGTCTTGGCCGGCTTCGAAATGCGTGGCTGTCTGGTACGGATCTCGGGCGGAAAGGGGCTGTTCATTCTTGACTCCCAGGTCTACTCGGCTCGTTTCTTGGCTGCTTTATTGCTCACAGCCTGTTTTTTTGTTGCCCGACTCCGATTGTAGTCGGCGATATCGGCGATGCCCTCGGCAATCACGCGTTCGCTCTCGGGATCGCTCTCGGCGGTCCGTTTCTTAGGTCGCGTTTTCTTTGTTTTTTTGGCGGGCACCCCCGAAAGTGCCGTCTTCCGGGTCTTTTCGTTGTAGGGCTTGCCCTCGAGCGCGGCGAACTTTGACGCTCGCAACTCGCGGACAAATGCCTCTAGTCGCTCCATCCCGACGTCGCGGGAATTTGTTTTGAAGACGTAGATGCGATCAGCACCAACGACCTCCAGACAGCTGTCTATTTCAGAAATAAACCCTCCCAGTTGGGAGCGGAGCACCCGCAATTCTGCGGGGCTAACAGGCTGCGTCGATTCAGGTTTTCGTTTAGCCATGCCGTCAACCTAACAGCGAATTCAACACTAATCAATAAAGAATATTTTTTTATCTCCTTTGCTGTCAACGACTTATGTCTGGGATCAAGTGTGATTATGTTAAATCATTATTGATTATCCATAATCACTTATCTATTATCTTCAATGTCGCAAGCAATCAACGATTGGAGACGAGACGCAATGCAAAAAACCATCAAGCAACAGGTCAAGTTTGACCCACGACCGAGGGGGCGAATTGACTGGTCGGTTTTCTCCGACGGCGCGCAAAGGACGCTAGTGAACGGGATCGATTTCAAGGGGCCACTCACCTCTGTGCAGTCGTCCGCGCATCAGGCCGCGGGCCGTCTCGCAATGGTCGCAAGGACACTAGCAGACGGCGAAAACTTGATCGTTCAGTTTTTCGAGAAGCCGGAGGAGTCATTCGATGGCCAAGAATCTAACTAAGGCCGAGCGAATTGCTCGAGCGACTCCGATTGATCAGCGGCTATGGCTGACGCGGAGAATGGCTGCGGATTATCTGAGCGTTTCCAACGACACGATCATTCGCTTTGAAAGCACCGGCGACCTCAAGGGCATCCCAATCGGCAGCGGTCGCGAGAAGCGATACAAGCGAGTGGACCTGGAGGAATTGGCGGAACGAATCGAAGCACAACAAACCAACATTGACAGGGTGAAAAATGGCCAAGCGTAAACGAATCGCACATACGCCAGGCCCACTGCATGTGTCGCGATGGTCCGAAGTGATGGCACACCACGACTGGCCTGCCGGAATCTACGCAGAAGACGAGTACGGTGACGACGGTCCAGAAATTTGCTCGTTCCCGGAGGAGCCCGAATTGCCTCGCGACGAGATCGAGGGCAACGCCACTCTGTTTGTCGAGGCTTCGAACATGCTCGCAGTCTGCTTATCGATCGACGAGATGCGAGTCGGCGACGACATCACTCCGATTGTGGCCAAGGCTCGCGAAATCCTCAGCCGATTACGAGACAGCCGCTTGCGTGAAGGGGACGGACAATGAATGTCGCAGTGCGAAAAACAATTGAAATTCCACGCGATTACCGGGTAAAGGTTCGCCGCGTGATTTTTCGCGGTGAGCCGAATTATGCACGACGCGTGATCCTGGTTCGTGGCGGAATCGTTACGGTCAAATACGGCGACGGCACAATCCGGCGAGAGCCGATCGGCAACGTGATCGACGTGTTTTAACGAGTCAATCAGTTCAGTTCAGTTTGGGGCCAACCACACCTTAACAGAGGCAATTGAGATGAATGAGATGAGCGAGATTCACAACATGATTCAGGCGTTGACCGTGCTGGCGGCTGCCACCATGGTCGTCGGGCTTGTCACTGTATCCATTCGGAGTCGGAAAGCACTTTGCGCCCTCGACGGATCGTATCTGGACCAAACGAGCCGCCGAATCGCGGCTATCCAGGAAGAAGCACAGGCACTCCGCGACGAACACAACGATTTGCGAATGTATCGCGGCGATGGTGATGCATGCGGAAACGAGGAATGGAATCGCGTCAAAGAGATCACGCGAATCGACTCTGAGTTGCGATCCTTGGCAGCGGAATTTATCGAGCTTCATGCCCGAGATCGGCGGTCAGCAGAGGCGATGATTTTGGCCCGCGTGATTATTTGCGGCTCGAATTATGGCACCGCACAAGATTTGATTTTCGAGCTTACTGCGAAGCGATCAGAGTCTCGCTCTGCACTGATTTAAGTGACACCCACACATCGACGAGATTGCAACCTGATGAGAACGGTAAACATTTTTCACATTACTAGACGCGATTTGGCGACAGTGCTCGACATTGAAAGAAAGTGCTTCGACTTCCCATGGACCGAAGCTGAATTCATGCGATGCCTCAAAGAGAAGAATAACCGAGGAATCGTCGCGAGGGTAAACGAAAGCCCTGTTGGATACGCGATTTGCAACATTCAACTGCGGAGCATTCGAATACTAAACATGGCCGTGCACCCGAATCTGCAGCGACGCAAGGTCGGTAAGGCAATGTTCGGCTACTTGGCCAGTTATCTGTCGCACAAAGGGCCGTCGCGGATCGATTTACACGTGCGAGAGACGAATCTCGATGCGCAGCTGTTTTTCAAGTCGCTTGGGGCAAAGGCATTCGGTGTGTTCCGGGACTTCTACGAAGGTGACAACGAATCGGCTTACTTGATGCAGTATCGCCTCGAGCCAACGAACGAGGAATTGACCGCAGTTAAAAACCGAATGTCGAAATACCTCGACCCGTGCTAACTGATGCGGCGGAGTGTCGCCGCATCAGAGTTCGTGACCCTTTGGAGTGCTTCGAAATGAGTGCAGGAAAAACCACGCTTGTCGAGAAAAATCAGCAGCTCGACCAGTATTCAACGGCTCGCTTGCTGCGAATCCAAGCGTTGGCTGAAGAGCATCGAAAGTTCCTCGACCAATTAGCGGCAGAGTGTTGCCAGATTTTCGGCATCGATCCCGCGTCAGATTCAAACGAGGCGTCATGGTGTCGCGATATTGTCGACCACGGTACTCCACCCGACGTCGTTATCGATCGACTGCTTTCCAATCGCGAGCGAGACGAGCAGCAAGCGTAGTGTGATCCATCGACGGCGTGTCGGCGGACAAATTTCTTTGGCATAAACATAAGGGCCCGGTCATGGCTACAGGTTTAACCACGACAGGCGAACAGTCGTTAAGTGTTCGCAACGCAACGGAATTGATTCCTGCGATTAAAGAGTATGGTGCGATGATCGCCAAGGGTGGTCTATTCGGCTGCAAAAATCCCGAAGCAGGCCAGACGCTCGTGCTGATGGCAATGAGCGAAGGCATTCCTATTACGGAGATGCGACGACGTTACCACATCATCGGCGGCAGCGATCTTTCCATGCGTGCCGACTACATGCTCGCAGAGTTCCGCCGAATCGGTGGCTGGTATCAATGGATCGACCAGGGCGACGATGGCAAGACGGCGACGCTACATATCAAGTATCGCGAGAACGACTTGAAGGTCAGTTACACGATTGAGATGGCCAAGAAAGCCGGACTGATCAAACCCAAGAGCGGTTGGGAAAAGAACCCCGGCGAAATGCTTCGCGCTCGCTGTCAAACTAAGGCAGTGCGTATGGTATGCCCCGAAGTGCTTGCAGGCTTCGCGACTGACGAAGAACTTGGAGCCGACCCAGACTCTGACGCGATTGACTCCGAAGTCATCGACCGGGCGACTCCGCCGGCGGCGACAGCGACGCAAGTTGCTGCCACGCCGGTGGACGCTCAGGCCGACGATGGTGAGATTGCCGACGCTCAATTCGAGGTCAAAGCAGACTTCGTTGCGGGGCTTGCCACTGGTGAGCAAATCAAGGTGATGACCGCTCTGTTTACGGAGTTGGAAATCTCAGCTGACAAGCAACTCGGTGCCTTCAAATCGATGGGGGCCGATGACCTTGGTGATCTCACTGAGGAGGGAGCCAGCGTGATCATTGGCCAGCTATTGCAAAAGAAAGCAGGCGAGATTGCGGCGAAGCAAACTGAGCCGGAGGCAACCGCAACGCCGGCAGCGCGTGCAACCGACAAGCAGTGCGAAGAGTTGCAAACACTGATCAGGCAAGTGGCTCAAGCGGAAGGTGGCGTTGATGTCGTCACGAAAGTCAAAGCTCACATGCAAAAGCATGGACTCGATAAATTCGCCGACCTGTCGACCAGTGATGCACAGTCGCTAATTGGATCGCTCCAGTCGAATAACGGAGCCAAAACATTCTTGACCACCTCACTCGAAGGTGCGGCAAAAAAGGACTGATTGCGGCGTCGGTGCTTGACACCGAAATGCTGCGATCACTGACAGATAAACACGGCTGGGCCAACGTATGGTCTGCCGGTTTGAGTGTGTTCGGATACCCGCCGACGTGGGAGCCGAGCTTGATTGAAATTTTGAAACTTAAATCCTACTTGGAGAATTAGAAATGTCATTTAATTTTGATGCACCCGAAGACGTAAACAACGGCGGCGGATTCCTGAATGAAGAAGGAATCTTCCACATCATTGTCACAAACTGTCGCGAGGGCGAAGGCAATAAGGGCAAGCCAATCGACGGGTTCACGTTTGAGTTCGATGTGTTGGCTGGAACTGTCGAAAACTGTACCGGCAAGACGGGCGGGCAATCAATTTTCTCGCCAGACTTGAGCAAGGAACAGAGCAAGCAGGACGCAGCACGGCGCAAGCTCGCAGCATTCTTTATTGCATCAAGCATCCTCGACCCTAATCAACTTGGCCAATCAGTGAAGATCGATCTTTCTGGCATGGTCGAAAAGCAATTGATCATCAAGCTGGTCCGCCAGATGAAGCAGGATGAAGCGGGCAACTGGAACGTGCCAACCAAGTTCCTCGAAATCTCGTACAGCGACATTTGGCACGTTGACGATCCGCAAGTGAAAGACATTCCGAAGAATGCTGACGCGCTCGCCATGATTCCGGAAGAGCAGCGGCACGACGCATCGTGGTTCGACTTCAAAAAGAAGAAGGGAGCAGGCAAACCGGCATCAAATCGAGCGGCGAAGGACTCCAAAGAATCGGCGAATAATGTCGACGTTGCGGCGATGTTCTAGCGATCGTGGTTGAGGCGGTAGCTCAGTGGCAGAGTGGCGAGACGGTGTTGATTTCGTGCCGTTGTTTCTCGCAGGTCACAGGTTCGAATCCTGTCCGCTTCATTTCTTGAGATTCTTGCAACGACGAGGGAAACGATGGGCGATCCAAACGCAACGCTTGAGCTACTGCGAAAGAAAGTGGCATGCAAAGAGTGCGGCGAAATTCGAGTAAACACGCCAAGCGGTTCAGTCTGCCCGAATGGACATGGGAGGATTTTCCCGCCAGTCGAGGAACGAGATCGTGAGCGATATTGCAAGCGAATGAACAAGGCCAACAAGAATAACGGATCACAATAACGACACTGCGCACGGACGCTTAGGTGCGGCGGGGAGGGTTTGACAAAGCCCGCGAGACTTGTTGTCTCACACCCGCTGTTTTTTTAATTCTCGCCCCATCACCATCCACCGGTCACCATGGCAAAACTCGAAGAAATCGAAGGTGTGTTCCGCAAGCAGTACACCCGTCGCGGCGAGTGGATGGCTGGTGTTATCACTGCTGGCGAAGATGACTTGCCAGTCAATGGTGATGCCGACGACGAAGAGCTTTCCGTTGGCCATCGCTATCGATTCTATGGCCGATACACCGAGTACCGCGGCGAGAAGCAATTCAAGTTTCAGACGTTCGTTCCTGCTCGCGCGCACGATCGCGATGGAGTGATCGAGTATCTAATCCTCGCGGGCAGGGGCAACCACCTCGGCAAAGCCACCGCCGCGAAGCTCTGGGATGCATTTGGTAGCGATGCTGTGCGAATCGTTCGCGAAACGCCGGAGGAATTGCTGCGTTTTAGCAATGGCATGACACGCGAGCAGGCCGCCACGATCGGCAGTATCCTGACCGCGAAAAAGGCAACCGAAGATGCGACGATTGAGCTGACCAACTTGCTCACGGGGCGCGGATTACCGAAGACAACCGCACGCAAAGCCATCAAAAAATGGGGTAACAAAGCGGCGGAAATCGTTCGCAAAGATCCGTTTTCCCTGATGGCGTTTCGTGGTTGCGGGTTCAAACTTTGCGATGCCCTGTGGATTCATCTGGGCCATCGTCCTGACCGGCTCAAGCGTCAAGCATTGTGTGCCTGGCACTCTGTGGCGAGCGACAACAGCGGTCACACGTGGATACCGATTGAGCACGTAATCCAGTCGGTTCGTCAGAACATCGGATCAGCCAAGGCTCGGCCAATTGCAGCAATCAAACTCGCAATTCGACTGGGCAAGATGCACCCCGAACATTACGGATCGCTGTCATCAATCAAAACGGTCGGCACCGATGGCCCGATTGATCCCAATGGCAATCGCGTGTGGATCGCGGAGGGTAAAAAGGCGGCGGCGGAGAGTGACCTTGCCGAGATGGTCGCGGCGGCATTGGCAGAAGCTAAGCCATCGACGATCACCGAATACGAAGACAGGACGATTACATGGGAGGAAGCGGCTACCGCGTTCCAGTGCGCTCGCTGTGGACGCGAATTGACGGCACCGATGGTCCACGTCTGGAACGGCAAGCCTTTCGGACCAACGTGCATCCAGACGATTAGTGACGGCACCGACGTTGATGTCGTTCCATTGGTCGACTACGCGGCTGGCTTGCCATTGCAAGTGAAAACGGCCATTCAGTCGATGCCTCGCGGCAATGTGGTTGTCCCCTCGCGCAGCCTATGGCCTAATCCTGCCACGATTGACGGCATTGACGATCACCAACGCGAAAAGTTAACCGACGCACTGGTGAGCCGTGTTGCGATCCTTGGAGGCTCACCAGGAACCGGCAAGACATACGCAACGGCGATGCTGATTCGTGCGTTGTTAAGGTCTGGTAAGGTTGGACCCGATGATATCGCAATCGGTGCTCCCACTGGCAAGGCAGCCGTTCGATTGACCGAGGCTCTGCAAGCGGCTGGCGTCAATCTTCGTGCTCGCACCTGGCACTCTTTGCTTGGTGTTGGCCAGTCCGACGAGGAGCAAGGTGGTTGGTCGTTCCTATACAACGAAAAGAATCCTTGGCCATTCCGCGTGATCATTGGCGACGAATCCTCGATGCTCGACACGGCGCTGATGCGATCGGTGTTCGCTGCTCGTCCGCGTGGATGCCACGTCTTGCTGGTTGGCGATGTCCACCAATTGCCGCCAGTCGGAACCGGAGCCCCGCTGCGAGACATGATCAATAGCCAGTGCATCGGCTACGGCGAGCTAACCGAGATCAAACGCAACAGCGGTGGCATTGTCGAAGCGTGCGCGGCAATCCGCGATGGCAAACCATGGGGCCCGGGTGACAATCTGATCATCGATGAGGCGACCACGCCTGCAAAGCAAATCGAGCGGATGTTGCATCACATCAACGAGGCCGAAGCGAACGGCTTAGACCCAGTCTGGGATACGCAAGTGATCGTCGCGGTCAACGACCGATCGCCGCTCGGACGCAAACCGATCAACCAGATTTTACAGGCCGAACTCAACAGCAATCCCGAGATCAAGGGCAGCCCGTTTCGCCTTGGTGACAAGATCGTTTGCACGAAAAACGGAAAGTATACCGCGATCGACCGCGATGAAGAGGCGAATCGAGACGACGACGACAACCAAGTCTACGTGGCTAACGGGGAGCTCGGGAAAGTCATCGCGATTGAGCCGAAGTCGTTCGTCGTTTCGCTCACCAGTCCCCAACGCGTGATTCGCGTTCCACGCGGCAAGCCATCCGCCGGCGATTCCGACGAGGCGGCAAGTGGCTGCAGCTGGGAACTGGCCTACGGCATGACGTGCCATAAGCTCCAGGGCTCCGAGGTTGCTATCTGCATCGTGTTAGTCGACGAGTACCCGGGTGCACGCATGGTTTGTTCGCGAGAGTGGCTTTACACCGGTCTATCGAGGGCAAAAGTTCGTTGCATTTCACTCGGCAAAAAGTCCACCGCCGACGCGATGTGCCGACGCGTGGCGATCGGCAAGCGAAAAACGTTTCTCAGAGAATTGTTGCAACTGAATAGCACCGAAGATTTGTTAAAGGAATTTGCATGAGCGATTCAATACCCGAGCTTGGCAGCGATCGTTTCTATCCCGATGGATGGGACGACGACATCATGAGCGACTACGACTATAAACATGAGGACGGTTGCAACTGCGACGAGTGCCAAGAGGATCGGTTGATTGATGATTGCGGTCGTCTCCCAGATCACCTTGGAGGCGGTTGCTCGATGGCTGGCAGTGAACACTGTGATTGGGATTGCCCACTTCGGGCGGAAGTATTCGGAGAGAACAAGAATGAGTAACCGACGAACGTTTTTAAAATCCACTGGCCTGCTCGGCATCTTTGGTTGCCTGCCAACGGTCGAAGTCCGTGAGGGCGTCTCGATGGACCTGATGCAGCAATGCTGCAACCCTGAACAGCACAGGTGGGACATGGCAAGTCCGTTTGTCGAAAAAGGCAACGCGACTGCAACCGATGGCCGAATCTGCTTGCGGGTATTCGAATCGATGGGGATCGCCGACGAAGACAAGCCGCTGCGAATACCACCAACGGACAATGCGTTCCAGCAGTTGTGGAATCCGGTTACGTCGTGGTCCGAGTTGCCGCGAGCCAATTACGAGTCCAGGAAGGATGTCGCTTGCACCGAGTGCATTGGAAGAGGCTACCACGGCGTGCTCACGGAATGCGAGACGTGCTGCGGTCTTGGCGAAATCCGAACCGGTCGCGTGGACGAATGGAGCGAAATCATCTATGCCGACTGCAAGGATTGCTGCTCTGGTTTCCGCAGCGATCGCAAGTGCAAGCGATGCAACGGGAATCCGTACAGCCGCAGCGGCCATGGCGGCATCATGCGGATGAATGACGACCTGGTGATTCAATCGGGATTTCACAATCTCATCGCGAAACTGCCTGATGTTCGATGGGCGATGAGCAAGGGATTTGGCGACGATCCAATGAGACTCCAGGCCAATCGTGGTAAGGCGATGCTGTTCACTTTCCAGGGCGGCCAAGGCATGTGCATGGGGTGGACTGGACAATGAGTGAAGCCATTAACCGAGGCCGATTGTCGTACTGGATCAAGACGCTGCTATCCGGCAAGCCGCACTTCATTGTCGGCGATTCCGAGTCGCCATATCTCTACCGCTGGTTCCTCATTCCACGCAATCGATTTCTCAACATCTACTTGCATGAATTCCTGCGAGACGATGACGACCGCGCGTTGCACGATCACCCGTGGCCATCGCTCAGCGTGTGCCTGCGTGGTGGATACGACGAGCAGACGGATGCCGGGACGAAGCGATTCCGCGTTGGCTCGATTAAGTACCGACCGGCCACGTATCGCCACCGCGTGATTGTGTCGGCGATTGGTCGACCTGCATGGACGTTGTTTATCACCGGGCCTCGTGTTCGCGAGTGGGGATTCTGGTGCCCCAAAGGATTCGTCCACTGGCAAGAGTTCTGCGACCCGACCGATGGCGGCCAAGTCGGAAAGGGATGTGGCGAGCCATGAGCCTCGAACACCTCATCGCAAAGGCCCGTGACCATTTCAAAATCTCAGAGCCATCGGATTGGTGCGAGATTCGGCCCGAGTGGATTCGCAATCTGCACGGCGTTGGACCTCGCACGCTCGATCAAATTCGCTGCTATCTCGCACTTCGTGGCTTGACGCTCAAAGACGATGCGACCGTAGAATTTTGGCAACGCAACCTGCAAACCGCGACAATTGGCGGGCAAATTTCGTTGGTCGATACGGCGAAAACCGAGGCGTTTACCATCCTCGTTGACAGCCAAGAGAAGCAACCGTGGACGTTCCAGGGCTTCACCGACGGCGATCGTCCGCTCATCCAGCCATACGTGTTCAAGTCGTTGGGCCCGACGCATGGTGATTACTCAGTTGCCGGTTGCGAACGATACGTGCACGTTGAGCGAAAATCGATCGACGATGCACTCGGCACGTTTCTAAGCCATGGCGATCGGCAAGAGCGATGGACACGGACGCTCGAATTCCTCGCAGAAATCCCGCACGGAAGCGTTGTCATCGAGGGCACTTTCGCGGCGTGTATCGTCGCGATCAAGCCACGTGGCACTCGCAGCAAATCGGCGCTCATCAACGAATTCATCGGCAGCGTGATGAGCTGGCAGCACACCTACGGATTGCAATTCTGGTTTCTCGACACGCGACGAATTGCGGAGAAGATCACCCACCGACTGCTCAAACGAGGCTGGCGATTCGCGACCGAGCAGAACAGTCGGCGAACGGTCGACGTTGACGAACTTATCAAATCACTTACTTAATGGACGTGTAGAGGGACAATGTATGGCATCGATCGCACCGCCAGCACACACACGAAACGCAGAGACAACGGATAGCTGGATAACACCGCCTGGGATCATTAACGACCTTGGGCCGTTTGATCTGGATCCGTGTGCTTGTGAACCGCAACCGTGGGCATGCGCAAAGCGTCAGTACACGGAAAGCGACAATGGGCTTCTTCTGCCGTGGGATGGCTTCGTTTGGTGTAACCCGCCATACGGAAAACTGATGACACATTGGCTGAACCGCATGGCATTGCACAGCAACGGAATCGCACTTGTGTTTGCACGAACTGAGACGCGTTCGTTCTTTGCGGACGTTTGGCCGTTTGCTTCGTCGCTGCTGTTTATTAAAGGACGGTTGACGTTCTATCGACCAGACGGATCGAAGCCAAAGGAAGGCCACAACAGCGGCGGGCCATCCGTGCTGATCGGTTACGGAGACGAAGCGGAAAGGCGACTAGCCAACTCGAGCATCGCGGGGCAACTCATTAAGACAATTCGAAAAACCAACTAACTATTTTTTCACCTCCTTAAAAGGAAACACCCATGCTTTTAGACACAACTGAACTCAACACTTCCGACGCCGAAGCCATCGACGCCGGCGAACCCACCACCGAAACCACCGAAACCACCAAGAGCGTGGAGGCCACAGCCGAGGCCGCTATCGGTGCACCCAGTGAGACGGTCAGTGAGGCAACGTCTGACAACACCACCGAGGCCGACACCGAGGCTATCAACACCGAGCTCGCCGAGGTGGCAAACGGCCTGCAAGCGGATCCAGACGACGCGACAATCGCCGAGGAATCGCCGCAGCCAGCAAGCCAAGTGAACGAAGCTGATCGGCGATTCTTGGCGGAAATCTCCGTGCTTGGACAGATCACGGAATGCAATCGCAGCATCCAAGAGATTGAAGGAAAGATTGATCACTACAAGATCGAAATCAAGGAGGAAAAAGAGTATCTCAAAGGTGAGCAGATCCGGCTGCAGCGGCTGGCATCAAAACTGGCCGACATCATTGATGGAAAGCCGCTGCCAATCGATCCAGCCAAAGCCAAGGAGACCACCGCGGCCGCGAGCTCCGGTGATATGGCGACAAGCTCCGGTGATGACTCCGGTGATATGGCCGCAGGCGAAGACGACAACGCCTGGCGGTTGGTGCCGACTTCCGAATTGCTCAGCGGGCTGCCAGGACTCGGAGCGAAGAAACTCAATTCGCTCTGCGCTGTCGCGCCGACGGCTGGCCACCTCGAGGACTTGCGCGGCGAGGCATCGAAAGCTCACCAATCGTTCAAAGAAGTCTTGCCAAAGGGGTGCGGGCAAGATTTGGCGGATAAGATCGAAGACCGACTCATCTCCTGCGTGGCGTCGAATTGCAAATCCGCAGCGGAGCAAGCGGCGGAAGAGCGGGCAGCGGTTTACGACGAACCGAAAAGCGAGGACGCGCCATCGTTGAAACTCGCAACCGCCGACGATGGCGAGTATGAAGACGTTGAATAGGCCATCCGGTCTAGTACGCAGAAATTTGCAATGAGTCGACACGATTCGACTCAGCGAGAGATTCAAGAACCACACCCAGAGCACGGAGGCACTCAGTGCCTAGATACGACGTTTCGACTGTTAAGCAAGCGGCTACCAATCGGTGGCCTGAAATCTTTTACGCAGTCGCTGGGGTGCCAGATGGAATCATGGATGGTCGGCATCACCCGTGCCCGAAGTGTGGCGGTGATGATCGATTTCGGCTCATCGACGCCAATGAAGGTGCTTGCCTGTGCAACCAGTGTTTCGCATCCAAAAACGGCGACGGAATCGCAGCTCTCCAGTGGCTTACCGGTGACGACTTCCAGGCCACCATTGGCAAGATCGCGACCCACCTCGGCGTCAGCGCTGAGAAGAAACGCAAGAAAGCGGATCCAGCAGAGCACCTCGAATTCCTGCCATGGAACAAGACGCTGGCGGGTATGTGGTGCCTCAAAAAGAAGCCGATCAGGCCCGAAGCTATCCAAGCGATCGGCGGCAAGTTCGCCCGCTACCGTGGACAGTACACGGTGATCGCGGTTCCAGTCTGGGGATCGTCGCTTGGTGCGGAGCCGCCAGTTGGCTACGTGCTTTATCGCGCCGATGGCGGACACCTGCCAAAGTGGAAACCAAACGTCAAAGAGCCGGAATGGACGAAGGTCAAGCTCACCGCTGGAAGCGTGGCAGGCATCATTTGTAACCCGTCCACGTTCGATGATCCTGCCAAAGTCATCTGGAAGCTCGAAGGATCAACCGATCTCGCCACGCTCCTATCTGTCCAGCCTGACCAGGCCGCATTCACCACCGCCAACGGCGCGAAGGAAAAGCCGCTCGACTGGATCGTAAAGCTGTGCGAAGGCCGAAAAGTCATTGTCTGCCACGATGCCGACAAACCAGGCCAAGAGGGAGCAACTTGGGTCCCGGGCCGCGACGGTCAACGCCGATCTGGCTGGGCGCCGCGACTCGCCGAGGCAGCCGAGAAGGTCGTCAACTTGACGCTCCCGTTTCCGGTCGAGCCAAAGGAAGGCCCCGACGTTCGTGACTATTTCGCTGGCGGCGGCACATTTGAAATCCTCTGCGAGCGGATCAAGGACGCGGTTGAGTTTGGACAAACGGAAGCGAAGGAAGCAGCCAGCGAGATCAACGAGGCCGAGGACGACCCGCAGCGACTCGCACGCGTGAACCTGGAGCGATACAAATCAGAGCACGATGGTCGGTTGGTCTACTGGCGAGACGAGTGGTGGAAATGGAAAGAGGGTCGGTATCGCAAAATCGAAAAGTCGGAACTCAACGCGAAAATATGGCTAGCGGTCCGGCACGAATTCGAAATGAGCTGGCGAGAGCGGCGAGCGACCGGCGACGATAAGCCAGTCAAGAAGGTGACACGCTCACTAGTGTCGAACGTGGTCGGTGCGATGGAATCGATGTGCTCAATCGCGTCCTCGATCTCAATGGGGACCTGGATGGCCGATCGATCAAAGCCACACTATGTTGCCGCGAAGAATGGAATCCTCGACCTGTCAGCCGTGTTTTCCGGCAACTCAGCCGAGGAATGCTTGCTCGATCACTCGCCCGAATGGTTCTCTTCGTTCCGGCTGGACTACCCGTTTGATGCCGAGGCCGAATGCCCCAAGTGGATCGATTACCTTGACTACTGCATGGACGGCGACCAGGAGCGTATAGCGGTGCTGCAGGAGTGGGCTGGCTATCTACTCCGCACGTCCAACGACCTACAGAAATTCCTTGTTCTCGAGGGCGAAGGCGGCAACGGCAAAACGGTCTACTTCGCGGCGATGACGGCGATGCTTGGTGAGTCCAATGTCAGCCACGTCTCGATCGAGAACTTCGATGGACGCTTTGAACTAGGCACCACGATCGGCAAGGCGGCGAATATCAGCGGCGACGCGGGAGAAATCGACATGGTTGCAGAGGGTGTTTTGAAGCAATTCACCGGCGGGGACATCATGCAATTTGACCGCAAGAACCAAACACCGATCTCCGCTCGCCCGACCGCGAAATTGATGGCAGCGTGGAATAGCCGACCGCGGATCCGAGACAAATCGATGGGGCTGTGGCGTCGGATGCTGCTAATCCCGTTTGACCGCACGATACCCCAGGAGCGGCGAGTGCTGGGGATGGATAAGCCCGATTGGTGGATCGAACAAGGAGAGGCTCCCGGCATCCTCCTGTGGGCAATCGTAGGCCTGCATCGACTCGAATCGCAACGCGACTTCACGCGATCTCAGGTGTCTGCAGCGGCTATGGCGGAGTACCGCGAAGACTCAAATCCGGCTGGAGAATTTTTCTCAGACTACATCAGCGAGGGCGATTCTTCGATTGAATCCAGTCGGCTCTACGAACTTTATCAATATTGGTGCCGGAAAGTTGGGTGCAAGCCGCTTGGCTCACGGCAGTTTGGAAAAGAACTACGCAGGAAATTTCCAAAAATCGAGCGGATAAAAAAACGCGACGGAAAAAAACTGCTCTGGAGCTACGAAGGGATAAATTTTTCTGTCGACGAAATTTTTTCAGAAGCGGTAGAAAAAGAAAACAATCTGTTTTGATTTCTCAAAATGACCTCAACTTGGCGATTGTTCCCGACAGTTCTCATGTGTTCCCGTTGAAATATTTTACACGGGAACACGATTTGACCCCGTATTTTACGTCTCTTTCCTCTTTATGTTCCTATGTTCCCATGTAATTAAAGAAATAGAGATGTAAGGAGAAAGAGAAGAGAAGGTGTAGAGGGAATAGAGGTGCATATAGAGTAAGAGCAAGAACTCGAAGGGGGAACAACGGGAACACGGGAACACGGGAACAGCCAGGAAATTGAAAATAAATAAATTCAAATGTTAAGAACTCTCAGTAAGAAATTTTCGACGGAAGCGAAAGCACCGGAGCCAATCACTGCTGCGACGCCAACCGCTCCACAGATCACCAGCGACCAGTGCCACACATGCGGGTGCACCGAACTGTGGTTGCCTCGCAACTCGACCGAATGGCGATGCTCACGATGCAACCCACCGCTGAGTAAGGCGCTGGTGGGAGATCGTCGCGATGGCAGGCCAACCGTGGTTGAGACGCTAACGCTGACGGCCTGCGTGCCATGGTGTGAGCGTTGCAGCTGCCACATGGCTCGCGAGACGACATGGAGCGACGGACGCACAGAGACGAGGTGCTGGACGTGCAGGGAGATGGTTAGCGATTGGCCGATGGTCGAGGGGCGTGCTAAGCTGGCTGAGGAGCGAGAACTAACAACCAAGGCACGAAGGTCCCCATCCCCATGAAAGCTACAGACGAGGACATTGCCGCAGCCCTGGAGTTGTGCGGCGGCGTGATCAGTGACGCAGCGGAGTGCCTCGGCATGTCGCGTCGGCAAGTCCACCGGCGAGTCAAGCGATCCAAGTCACTCCGTGCGGTGATCGAGGATTCCGGCGAAGGAATGAAGGACGTCGCTGAGCGTGGCCTGTTCGCCGCGATCCGAAATGGCGACCCTTGGGCGATTCGATTTTTCCTCGGCCGCAAGGCGAAAGACCGCGGCTACACGACGCGGCAAGAGATCGACGCTGACGTGCACAACACTGGCACCGGAGGCGTGACAATTTTCTTGCCGGACAACGGACGAGATTAGCGTCATGCGTGTGCATCGCGTGCATCGCGTGCGTACCGTGCATCTCGCGTGCAAAGCGTTTGACGCGGATCGGTGGAGTGTCACGATTGGGAGAACTTTCGTAAAAGCATTCCCCTCCCACGTTAGGACCTCTGCACATGTTTTGGAAATCGCTTATTACCGCGTTGCTGCCACTCATCATCGAACTCATCGGAAATCTCGAGGCCAAAGAGACTGATTGCCCCGAAGGTGCATGTCCCCCTGTCGCATCGCAATTGACCGCATTGCAATCGGAGCTCGATCAAGTCAGCACCCAGGGCGTTGGCGATTTCCTGAAATGCCTCGACTTCCAGCGGCTGTTTGCTGCGGTGAGCGAAATCGTCTCGATCATGCGAGACGCAAACGCTGGTTGTCCCCCAATCGACACCTCGCCTGGCGTAGGTACGCAAGCCGAATCTGTGAGCTAGCTCTCTCGCGGTTCGTTAATTGCTTGCCCGCCCCCAATTTGCGAAGTGTTGAAATGAAGCCAGATCCCAATGCGCCAGTGTACGGAATTCCGCCCGACCTCGAAGTTGGGATGCTGTCTCAACCGCTCGCCCAAGAGACGTGGCACTTGCCTCGATCGACCTGGCGGGGGATTCGCGATCGGGTAACCGGCAAGGGCACCGTCTGTGCTGTGCTGGATACCGGCATGACCTCCCATCCGGCCTTACCTAAGCCGCTCGATGTTCGCTCCTTCATTTCCGGCGAATCGATCATCGACGGCAACGGACACGGCACCCACTGTTGCGGCACGGTGCTAGGTCGAGATGAGGATATTGGCGTGGCGATGGGTGCCGATCTTGTGGTGGGCAAGGTCCTGAGCAATCGCGGCTCTGGATCGTCCAGTGGGATCGCTGCGGGCGTCCGCTGGGCAACCGAGCTCGGGGTCGATGTGATCTCAATGAGCCTCGGTGGTGGGTCTCCCTATCAGCCGACAATCAACGCGATTCGTGACGCGATGAACGCTGGCATCTGGGTCGTGATCGCCGCAGGAAATTCTGGATTTAGCGGTCGCGGAAACACGATCGGCTGGCCAGCAAGATCCAACGAAGGCATTTGCACCGGCGCGACCAAGCAGGGCGGCGGCATCGCGAATTTCTCTAGCGGCGGTGACCAACTCACGTGGGCTTGTCCCGGAGAGCAGATTCTCAGTTGCTCGACCAATGGCGGGTTTCGGTACATGTCTGGTTCCTCAATGGCCACACCGTTTGGGGCGGGGTTGGCGTGCCTGATCATTGAGCTGATGCGGCGTGAGGGCAATGCAGCGATCCAGAGCCGCGATGCTATCCACGCATTTATCAAGCGGACAACGAAGGACGCCGGATCCCCCGGGCATGATCCTTCGTTTGGCCACGGGATTCCCCAAGCCGATCAAATCGTCCAACTCCTCGCAAATGATGACTTATCATGGCTCTAAAAAATCAATCAACCGTCACTCTGTGGCTGTCCATGTTTCTCGGTGCATTACTATGCGCCACCGCGTTTGGTGAGGCCGTTGCGAAAATCGACGGCCCTGAAACGAGCGAGGCAGGCAACCTGGTCGTGCTCAACTCAGGCAACTCAAAAGGGCACGTCAAGCGGTGGATTATTCCGCCTGCCCTCGAAAATCGCTACATCCAAACTGAGAGTCAAATCGCATTCTCGGTGCGTGAGTCTGGCGAGTTTCGCTTCGCCCTGGTCGCGGTCGACGTCACTGGTGAGGCTACTGCCGACGTTGACGTTGCTACTCACACGATCGCGATCACTAACGGCATCTGCGACCCGGTAACTCCGGATCCGAGCGACCCCGATGGCCCGACCAATCCAGACCCTCCGGCGAATAGCCAGTTGCGAGAGATCAGTCGTGACGCGGCGGCGAAGCTCAACGACCCAACGACAGCCTCCGCATTGGCGGCGGCAATCAGTGCGGTCAACCTCGGCACGCTGGACGCCATGAAGGCCGATGCACAGGCCGCGATTGAGTCGGCTCTCTTGGAACGTAAAGGGGCCTCGCGTGATGCGGACTGGCTGAGCACCTGGCGTCGACCTATCAACGACGGAATCAAGGCGACCACGCCAGGCGGATTCCTTGCCGACCTGCAAGCGATCGCTAGCGGTCTGATCGATTCGGTTGGCAGTGCAAAGCCTCCTGTGCCTGCCCCCGTGCCGGATCAACCATCGGCACCCAAGACGTTTGTGACGATGTTCAGCCGCCCTGACTGTTCGTGGTGCAATCGATGGAAATCGGAAGTCTGGCCGACGCTTGAGTCGTGGGATTGGGAACTAAAGGAAGTCTTCAGCACCCAATCAGTGCCGCAGTTCGAAATCGCTTCGCCTGGATTTGGTGTCGCGAAAATGACAGGATTTCAGGACGTCGAAAAGTTTCGCAAGTTCAAATAATTTGCAGCGTGAATTTACACCATGACGAACGAGCTTAGGATGAGTGAAGGCGCGGAAAACGCGGGTTGGGTAATCGCAGGAGTTAGCACAGTGGTTGCAACTTTGGCCAGCGCGGTGGCGGGGCTTTTCAAGCTCAACGAGTCCAAAAATGCCGAGGCAATCAAACGGCTTGAGGATCACGTTGGTAAGCAAGAGTCAAAGCTTGAAGCCCAAGAAACACGGTTGATCGAATCCGATAGAAAGCACGACGAATGCCAGCAGGACCGAATAAAACTGTCGACCGAAGTGGGGCTGATTCGCGAAAGATTGGCAAGCGTCGAACGAGACGCGACCGCTGGCTGATAACTCAAATCAAAATCGCCATGATCGTGCGCGTGGTGCGTGCGATCATTTCTCAAATCGTTTCGTCGCTACGGAGCGGCAACTCTTAATCTCAGAAGGTGTGAAAATGTTAGGTGTGAAAATGTTTCGATTGTTTTTAGCTGTGCCGATCTTACTTTGCGGGCTGTCGTTCGCGGAGGCACAGGGGCCACTCAAGAAATTGCGAGAGCGACTTGGCAACCGGTCTAACGCGGCCAACTCGGAATGCGTTGGCGGTGTTTGCGGGGCCAGTCAGTCAGTGTCGGTCACCTCGACCGTGACGATGACTCCGGCTCAGTCGCAGGTGAATTGCACTCCGCAGGCGAGCTGCCCGCCGCAACCAGTGATGGAGTCGCCACCTTGCGTCGATTGTGATTGCCAAAGCGTGGTGAGTGAGGCACCGTTGTGCGAACCAGTTGTCACCGGCCAGTGCTCTCCGGCACTCGTGTACGTCGTTGCGGCTCAGCAGCCGGAGAGGGCCAAACCGCTGCGATCAATGGTCAGTACGGTGGCTCAGTTGCCAGGGCAAGCGGTTGCGCAGATGAGGGCCAATTACATGGCAAAGCACGACATGCGAAACCATCCTCCGCAGTCGGCCGGCAGCTGGTCGAGCGTTGGGAAATTCGAAGGCGTTGGATGGCATAGTTCGGTGACCGTCTCGCACGAAGTTGTTCCGACATGCACGCCGAGTCGCGGAATGACGCTGGTAGGTGATGCGGTCGCACGCGGTCCAAATGGTACGTACCGCTGTCGCATCTGGCGATAATTTAAGGGCGACGAATTGACAAGCGGGCTCGCGGACCCGCACTAGCTGACAAACCTAACGCGACTTTTAACGACGAGACAACATGACACCCGACGAACTACGAACGCTGATCGAATCCGACGCGGATGCCCTGCGATTGGCTCAAGCCGGCGCTGCTGATATGTGTGCCGCTCGATGTCGAGTGATCGCACCCAAGGTGACGCGAGAAACACGAGCCACTGAGCTGACGATCATTTCGCTATACGCCAATCCAATGGACGGCGAAAACGTGATGCAGCAAATCGAAGCGGTTGCGGAATCGAATTCGCTCGTCAAGCGAATGCTTAAATGGATGCAACCGGATTCGGACGGCCTAGACGTTGGTGACACCCGAACACGCGACATGCTGACCTTGCCGATCGAAAGCGGAGGCATCGGGCTCACTGCCGAGCAAGCACGTCCGATCCTCGCAGCAGCCGAAACCGAACCACAGATTAGCGGTGCTGACGTTAGCACCGCATACCCTTTTAGCCCTCAAGAGTAAATCACCTTGTCACTCAACAACGACCAACTTGCCATCGTTAAAGATGAATTGACCAACGATCCAACCGGATTGGGTCTGTCCACATTGGCCCAAGACGATGAAGCAAACGCGAACCTACTAAACGAGATTCGCGAATCGATCCAAGTCTATCGGGCTTCGGTCGCGTCGAACGATTTCACTGTCCCCGTCGACGAGTGGAACGGATTGACTGACGGGCAGCGGTCATGGCTCACGCACGAAATGGCCGATGGCAGCGTCAATCCTTCCGTTTTCGCACCGGAATTCAATAAACTGTTTTCGGCTCAGACAGCGGCCCGTGTTGCGTTTGATGCGGTCGCGAAAGAATCGGCAAGTCGAGCACGCGAACTGCTTGGAGTGTACGTGCATGTGACGCCTTCTGACGTAGCGAATGCTCGCAATGCGTAGTGATAGCGAGCAAGCACGCGAGATTGCAAAAGAGATCGCGATAAAGATGATCGACAAGGCAGGTATTCGGGTACACGAAGACGCCGAAACCGTCAAGAAAATTCGACAGCGGGCCGTGGAAATGGCTCGCGACATCACCGAAGCATTCCCCCGAGGTAACTGCTAATGTCCACCAAAGTTCTCTATACGCCGATGGATGGCACGCCAGAGCAGATCGTGTTGGCTGATCACGCCACGGACTTTTTGCCAACTGCGGCAAACGACCTGCGAATCAGCACAGACGGTAGCGATGAGCTGGACGTGCAGTTGACTCTCGCAAGCCTGGCAAGCGGCAGTTACCGACAATCGGACAAGTTCGACTTCGGCGCTCACTGGGCGATGGAGTATTTCGCTCGCCTTGCCGTTGAGATCGCATCGACGCCAACTGCTGGCAACACGCTGCTGCTCTACTTGGCATACAGCGATTCGGCAACGGCAGGAACCGGAAACGCGGCCGGAGTCAGTGGCACCGATGCGGCTTACACAGGGTATTCGAGCAATGCAGCAGCCTCGGTTCTGCAAGCTGAATTGGTGTCAGTATTTACCAATACCGGGCAGGCCACGACTACCGTGCAAGTCATTGACGGTTGGATGTTCGCGCCAAAGGCCCGCTACGCATCGGCAATCCTGCTGAACAGTTCCGGTGCTGCATTGCACAGCGACGACGTGGAGAGCCACATCGTCCTAAACCCAGTTGTTCAGGAAATCCAAGACGCATGAGCAGGCTGAGCAGCCCACCGCTAATCGACTGGCAGCAGCCCGTCAACCGCAGCCACTCGCTGAACCGTGGGCTTGTTGCGTGGTGGATGGCTGTGCCGGGTCGCGTCGGATGGAAAACGGCCAAGTGGTGGGACTTGTGTGGCAAACATCACGGCACGTTGACGAACATGGACCCGGCGACGGACTGGGTGGCAGGTGGGACGCGTGGTGGTTGGGGCGGGTTGGATTTTGACGGAAGCAATGACAAGGTTTCAGCGGGCACGATCAGCGAGGTCGGCGCGTCTGGTAATCTTACCGCATCGGTGCTGGTGCGGCACACGGGCGGCAATTCGCTTGCCGATGCAATCGCCAGCCGTGCGCTGGGTGCATCAGGGTCGCATGCTGGGTTTGTTATTGGCGCGAACGGAAATTCTGGTAGTTGGCAATGGATGATCGACGACGGCAGCGGTGATGCGGTGGTCAGGTCAGCTACAAGAACGTCGCTGTTCTCCAACAACTCATGGACGATGGCAACGCTGGTGTGGGATGGTTCGCTTTCGTGCTACCTGGACGGCGAGGATATAACATCGAGCCTGTCACTGTTTACTGTCGGCACCGTGACCGGCGCAATTGGCGGTAGCACGGTGACAATCGGCAACCGGCCAGGCACAACAGCACGTGCAATGAGCGGGCAGCTTGACGACGCAAAGGTATACAGCCGCGCACTCGCCCCCGCCGAAGTCGCCGAACTCTACCGCCAGTCGCAAAGCTACTATCCCGACCTGCTGCGGCGACGATCGAGTCGGCGGTATTACGTCATGCCAGCAGCAAGCGGCGGCTTCAAGCCGTGGTTTGTCTGTCAACGTTCACGAACTATCGGCTGCGGAGTCCAGTAAATGTATCCACGCAACAACGCTAGCCCACCACGCATCGCAGTTGGTGCCGTCGTGCAAATTTCCGACGGTGCTGTGCAAACCGCCGACGTGTTAATAAAGGTCACACCAGAGGGAGGTTCAGCATCCGCAGGAAGCGGAACAACAAGCTACGTCGAAGGTGTTGTGCATTACGTGCCAACCCAAGCCGAAACCAATTACACCGCGTTCACGGTCACGGCACACAAAGCGGACTGCATCCCAACTGGCACTACCGTCGTGACAACAGCAGCGAGCACAGCAGGGCAAGTTGTCACGGACGAAGCGAGTCGCACAGCGAGCAAAGCAACCGGATTCGCCACCCCGGAGGACGTGTCGCCGACGATTGACTTTGACCCAACAATCAACCCGACCACACTCGACTCAACAGCCGTTGACGCGATCCGTGATGGGCTCGCGACGCAGACGAGCCTCAATGCAGTTGCGGCAGTAACAGCCAAGCTCGGGATGATGATCCAAGACGACGGCGAAGGAAATTGGCAGTACACGGTGATCGCGGTTGCTAAAGCACCAACCGGCAACAGTGAAATCACCGTCAACGCCGTCGTGTCTGTCCCCGCGGTGGTAGCAGAGTCAGCGGCGAAGCGGACCGGTGAAATCATCCGCAGTCGTGGCACTCGCTGGCTGATCGCAATCGAGGAACTCGGCGACCTCACCGGGGTGGAAAAGCTCTACCTCACGATCAAGGGCGGCGATGTAGCAGACGCCGCGGCCAACCTGCAGATCGCCCTCTCGATTCCGGCCAGCGTTGATGACGGCTTGCTGCGTGTCAACGGTGAGGCGGCAAACGATAAGACGATGGGATCGCTTGAGGTAGAAAGCTACGTTGCCGATGATGAAGCCGTTAAGAATCGTGTGATTGTGACGGTCAACGAAAAGATCACAAAGCTAATGATGGCCAATCCATACCGGTATGATCTCAAGCAGACTGGAGAAGCGGCCGGCGCCGAGGTGCTCGCCAATGGACGATTCCGCGTGATCGCCGACACAACACGTGCGGTGAGCTAGGCGTGGCGGATGATGAGCCGGTAGAGATTCGACCAAACCCGGGGCCCCAAACAAATGCGTTCGCTTGCCCTGCCGATATCCTGATTTACGGTGGCTCGGCGGGCGGTGGCAAGTCGTTCTTCCTCTTGGCGGAGCCGACACGGCATGTATCAAAGCGTGGATTCAACGCGTTGATCTTCCGTCGCACATTTCCGCAGGTGACGCAATCAGGCGGATTGTGGGACGAATCTCACGAGCTGTACCGGCACCTTGGAGGCAAGCCCCGTGGCGGCACCGATCTCGATTGGACTTTTCCGACCGGTGCAAAAATAAAATTCGCTCACCTACAGCACGAAAAGGACAAGCACACTTACCAGGGTGGGCAAATCGCGTTTCTTGGATTTGACGAATTAACGCACTTCACCGAGACACAATTTTTTTACCTGATCACTCGCATGCGATCCAAATGCGGTGTGACCCCTTACGCTCGCGCGACCTGCAACCCTGAGCCGGGCTGGGTGGCTGACCTCATCGAGTGGTGGATTGATCCAGAGTCGGGGCTCGCGATCCAAGATCGATCGGGAGTTGTGCGGTATTTCATCCGCCGCGACTTGGGCGATGGCGAGCAGCTCGTGTGGGCGGACTCGCGAGAGGAATTGGTAGAAGCCTATGAGGACGTGGAGCCGGATCACGTTATTTCGCTGACGTTCATCGCGGCCTCGCTCGATGACAATCCGAAGCTACTCGAAAAGGATCCAGGATATCGTGCTCGACTGATGGCTCAGCCGCGTGTGGTCCGTGAGCGACTGCTCAAAGGCAACTGGCTGTCGAGCGAGGGGACACTCATCGATTCGAGCTGGCTCAAGACTTACACGATTTGCGAGGATTACTACGAGGTGCTGCTCGGCGGCGAATTGATCAGGATCCCTAAATCGGCGTGCCGGAGGTTTGCGACCATCGACACAGCCGGAACCTCGAAGGAAAAAGCAGCCGAGAAACGGGGCGACCCGCCAAGCTGGTCAGTGTGCGGGATCTTCGATTTTTACCCACCCAAGAGAATTCTTTTGGCACGGTACGTGTGGCGTGATCGCGTGGATTGGAACCAATTGAAGATTCGCGTGCCAAGTGTGCTCGAAACGTGGAACTGCCCGAAGGTTTACATCGAGAACGCTCATTACGGCCAACCGTTGTCGAAGGAGGTTAAAGGTCGCAGCATCGAGTTGATTGGGCCAAAAATACCGGGAATGGATGACACAAGTCGTGGTGCGAAGTTGGAACGCGCGATTGCATCGGGTATGCTCTCCATGGTCGAAGACGGACTGTTGCTGATCCCCGATTCCGATGAACCATGGGTGCCACCGTTTAGGAGAGAGATGCTGGCATGGACTGGGTTGCCAAAGGAAACCTCGGATCAGATTGACATCGCAAGTTACGCGAGCTACGTGGCCCGCGCAAAGAGCAGCACGTGGGGCGGAGTGATACCGCCGAACAAAGGATACCGATGAGCCGCAACAAAGAACAACGCACCGAAGCAAAAGCACCACCAACGCACAAGGACGACCCCATTCTGACTTACACCGAAGCTGGCAAGATGATCGGCAAGCACCGCTCAACCGTTGGCCGCTGGGTCAAGGATGGACTGCTGAAGGCTGCTCGGCATCCGTCGGGATTGCCTGGCATTCGAAAAAGCGAGATCGATAAAATCCTGACCGTTTTTTCTCCCTGATCGATTGCGAAGGGAAGTGTTTTTCGCGCATCGCGTGACTCACGTGATTCACGTGCGGGATTTGTTTGACCGTCCGCGAATCTTTGCCATCCTTCACGCATGGCTAAGAAATTCCGCAAACAAATGTTGTCGATCGGCACTTATCGCTCACCTGACGGAGAGATGAAAGTCACTCGCGATCGTCTCGCCAACTGGTCGAAGCAATTCAAGCGGATGACCGACGCTGGACAAGTCATCCCCATGCACTGGGATCACTCCTCGAATCTCGAGGAGTTGACGCCGGTTGCGATGGATCTCTACGAACGCAAAGAGCGATCGGCCAAGAATGCGATCGGTCGAATGTCTGGCTTCGACGTCGCCAGTGATGGAAACAGCGCGACCGTATCCTTCGAAACTCGCGATCCTGACGCTGAGCGAAAGTTCGCAAACAACGTCGTCAAGGTGTCGCCAGTGTTCTTTTCGAACTGGGCAGACGGCGCAGGCAACCTCTATAGCGACTGCATCACCCATCTGGACGCCGTTGTGCATCCGGTAGACCACAGCCAATCCGACGCGGAAGAAGTGGTCGATGATGTTGTTTGCTGTGCAATTCGCTTCGGAGTGAATAGCAAACCGTTTGAGAAGGAGTCGGACGAAGGCGAAGAGGGTGACGAAGGCCAGGAAGAGGATGAGGAAACCGAGGAAGCTGATGTCAACACCTCGGCTACCGTCTCGTCTGTCGTGGAGCAGCTCGCCAAGGTCGGAATCGTTCTTCCTGAAGACACGACCGGCACGAATTTTATTGACCGAATCAACGTGGCGCTTTTGACCGCGATCGCATCCCAAGGAATCGAAGAAATGCCAGATCCGAACAAACCGGCAGAAGAAAAAACCGTGGTTGACCCCCAGATTGCAACGATGAGCTTGCAAGCGAAACAAGCCCTGGCATTCGGCGAACGAACGCACCGCGCTGCCGTCAAGACCGAACTCGATGCCCTGTTGAATTCGGGTCGATGCACTCCCGCCGAGCATAAGGACCGAGCCAGCCAAGTCGGCGTGATCAAGCTGAGTCTCGACGACAAGGGGGAGCCGCTGCAAAGCAGCCTGGAAGCCTGGATTGATTCACGCAAAGAGGTGCCACAGGGAACCTTCTGGTCGAGCGAGCAGAGATTGACGCGAATGAGCGTTGCCGATCACCCCGGCCCGGTCGACTTTAATGCATCCGGCGAGCAAGTGGACGCCGATAAAGCTGCCGATTTCGTTCTAGGAAAGTCATAAGTAAGCCTCAATAAAACACGCTGCTGCTCCGTCGAAAGGCCGTGTTAGCTTCGTAAGCCCGTTGTCGTTGATTCGGCAGCGGGCTTGCGGCAGTGACAGACCTGCGGTTTGAAGACAACTCGAACGCCTTTAGTTGAAACATTATGAATAGCGGACAATTCGGAATCCCCGGCAGCTCTAACGCATCATTCGCGACGATGACTGACCTCCTTTGGGGTGGCGACGAATCGCGAATCGAGGTGCTCAAGAGCAGTGCTCACGCGATTGACTCGGCATCTCGTGACGCTGGAAACACTCCAACCGCCGTCTTGCGACAAGGCTTGATCCTGGGGCTTGTCACCGCGACCGGAAAGCTCAAACAGTACGACCCTGATGCTGAGGACGGAACCGAAGTGCCCTACGGCGTCCTACCTGTCGAACTGCGGATGACCGACGAGCTTGGCGTTGCGGTTGATCGCTACTGCCCTGTGATTGTGTCTGCTCCCGTGAAGTCAGACCGGCTCTTGATCCTCGGCGATTCGATGATTGGCCACGACGATGAAGATGTGACCGTGGCGGCGTTGAAGCTCAAGTTCTTCCGATTGTCTCACGAGCTTTGCGGCGTCGCTTCGCCACTGGTGATTCCTGAGCCTGAGCCTGAGACTTAACCACTCGCACACGCAGTCGCCTTAACAGATCCAACTCAACCGATAGACAGTAAAGAACCATGGTCGCTCTACAATCCTTGCTTTCGCCTCAAACCCTCACCCGCGTTGTCAGCCGCCAGGCCGCAACGAGCAATTGGTTGCTGAGTCTTTTCGGTTGCCAGCCCGGTGGGTCGTCGATCGAGAACCTTGGCCATGGTCGCGAGGGCAGCTATCACATCTACAACAACGTGCGAGCCGTTGGGCAATTGACGGCCCCAGGCTCCGCAGCTGCTCGGCGTAATCCTCAAGGTGTTGGGCGGGTGAATTTCACTTACGCTCGGATGCACGATAGCGTCTCGATGTTGGCGGAGATGCTGCACAACCTTGGTCGCATCGATGACCCCGCCACTCGTGACCGTGCGGGGGCAGACATGCTCCGCCGCCAAACGACTACGCTGAGCCAATTGGCTAGCAATTTCCGTTTGGCGATGCTGGTCGGCACGCTTCGCGATTCGCTCTACATCAACCGGCAGGACGATACTGCGTTCTTCGACTTCGCAGGCGGTGGACAGCAGATCGGCAACGTGGCGGCACGAATGCCATCCGGCAATAAGTCCAAGCTCAACATGCTCGGCACCGGCGACATTATCGATACAAAATGGTCGACGACCACAGCCGACATCCCCGGCCATGTCGGCAAGATCAACGCAGCGTTCCAGCAGCTTTGTGGTGGACACCTGCATGCGGTGGTTTGCGGAACAAAGGTCTGGAACTATGTGATCAACAATGAGCACGTCGCGGCAGTCCACGGCTCGGCAACGCCTCCGTTTGTCGTGCTTGAGCGAGATTCGCTTGACCCTGCGGTGGGTGCGACGATGCAAAATGTTTATCGCGCTCGCCTGAGCGTCTATCCCGACGTGGTGTGGTACATCACCGACGAAGGGTTGGACATCGGAGCACCCGGTGCGGAGACATTCACCAAGTACGTGGGTGACAGCAACGCGTTATTCCTTGGCCACAATCCATCGGATAACACCATTTCGTGCTACGAAGGCAGCGAGCCGATTGCCGAGCGTGATGGTGGCCCCGAGAGCGTCAAGGTCGGCTTGGCCTCGTGGAGTGTGAAGCGATCCAACCCAACGAGCACTGACATTTTTGCTCTAGATAACTCGATGATCGTTAACCATGTGCCAGCCAGCACCGCTTACGCGACGGTCGAATTCTAAGCCGCTGACTGCGGTTTTCGACAAACAGATTTGTATTCCCCACGCCCGATGACAAATGAATTTGTATTGCACCGCCGATGACCTGAATCGCTATCTCTCCGCAGACGGAGTGACGGCATTTTCGGATCACGACGATGACGGATTCGGTGACAGCGGGATTGTGGACGATTGCATCGGGCGGGCATCGCGAGAAATCGACGCCTCGGCACTGAGACGGTACGAAGAGAGTCGCTTGGTCGGCAACGCAACACTTAATGACTGGGCGGTGGTGATGGCTTGCCGATCGCTTTGCCTCCGTCGTGGAAATATGCCTCCCGAATCGCTCGAGATGGAGTTCCATCGCATCGTAGACCCTGACACTGGCTTCCTGGCTCGCCTTGCATCGGGGAGATACAAACTGCCGGGACTGCCTCAGAAACCGGGCAACGAACCTACATTTTCAAACCTCACCGTTGACCGTAGGTATCGCAACGAACGCATTCGTGTGGTTCGGCAATCGAGCAGCCCAGAGCCGAGCACGCGAGAACGTGACGAAGCGAAATCGGCGGTGTTTTACGATGGCTAAAGTGTACTTCAGGGGGTCGCGTGCTGACGCTGCCACGCTTGTACGTCAAGTGATTCAAAGCTTGACCGGGCGTGGCGCGTCGCACGCGATTTTAGCACAGGGCGTTCACCGTTCGATCGGCATGGCCGCCCTGTCCGACATTCACGACGACTTCGTTCGCAAGGCAAAAGGCGGCACCGGAGAGGACGGGGTTAAATGGCCTCCGCTCGCACCGGCAACCTTAGCCTACGGACGCCGAGCACCCAAAGGAAAGGGGCACGCACCGGGTGGCAAGGATGGCTTGCTGACCAGGCGACAACTCAAACGATGGCGAGAGATTTACGGCACTCGGTTGGCTCGATTTGCGGCTTCAATGCCGCTGGGGGCCGCGAAGGCGAGGGCGGCGAAAATCGCGTGGGCGACAGTCAAAGCAGAGGGCGGCAAGACGAAGATTGCTGAGTATGCGAACATTCCTCACGAGATTTTGCGAGACACTGGCGTGCTGCTCAACAGCCTCTCGCCGGGCGAAGTTGGCAGCAACTCCGATCAGATATTTAAGACGATTTTGGGCGGCGTGATCGTGGGGACGAACGTCCCTTACGCAGCTGCTCATCAAAACGGAAAGCGACCATTCTTGCCGAAAGGCGAGGCTCCACAGGTGTGGCGTGACCGATGGGCGTTGACCGGAGAACGAGCAATCACGATTGCACTTGAGCACGCAATTGGGGGCAGGCATGATTGAAGCCGAAACCGCCTTGCTTGAGGCTGTCCGCGATACGTTGCGAACGAAACTGAAACTCAATGAGAGCCAATGCGATGTTGAGCTAGATGACGAAACAGTACCGGCGATTTCGTCGGCGAAGCACTTTAGCGTTTCGTCCGCTGGGCTTGTCGCTGGCAAGCATCACGCGCGAAGCGGCGGAGCGATTGACCTGTTGTTGTCGGTCCGCGTGGTCGTCTATCACCGGATGGGTGACGTACCACGCGATCGCAGACGCAGCGTTTTGCTCGAGAGGACACGCGGACTTAATGCCGACCTAACGGCAGTGATGGACGCGATTGATTTTCGCTACGAACCAATGAACCTGGCGACCTCAAATATCAGCACCCTCGGCAGCCGCGAAGGTTTCCTGGAGCCGCTGAAATTTGACTCCGCCGACACTAAACCCCAGCCGGTTTTCAAAGACCCCTACGACGCAGCAAGCAGCACCGCAAAGGGTGATCCAACGCTTGCGATTCGTCGGGGTGTGAAATTCTCTGGCGCACGATTTGTCATGACACGAAGGCAACAAGCATGAGCGGTATCATTGTTCCCGAAGATCGGGTTTTAAGCCAGCCAGTGACCGGCTTTTGCCGGAACCCTCGCTGCCGCGAAAAATCAAACCAAGAATTTCGGTTCAAGGTTGAGCACGACTTGTTCTCCTGCCCGAAATGCGGCGCGAACTCTGCACCCATGGTCGGTGTGATGACGCTCACGCACATGCTGGTTCCCGACCCCGATGGCCCAGTCCGCGGCAACGGCGGCGTTCGCTACGTGATCGCTTGCGACTCAAAGCGAGCATATCTCGCCACGGTCTCGAACGACGAAGCGGTGACTGACAACCCGAAGGTCGCGAACTGCCCTGGTTGTCTCGCGAAAGCCGAATCGCTGCTCCTAATCCACCCCAAGGGCATGAGCCTGATTGAAAAGGCGAAGCGACAGCAGGTCAGCCAAGACCAGTTGCTTGCGGCTGCCGACCGGCTCCCCGAAGTACCTGACGACAACGACGACGAAGGCGATTACTAAGAATTTTCGCCGCAAGTTTTTTCACCATTTCAATTTTAGATTTTGAGATCGCACCATGTCCGGTAACTTTGTAGCAGGCCAATACACCGCGACCTATAACGCCAAGGCACTCGGCCAAACCGCCGAGGGCTTTACGCTGTCGCATCAATTCTTTCAGCGGCTCATCACTGGCGATGCTGGCGGTGACACCCCGCAAGATGCCGTGTACCGTGGTCGTGAGCAATTCATTAGCTATCGGTTGATCGAAGCGTTGGCGGCTGCCGTGGCGGAATGCTCCGAGCCGTTTGCCAGCACCCCAGGCACGGCACTGACACTTGGGAAGATCGGCAAGCTGGTGGTGCGTGGTGATGGCTCATCCGAAGGCACACCCATCGCCAAGTCTCTCGTGTTGACCGCAGTCAGTGGCACGTCAGCATCCGAGGACGGGCCATCTACGATCACGTTGCCGCTCGCGATCTTGGCGGAAGGGTTCCCCGTTGAAATCCTTTTCGCTCCCGACCTTCGCGAGGTTCCGATTCGCCAGCGGATCTACCCAGAAATGTCCACTGGACTATTTGGAACCGTTGCCTAGTTGGCAAGCAACAGATCGTTGCGTGTCCCCATTGCTCCCCTCTCCCCTGATAAGAAGTATGCCCAAGCCGATCGAACTCGATTCTGGAAACCTCTCATTTGTGTTTCGTGATGGGGAGAAGTCCCACTCGTGGGATACTGACTTAATCACAGTCAAGCTCACGTGCGAACGAATCGAGGACAAGCACAAGCTTGTCCAGAAGTCCGGCATCATCCAGGGCAACGCTGCTTTCTTCGCCGACCTTGGCAAGGAGTTGGTGGCGATTGGCTGCCCTGTCGCAACGCCAACGGTGGCCGCGAGGGTGTGGGGGATCGTGAACGATAAATTCAACGCGAGCGTCAAGGATCTCGCAAAACAGATCGCTCGATAGCCAAACCCTCTCGCATGTAAAGCCTTCCCTTGTCCACTCAGATCGAAGTTGTATTGGTAGATGGCGGTGAAACATCAACCACCGCTTCGGATCGAGCCGCAGACGCTGGCACTGCTACCCGTCCGCACACACCCGAGGCGACAGGTAGCCGAGAATCGCAGCCATGGGAAAGCGATGAGCCGACCCGGGCCAGCGATCACCAAGGGGAACGCACGGGGAACTCAAGCCCGGCGTCAAGTCGCGACATCGACGCGAATCTAGACCGGATCATTCGGGACCTCGCGTTGCTGATCAACCGGCAGGCGACGGAGATCAACGATCGGTCAACGCTCACGCCTCCTGATCGGACGGAGCGACCGGACGGAGGTACACCAGAGAATAATGCTTCGGTCGATCGAGCCGAGCCGCCAGGCCCTGATGCGAAATCCGAGACCCCGCCAGACGACCCAAAGCGAGACGACTTTCGCGAGCTTGGCAATGCCTTGCGAGGCGTCAAAAACTGGTTGTCCCCGCGAGACATCGCTCGTTCACTGGTCGGATTCTTTGCTGGCCGGGCCGCTAGCCGTATCGAACGAAGCGAGCGGGTTGAGTCGCACACCAAGTCAAGCCGAGACGATCGACAGAGCACTCGCACCGCTGGTGATCGCGTAAGAGCGGACCACCAAACCGAAACCGAACGAGACGACCAGCGGACGCACACTGCGCGAGCTGATCGCGACCGCGAGAGCCGCCAGGAGTCACGGCAAGCAACCGACCACTCACGAGACACTTCGCGTGAAGTCGTGCGTGAGATCGTGCGTGAGCCATCGTCGGACGCATCGGGACCAAAGGCCAGGCCTGAGCCGGATGAATCAGTTAGTCGGTCGGAAAAGGTCGATCGTGAATCGTCGCGTGAGGAATCGTCTCGCGAATCCACAATCGAAAGAGCGAGCGAAACGAACACGGAAAGCCGTGAGGCATCACGAGAGGAATCACGCGAAAAGTCAATCGAGTCGAATCGAGAAAACTCTCGCGATGAATCACGAGAAGAGTCGTCGCGTGAGGAATCGTCGAAGGAGACAAGCAAGAGCACCGAGGAGTCGATTAAGTCGACCCAGGATAAAATGTCGGTCGTCCAACGGATTACCGACGCGATCCGAAGCACTCGCGATCGCGTGGTTGACCGTGTTGCGAAAAGCGAGAGAGTGGAAAGGACAACGGTTCGAGCGAGGGAAATCGCTGGACGTGTCCGATCGCGAGTGGAAAAGCTTCACCCGCGAAAGGTGGCTCGACGCGCTAAAGATGCTGCGGTAAACACGACTCGCCGCGTATCAGCCAAGGTTGCCGGTAGCCGCGTTGGTCGTGCCGCGAGCAACGCTAGGTCGAGCGTCAAGAAACACGCCAGTGCGATTGGATCGCGAGTCGCAAAGAGCCGCGTCGGTCGTGCTGCATCAAGCACTGGACGCAAGGTCGCTGGTAGCCGTGCTGGTCGTGCCGTGGGTGGATTTGCCACGAGGGTTGCCGCGAGAGTCGGAATCGGTGCCGCATCGGCTGGATCGGCCACCGGGGCCGGAGCCGGAGCTGCCGCAGCCACCGGCGCCGGAGCAGCCGCGACCGGAAGTGCCGCAGCCGCAATCGCAGGAGTCACCGCCGCACTTGGTCCACTCGCGTTGGTGATCGGTGCGGTAACAGCAGCAGCGGGCCTGATGCTCGTCGCATTCCTGGCTGTCGTCAATCGATTCCAGGCGATGGGCAACGAGCTTGAGGACGTGTCTGGACCGGTTGCTGCGGCAAGAGCAGAAGCGGAGGCGGAGCGATTCTCCAGCCGTGTAGAGCGAGCCGAAAAAATTGGGCCCGACGTGGCTCGTGTCGAATCGGCAAAGGCTCGACTTGATGACGCTGTGTACGATTTGCAAACCAAGATTTATGACCTGCTGGCATCAAGTTTGGCACCGACAATTGAAGTGATTGCCGACACCCTAACGCTTGGCGTCCGCGTGGTTGAGGCTGCAAAAGAAGGCCTTGACGTGCTGGTTACCTACATTCCGTTTTCGGGGATGGATCGCACGAAAGAGTCGCTCGAATACATCGAGGCGCTCACTAAGGTTAAGAAGGCTATCGACGACCTTGGGAAAGACAACACGCCACTCCCCGGACGCGGGATGGACCAATTCATGCAAGAGCTCGCAAACGTCGTTGCCAGAAACCAAGGCGGTGGCGGTGGCGGTGGCGGAGTCAAACCGAATCGAGTTCCGTAATGACAGATCCAGAACCATCACCCGAAGACTCTATTGACCATGGCGTGCTGTTTTACAACGGCTACACCTTCGGTTCCCTTACGCACGTCGACGTGTCGAGCGAAATGGTATATGACGCCACCGAACGCACGGTCTCCTACATTAAACACAAGGTCACAGCCAAGGCGATCATTGCACCAAACGACGACTACAGCGATCAGGATTCGCACGTCGAAGCGATTCGCCAGCGACTGAGCAAACCTGGAAAGAAATTCGAGCTATCTCAAAAGGGGTTCGGCCCCTCAATTCGCGTCAACTTCAACGACGCGGAGGAGGAAGAGGTTGAGGTGCGAGACGTTGCGTTTGGTCCAAAGCCTCGCATGATCTCCTGGCTGCCGATCGGCCACACCGGAGCCGCTGAGTGCGTTTGGGAATGTGACGTTCACGTGCCTGAGTGTTCCGGCGCTCGCTACGACGGCGTGATGACGATGGCTTATTCGGTCACCTACACCGTCAACCGGAAAGGTTTCACAACTCGTTCGATTGCTGGCCACTTGATCATCGCCATGACTCGTGATGAATACGACGGCATCCCTGATTCCGCCGACGAATACCGCGACAAAATTGCCATTGGAAAGATCGACAATTTTCAACGTGAGCAAATGTTCCAAATCTCCGAGGACAAATCGCGGCTCGATTTCGTTATCACCGACACTGAGATTGAGTCGCCCAATGGCTGGCCCGCTGGCGTAGTCGACATCTCTGGATCTCACCGAACGCGAGTCAACCCATACAGCCGTGACCGCATCGACAGCTCAATGTCGGTCGAGGTCGAGCTCGCACAGAATCAACCGCGAGTGCGGGCGTGGCAGATTTTTCAAGCGATCATTTCAAAGCGTTGGTCCGCAGTGCCGACCAACATGACGAGATTCCTGGATCACCTTGAAATTGACGAGGAGCTGTTCGGCAACAAGCTGGCTTTCACGGCCCAGTGGCGAACGATCCCGAAAGGCAGCAATTATTTTGATTTCGTGCTCAATGATAACGGCATGTTCCGTTCGCTCGAAATCGACTGGGCCGACTGGAAAACCAGCATGAATGACATCACGTCGCAGCGTGGTATCTCGCAACTCAAGTACCACCACGACGACGAAAAGCTGATCGACCTTTGCAACACTGACGACCCAGGCTACACGCTCGACAACGATCTGCCGACCAACGCACCGGATGGTGAAAGCACGGGGCTCTGCAACACGAAGCCAACCGCTGAAAATAGCTACATCCATTTTGATGCGAACCTGACCAACGATCGCAGCTACCTCAATTTGGTTCAGATCACGCTTGGCGAGACGGTCGTTAATCGCAACACCAATGACTTCCTTGACGAAGATGCCACGCTTCCGGAGATCAACCTCGGCGCGGCGGCCGCAGTTGTGTCACGGGGGCACCCAGGCATCACTTTCACTTGGGAGGGCTACTGCGAGCGAGTTGGATACCCGATCCCCGACGTCGATCTTAACGACTTTACCGAAACGCCTCTGATCAAGAAGAAAGACAAGACCGTGCGTAAGTACCTGGGGATGGTCTATTGTCAGCCGGTCTACTCGATGCGGTGGGTACATGAATACGAGGCTCTTGAGAATCCGTCGACTTCGCCAACTACGCCGGTACCGTTCGTCCCTGATGAAGAGGAGGAGGAGCCAGCGTAATGAATATTGAATTCAAATTACCTAAGAAAAAAACGGAAACGCTTGAGTTATTCGAAAGTGAAAAATTATTCCGTTCGCTCGAGCGTTCGCATCGACTTGAAACAAAGGGCGGTCGAGTCAAGCCGACCGCTGCGTTTTTCAGGTCACTCGCCAAGAAATTGCAGTCACTAGGGTTTGATGGCTGCACCCCTACAGCCGCCTTCCTTGTCTGGATCGCTGTCTTTAACTCGATCGATATCTTACAAAAGAAGACCGCCGACGAATCGGAGATCGCATTCTGGTACGGAATCAATCCTTGGCAGCTGAGCGAGACCGAACGAGCCGGATTGCTGGCGAATATCCACCGCGTCAAGGCGCAGGACACGCTACATCGAGGCGATTTCGACCCAACCGACTACGCCTACATCCACGACATCGTCATGCTCGCCACAGGCGACAAAGATAAAGCAAACAAGGCTCGCAGCGATGCGATGCAACGATACGTCGACAAGAAAACACGAGCCGCAAGCTAACCATGATCAACCTATTCAATCGCAGACGAAAACCAGAAGTCGACACGAAGCCAAAGACCGGAAAATATGAACCGGTTAGCTACGGATTTTTTAACCAGCAACGCGATTTGCCGCTGTTTACGTTCGACGTGATTCGCACGATGCTTCTCGATGGCCAAGTGCGATTGTCGCTGGCGATGCGCGCGGCACCCGTGAGCGGCGTGGAGTGGGCGTACAAAGAGGGGAAAAACTGGATTCCCGGCATTGAATCCGATTCGCCCGAGGTGTCAAAATTCATTCTTCGCCAGCTCGAGCGGATCTGGACCAACCACCTTTCGGGAATCCTCTCGGCACAGGTCTGGGGTTGGTCGGCTGGCGAGATCACGATGCGTCTATCAGGTGAGGGGCTGGTTGAGATCGATCGACTCGAGCCCCGCCAGGCGGTCGACTGCCGATTGATCCAATCCGATAGCCAACCATGGGGCGTCCGCGTTGATCGCGTCGCTGACGTGGGTAGCGTTGACTTGCCGTTCCCTTACGCATGGTTCCACGCTCACGCACCTGAGCCGGGTGAGACGTATGGCCAGAGCGCACTACTGGGAGCGTATTCACCGTGGGCTGATAAATGCCATCCTGGCGGAGCCGTCGATGTTCGCCGGCTATTTATGCACAAAGACGCGTACGGCGGTACCGACCTGGGCTACCCCGAGGGCTCCGACTTTTACGACGATCAAGGCAACCCGATCCCGAACCGCGACATTGCACGCCAGATCATCGAGCAATTGCAAGCCGGAGCGGTGACGACACGGCCAAGTACTCGAGACGAGCTGGGCAACGAGAAATGGCCGCTCACCCGCGCGACCGTGCCCGCCAACCCTCAGCACATTCTGCAATACCCCAAGGATCTCGACTCCGAGATTCGCGGGGGCATCGGCATCCCCGATGACGTGATTGATTCCGATGGCAGCGGCGGCGGTTGGGCAGGAAAGCGGATTCCGATGGGGGCGTTTTGCGCGTCGCTCGATGACTGGGTAGACTCGATCACCTCCGACCTTCGCGAGCAATGCTTCGATCGGCTGGTGATGCTCAACTGGGGACGTGCGATCGATTACGAAATCAAGCACAAGCCGCTAGCTGAGCAGATGATGGAGCAACAGAGCAACGCGGGGCCAGGCGAAGACGGGCAGCCGCAACAAGGGGGCGGACAAGAGCAGTCACCGCAGCGTTTCGGTCTCGACACCGTTGACGCAGTTGGCCGCGGCGTGCTCGATGCCAGCCGGATTGTCGACGCGGCTCGAAGTGTGCTGCGAATGGGTGCCGATGCCGACAAGTCGAAAGGCTTTTGGCGAAGTGGAGACGATGGCCAAAAAGTCTTCATCGGTCCCGATGGTAAAGCGAGAGCGGGCGGGCCGGACGGCAAGGAACTGGGGATCGGAAGCGGCAAAGGTGGAGCCACCAAGAAAAGCGGTAACACCCAAAAGATGGACAAGGCAGGCGAGCGAACAAAACAGCAGCCGAAGCCGCGTGAAAAAGCACAAGCGAAGCCAGAGGCTAAGCCACTGACTAAGCAGGAAGCGGACGCAGTGACTGCGTACTCAACCCGGAAATTCCAAGAGATCAACGGCGACCTTCGAAGCGGAAAGGGGACTCGCAACAAGGCAACAATCCAGAAACTGGACTCAGCTATTGCCAAAAGCAAAACCACTACCGATCAGCAATTGTTTCGAGCTGCCAAGATTCCAGCCATCGACGAAGCTTTGAAAAGCGGGAATATCGAAGGACTTGAATTTTCCGACCACGCATACACATCGACCAGCAAGGACAAGAGCCGAGCTGATAATTTCGCTCGCGATGGCGCCCGGATGTTCAAGGTCAACGTGCCGAAAGGATCCTCCGCGATCGACGTTGGCGACCACGCTGGCGGGCTTAAGGGAGAGCAAGAAGTATTGCTTCCTCGCGGCTCGAAGTTCCGAGTCAAGGGCGTCCAGAAGGTCAAAGAAAAAGTGGCCTACCGCGACGCCAGGGGCAAAGTGAAACACCGGATGAAAACCGTTGAATATGTCGAAATCGATTTAATCAATGAAGGTGGTGAAGATGAGTAATGCAGCCGATCGGACAACTCGCCAGATCCTTGGCCGGTCGATGATCACGGCTGCAACGTGGCTCGATGACCTGCGGCGGCAGCTCTCACGTTACATCCTCTCGTTCTGGCGAGGATCGTTTGAACGAGTCGGTGAAACGCTGCTTGGCACTCGGCAGATCCTCCGCAGTGGCTTGCCGATCATTGGCGAATCGCTCCACTACACTAGCGTCATTTCGTGGGTGGCCGGCTATGACTGGATGTTTCGAAAACTGCCAGCGGATCCGAAGAAGTCGAAAACCACGACGCTCGAAAAAGACCCTCGCGCCGAAAATATCCGCGACCGCTTTCCGAACCTGCCGCTGACGCCAAACCTTCCGTCTCCTTTCTTGCCACGATCACCTCTCACGCCGTCACCGGACCCGCCGCAATTGCCACCGCCTGCGATCCGATGGCCTGGTGTCTTCGACGACGGGCCCGAAGAGATCCGCTTCCCTAAAATCGAAGAAGCCGCAAACCGGATGCTCGAGCGGAACGTGATGAAGCGAGACGATTTTGACGCGGTGAGCGAGCGATTTCGTGAGACCGCCTTCACCGTCGCGGGCGAGATGGAAGAGCAAACCATCGAATCGATTCGCGACGTGCTGGCCGAAGACATCCGCGAGGGCACATCACTGGAGGGCTTCAAGGAGCATCTTGAGATCGAACTCGGATCCTCCCCGATCGGTGGCGCCCACCTCGAAACGGTCTACCGCACCAACGTGCAAGGTGCCTTTCGCGACGGCCGCGAAACAATTATGCGTGACCCCATTGTTGACGCGATGTTTCCCTATCAAAAATATGTGCCAATCCATGACCTCCGAGTGAGGCACGAACACGAGCAACTTGGTACGCTTGGGCTCGATGGGACAGGCATCTATCGTCGCGATGATCCGTTCTGGGATTATTACACGCCGCCATGGGGCTACAACTGCCGCTGTGGTGTTTCGCCTATGACGATCGAAGCCGCCGCAAGACAGGGCGTCAAGGAGGCGCAGCAGTGGCTCAAGACTGGCCAGCCGCCCGAGCACCCAGAGTATCGGATTTCACACATCCCTTTTCCAAGCGTTCCTGGCTTCGGGTCGCGAGGATTGGTCGGGACATAATCGACGGAAATGCAATACACCAAGATCACAATCGACTCGCAACCAGTCATTGACGCCGATCTCGTCATTGATCAGCTCGCGTCGTATCCCGACTGGGCGGACGGAATCAACTCGCTTGACTGCGAAATCGGCATCAAGCCATCAATGGGGCGGTTCCTGCTCACCGCTCAACACGCGGCCCTTGTATCTCGCATCGGCGTTTTTAATATCGTCTGGACGAACGGAGAGGCCGGAGGGGGGGCGTCCAAAACGGTCACCCTCAAAAATTACTGCTTGGTCGAATCGTTCGCCGCTGCGGAAATCCCCGAATCTCCAGTGGTGATGATCGTTGCCGACGCTCGGTATTTGCACCAAAAAACGACCACCCACCGTCGCTTTAATTGTCGCTCAGCCGCTGGGCAGTTTTACAACCACGGCACAAGCACGCTCAAGACCGCGGCGGAAATCCTATCCGAACTAAAGTCTGACTTAACGGGGACAGGCATCGAATCGCTCGCGTACCCCGTGGCCAGTGGCACGCCGGTGCCGCCAGAGAATCTCTATTGCGATGGCGGCTCAACGCTCGAGGCGATTGACTATCTAGCCGCTCACACGGGACACACGATTGCGTTCGACCCATATTTGGGTGATTTGATACTCGTTAAGATCGAGACGGCTGTGTCTGTTCAGATGGCGGGCCTCTTGAGCCTGTCAGACACGAGCATCACCAACGATTTGTTGCACGAGGTTCCGGCGTTCCCCCGCGATGCCCGATCTCTGGAGATTCGGTTCCGGCAATACCACTCGTACGATCGGTCGTTTATCCCGCTTCCGCCGCTGTCGATCGAGCGAACCGGAAACGCATCCGCGAGGGTTGGCTCAAAGGTCGCAATCTATGGTTCACGATTTTCCAACACGACCACGCTCGACCCTGACGAAGCGTACCCGTGCAATTCCGACGACATCGGAGACGAAGCCGACCGGCTAGCGGAACTCTACCTCACGATTGTCGCGATCAACAATTCGCAGCATTACAAGCATCTAGTGGGCCTGGTTGAATTTCCGGTTGAGATGCCAGTTGGAAAAATCCGCTGGCTAGTGTCTCGCAATTCAACGGTAACGCGATACGTGACCGGCATTCAGGTGCCTGAGCCTCTGCAATCATTTGCTCGTGTCCCTGAGAGACCGAAATCAACCGATGTTGTTGAGGCCGCCAACGAATCTGGTGGAGCTCGCGAGCGTGGCGACGTAATGTCACTGTGCGATCGAGAGTCTCTCACGTCATGCTCAATGATCGCGGCGGAAACACCAAGCGTTGGCAATGCCAACCCTTGGTTTGGCGTTGTCCGATTCGATGTGTCCAGCAACGAGCGAACCGAGTTGCAGATGACTGGCGAGTGCGTCGCCAAAGTGAACATCGGAAACGTATCGCACCGGAGGGCTAGGATCAATTACAGCAGCGTTGTTCTTGAGTCATCGCACGTCGGACCGGTTTCGATCGTCCGCGCTCCCGCCGAAACTGGCGAATCAAAATGTCTTGTAAGCTTGGGGCCTGACGTCACAACTCTCGTTACGTTCTTGCTCCTGGACGACTTAGATCTGGGGTCGGCTGCGGCAAAACTAGAGACGATGAGCGGCGATGAAATCGAGGTCGACAGTGTCCTTGACCCGCTTGGCATGTTTGATTCGCTCACGACAGGAGACACCGGGCTTGCTTTGTTTCAGGGCGGGAAATATTACGTAATCCACGCCGACAAAGACAGCTCCAGCAGCTCGTCAAGCTACAGTGAGTCAGAAAGCTACAGCGAATCGATCTCCGATAGCCACGTTGACTCCCACAGCGAATCAGACAGCCACATTGATTCCGAGAGCGACAAATCAACGGCGATCGTTCCAGCATCGTGGACTCATGGAGGATACACGGCACTCTTCACGCTCGAAGCTCCAGAGGTCCGGTTTGATGACGTGATGACGATCAAGACACGCGAAACTGATTTTACCGTCGCGGTGGATCCGCATTTCTTCGAGGTCTGCGAAAAGGGGACAATCGCGGTTTGTGGTGCCGTCGCAGACGTCCCCGTGGTGGTTGGCGCGAGCGTCGATAAAGACACGATCCGAGTGAGGCTATCCGACCACGACTTTGGCGAGGCGGTGATCACGCTGAGATTAACCGCCGTTCGTCGTGGATTCGCTGGCAAACGATTCCCGAACCGCACACGCGAGCAATTCGAGCACAACGAAAACTTCCTGCGATCCGCTTACCCTGGGGCTGGGCAATGAGTTTAGGGTCTTCAAAATCGAGCGGTTCGGTAAGTTCGTCCGGCAGCGTTACCGAATTTTGCGGTTTCCGATTGCCGGGCAACCTCTACGCGAAAATCACGTATTCGGGCTACAACGAGAACCGCTGGAATGTGCCGGTTAATTGGTATTCCTGTAATGGCACAGACTACTATTGTGACCAGCAGAGCTACATCGGAATTGAGGACATCAACGGGACTTACTACGCGAAGATCGCGGTAGACGAAAGCAACGTACCTTGGGGCGTCGGTCAGATCAGCCACACAGCCGACGTAAAGATCGGCTATTGGTACAACGGCAACTTGCTGTGCTCACGCGATGCTGTTGAATTCAATCCATTGGTGGGAGCGTTACACGGCGGCGACCCTTCCCCGTGGACGTTAGGCGTACAGCCTGCCTATAGGTTGCCCCGTCCAATTACCGGACTCACTCAATACACGGGTGACCTTCCTTATTTTGGTAGGGATATGGAATCGTGCGCTAAGTTGGTTGACGGCGTTTTCGGCCCGGAGTGGCACGAATACGCAAGCTTCGCGGAGTGGAAAGCTGACTTTGATACAACGATTTCTTTCGAGTTTTACCACGAGGGGTGGGTAACAATCGACATCGAAGCGGTGGTGATGTAATGAAATGCAAATCGTGCAACATCCATTTCGCCGACAACTCCGAAGCCTGTCCCATCTGCGGGGAACCGAGCGGCGTGATTGCGATCGCGAAGCCACCCGTCCCCGCGAATCCTTCCCACGGTCCAGGCACCGAACTAAAGAAAATGCTCGGATGTGAGTGCAAATTGCGAGTGGAGAAAATGGACGCGTGGGGTGTCGAGGGATGCCGTAAAAACATCGACACCATTGTAGGATGGTTAATTGCCGAATCAGCCAATCGCAACCTACCGAGCGGGTCCGTCACGAAGGACGCTGCACGAAGTTTAGTACGAATCGCAATCCAAAACGCGGAAAAGAATGGGCCATCCGGCGAAGATAAAATATCTGCGGTGTGGGTCTACTGGTCTGGCGGTGCGGATGGCGACGAGCTGAAATACTCGATGAGATCGGTTGCTAAGCATTTCACTGGGCTGGATAACATTGTCCTCTGTGGCGACCGAGAGCCATGGTACAGCGGCGACTTTATCCACTCGCCGAAGTGGACCAAGGCCGAGGCCAAGCGAAAGTATGGCACGGGAAAGTGGGCCAAGTGGACCGACAGCATCGTTAAGCTGCAAAGAATCATCGACAGCCCACTCGTCACCGATCGATTCCTTTGGTTGTATGACGACACATTCTTCATGCGTGATATCACGCTCGCCGAGGCAGCAATCCACCGTCGCACTCGATTGCTGTGTGCTCATCCAGAAGCGAAAGCCAACGGCACTTGGCGAGAGGTGCTACGCCGCACCACGCAAGCCCTTCACGAATCCGGCCGGCCGTCGAGAAACTACAGCCATCACGGGCCAGTTGTGTTCGACAAGCAGCTGCTGCAGCAGACGATCGACAAATTTGACCCGCTCAATCGCCCTCGAGCTATCGAATCTCTGTACATCAATCACCATTTTGACCTCGACCAAACGCAGCAACTCGGCAATTGGATGCGTTACACACAAAAGCCATCAACGCGGTGGAAGCCAGACCCCAACGCGGCAATTGTCAACGTAGGCTCGTTCCGGCGATCTGTCGCAACCGCCATGGCCGAAAGATTCCCCGACGCGTCACCGGTCGAAACCGCACCCGAATTGGATTTTGCGATATGAAGCCCCTCATCGTCATCGGCACACGACCCGAGTCCATAAAACTCGCCCCGTTGATTCTGGAACTGCAATCACGTGGGATCGAGCCTGTCGTGTGCTGCACCGGGCAGCATCACGAGATGGTCACGGAGGTGCTCAGCGGCTTCGGGATCCTCCCGACCTACATGCTCTGTTGCGAAAGCCTGGCCGAATCAATCGCTGCGATCGACAACGTAATCAACCGCACAGATCCCGTCTGCGCAATCGTCCAAGGCGACACTAACAGCGCCGCAGCCGGAGCCCTCGCCGCGTTCGGTCGTCGTGTCTCCGTCGCACATGTCGAGGCAGGGTTGCGGACCTACGATCTCGAATCACCGCGACCCGAGGAATTCAATCGCCGAGCCATCACCCTGGCTGCCGATTGGCACTTCGCTCCCACGGCGGATGCCCAACACAGCTTGCGAAAAGAGGGCGTGTCAATGGAGAAAATCCGAGTTGTCGGAAACACCGGCATCGACGCGTTGCTTTCGTCCGTGCCCGATGTTGAACCGAACGGCAGCGTGCTGGTGACCTCTCACCGCCGCGAAAACCACGGTGAGGGACTGCTGAGGATCTGCAGGGCGATCACCGCGCTGGCCGTGAGACATCCAGAGAATGTGTTTCACTGGCCCATCCACCCCAACCCCTCCGTCCGTGATATCGTCCGCGACAACGTGCGAGGCCGAAACGTCCACCTGACCGATCCGCTCTCGTACCGTGAAACGGTGCATCTTCTCTCGCGATGTTCCGCCATCCTCACCGACTCCGGCGGACTGTGCGAAGAAGCGGTCACGCTCGGTATTCCCACCGTCATCCTGCGAGAAACCACCGAACGCCCCGAAGCGGTCGAGCAAGGACTCGCCACCCTGGCTGGCACAAAGTGCGAATCCATCACTCGGGCTGGTGCCGCCGCGATTGCATCCCCACGGCAGCCGCGATCAACGATCTACGGTGACGGCAAGGCGTCTCGGCGGATCGTCGATTGTTTACTGTCTGACAATCTGCGAATCGGCGATGCCATTCCCGTCGATCGACCCTATCCGAAACAATCTCCGAAACAATCACTGGCGTAAACACTGGCTCGATTCGGAAATCAGCGTAAAACACGCGTGTCAGGCGAATCCCTACGGACTTAAAATCCCTCGGCCGTTATGGCTGTGCGGGTTCGAGTCCCGCCCTGGGCACTTTTCACTAACATTCATCAGCGTTCGCGGCTCATCGTTTTGCCGTTTTTTCTGCGATGCCATCGAATTGTCGGCAGTGGCTTTTCGGCTTCTTCCGTTTCGCCGTCGTTCATCGTCATTGCGACGCTTGCCGTCCCGTTGGGATACAAATGGGAAACAATCCTCGGTACCAGTAGCAGAGAATTCACCCTTGTTCTCGTCCGCAATTACCTCGGTTGCGGCAATGATCGCGGGCACGGCGGTTAGGTCCGCGTTCGCGGTAACGGCGGCAGCCTCGGCACCAGCGATTAAATGCCCATAGGTGTCCATTGTCAGTGTGATCGAGCAATGACGCATGACCGATTGAATCACTTTCGCCTCAACGCCCCGCATCGCCAACCACGCCCCACATGAGTGCCGAAGTGCGTGGAAGTCGAGAGTTTCTCCGGCTTCGTTTTGGGGTGTCAGGAATAGCGATTCCTCGCGATTGGCACGTTCATCGGGATCGTCTGCGTCTCGCAACCAAAGTACCCTGGCGTTGCTCAGATCAGCCCGCAGCATGTTCGCCATGAAGTATTCGGTCGGCAGAGCAAATGCAGCGGCCATAGGTGTCTTGGTCGAAAGGTGCGCAGCCAGATCGGCAGCCAAAACCGGGTCAACGTATTGGTGAGCGGTTTGTTTGTTCTTGGTCGATTTCGATGCCACTTTGACGAATGGGCGTTTCCCATCAAGGTGGAAGTGACCGCGCCCAAGACTACGTAACTCGCTTGAACGTAAACCCGTCTGAACAGCAAGGCGGTAAATCAATTGCCGGTCGATCGGCGGGCATCCCCGGAAGTCATCCCCCGCAGCGGTCCCGGCCATTAACCACCGCCATTCAGTGGGAAGCAACATCCGACGTTCACGTCGTCGATCGGCGTTCGGGTTCGGCTTGGAAACGGACGCGAACGGATCGCGATCCAACTTGTCGTGCTTCACCAGCCACGACGAAAAAGATTTCAACGAAGTCAGGCGGGCTTGAATTGTCCTTGCAGCCATATCGTCATCGGCCAACTTTGCGGCCCACTTATTCGCTTGGTCGGCGGTGAAGTCGGCAGGGCAATGACCGTTCGAGAATGCCGCATACTCGCGGATGTGCATCAGTGTCCGGTCGATGTGATCCCTTGATCGACCTGCCGCAACCAACTTGTTTTTGAAGTCGGTTAGATGTGTCTCAATTGGCTTGTTGGCCTCGGTCGCGATCCGATCCGCCATCGGATCAACCAGCCCATGAAACCGCACAGCTGCATCCGATTTCAGCTTCGTCAGTATTTGCTCAGCCGTTCGCTTGTCGGGTGTCCGCGTGGATACCGTCCGCTTGCGAGTCCGACCGTTGGGAAGCGTTTCGGTCCATGTCGCATAGAAGGGCGCACCCTTGACTGTCGACCGCTTAAAAACTCGTGCCATGTGAATCACCTTTCACGTCACCAATGGATTGAAAAACAACGGCGAGCCGGGTGGTGATGCCCGGTGTTCGGCTCGCGAAGCCTAGCCGTTGCAATGAAAAACCTATCAAAATCTCGGTCTGAAAATGTGAGGGTACTACCCCTGCTCAATATTTGCAGGGTCATCGAATCGCTTCCCCATGAATCAGGGATCGTATTCCATCGAGCCATTGAAATAGCCAATGAAGTCGCATCGGGTCAACGATGCACCGGTGTCACTCCAGACCATTCGCTGGCACGATCCGCATCGAATGCCATCATGTTCATCGACCAAGTTGTGCGAACCACACCAACAGCAAACCAATAATGTCGATGTCGTCGTTGTAAAACTTGGCGATGGTGAAGATGAAGAACCCGAACCAAACAACCCGGTCATCAACGCGGGCACACTGCCCACATCGTGCCCTAAGTGCCGGACGTGCCCCATGTGCCCCGACCCGCCATTGGCAACAGCAATATCAAGTTCGAGATTTCCATCGTTTGAGGGACGATAGGGCACTTCAGGGCATGTAGGGCACTCCCCAGCGGTGTGTACCTGTATCACGCATCACCCCCGTCGATATCGAAACCGTAACGCTCGGCAATCGTTGCAACATCCTCCGCAGCCAATCGGTAAACGCGACGACCGTTGCTCTTAAAGGTTCTGAAACCGTATCGCTTCAAGACTCCGGCCACACCCTTTGCAGACCATTTGTCGTCGATGATTTCGTCGTCGATTTCTTTTGCGCGGCGCAATACCTCACCCGCAGTCGGTAGCTGTGTTTCGGTCAAGAGTCGATGCAACGCGGCAACGAAAACGGGATCCGCCTCGGGCGTCACGTCATCAGCGGCGGCAACGGTCATCGCCTGGGCATGGTTGCCCATGAAGCGAACCAGATCAGCGTCGCCAGTATCGGCAGCGATCCGCAATAAGGGGCCCCACAACTCAGCGTCACGATTCGCAAGCCCGGTCGGCGGCGTAGTTTGGTTCAGGGCATTGAAACCATGATCCAGTGCCCAGCAGTGCAACGCATCCCGCACAGCGGCAGCATCATGCCGGTCATCGATGTCACGGCTAACCTGGGGATCAGTCTTCCCCGCTCGCGTCATGCGAACCGTGAGGCAACGCGACGACAACGCAGGCGGCAAACCTTTGATGCACCCGATAACGACCGGGCCATATACATCGAACCAGACGGGCCGAAAAACATCACCAACCTTTTCAAGGCGGCTTGCTCGCCCACCACGCCGATAACCACTCAACAGCACAGAAAGCAATTCTCCCACGTCGGGTGATTTCGTATCACGCAATCGCTCAGCTTCATCGAATAGCAGAACACCACCAAAGGCATGTCGAGTGCGAAACAGCGTTGGAGCGGTCGCGTTCGACGTCGCCATCGGGCGAAAGACCAAACGTGATAGAACATCCATCGCTCGCGTTTTGCCCGAATTAGGCGGGCCAGCCAAATACAGAAATGGCACGGCAGGGAGTGCCGGATAAACGTAGGTCATCATCACCCAAGTCGATAGCGTCAAACCATGACCGACACCGTCATCTGGCAGCACGAGGTAGCGGTCGATCCAATCGGCAACCAGCCGCAAAGTTTCTGCGGTCGTCGTGGATGTCGCACCCGCAAGCCACGCACGGCGCGAACCGATCGACCATCGGCACCAGTCGCGAACGTCCGCCGGTATCGGATCAGCGGGCAGGGGCGACAGCCAGACGTCACCACTGGGAGTCGCTAACGGTGACGTCAGTTTCTCACAATACCGATCCGAACCACGGCGGACCATGTGTAGCCACTCGCCCTCAGGTAGTCCATCACGTTCCACCAGACGGGGAATCGCAATTGCGGACACGTCAGACGTCAGGATCAATTCAGGCCGAACCAGACGGCTTGCGTCCATTTCGTCGACGTCCAGCAACGTCGGCGATGTCGATGGCGCCGGGTGTGCGACCGAATCGGTGTCATCTTCAAGGGGTGTTCGATCGTTACTCATGGTCGGCCTCCCTCAAGCAAATCAGCGGCGGTCATCAGGCCAATGTCTTTGGCGATTCGTTCAGCGGTCTCACGACGGCGATCATCGACAAACGCCCGCAAGTCAGCGACCGAGTACCGCACGGCACGACCAACCCGAAACGACGGTACCGGACCACGGGGGTAGGTGATTTGCCACAGCTTTGTTGGACCGATGCCCAGCATCTTGGCGGCCGCGCGTCGATCGACGGCCAATTGATTTTGTTCCACGTTTCGTTTCCCTGCATTTTGTAGATTTTGGTCATCGACGTGATGACCACGATGCAGAGTCTCAGGGGTGAATCGTCACGGAATTAGTTTCGTGACGGTCGCAGTGAAAGAAAATTTTTTCTTTCGTGGTTTGCCGTGGTGGTTTGTTGTGTTCCGCCAAGTATTTTTTTTCGGAATTGGAAAGGTGATAAAACCGTTTCGGAAGTTTCGTTACGGGGTTTTCGCGTCACGCTTTCGTTTTGCGTTTCTCGCTCGTTTCACTTTATCAAAAGTACCAAAACACCAAGGTTCACCGCTCCCGCGTTTAGCACCGCGATCAACCATCATTTTGTCTATGTCTCGCGGCTTCTTTCCTTCATCATAAAACTGCAACGCGTCGGTTTCATCTTTTGACAATGGCTTTCCGCTCCCCTCCGGTCGTCCGCCATTTCGTCTCTTGGCAGTGGCAAGGGCATCGATCAGCGATACGCACCCGTCAAGGATGTCATCGGGCATCGCATTGGCGGACTTGCCAGCCATCACGTTTACCACGCCAGCGGCTCGGCAGATCATCGCGATTGATTCGGCTTCATCGCTGTAGGCAACGCCGATCAGGTTGCCGTCACGATTGTCTCGGCGGCAGCATTGCACCGATTTCGTGATGTAGCTGCACCACTGTGATATCGCCACCGCCGTCACCGTGATCGGTGCCGGGATCCCATTCGGCCAATCTCGAGGTAGCCAGTCGATTCGCTTGTCATGTGGTAAGTCGCTCTTGGAGCGTCCGAGAAGCTTGCTGACCACGTTGGTCTTGCTTGGATTGTGCGTCCATCCTTGCAATCCGTCAGGCCGAAAGTAATCCAATTGCACCAATAGCGGCCACTGCTCTAAATCGCTCATTCGAAACCCCATGTGTAAAGAAGCCATCGCAACGCCGTGCATGGGGTCACGGTCGCTACGATGACGGTTGAATCGCGGGGGATCAGACCCGCTTTATAGGGTTATTTAAGCGATGTCCCTGACACGATGGCATGGCACTCTGTAGAGGGGTGCGTTATGTTGAGTGTCGCGACCTCCGGCAACTATGTAACTATCCTCAGGCGATCAATGGGGACGGTACGGGCACCCCACAGACAGTTCGTTTTGGCTTACCAATCACCGCGCGGTGTGTAGACCTGCTGTCCCGAATCACCATCGTATCCACCTGAACGGGAGCGTTCTTTCCCGCTGACGGAGAATGCCAGGAGACCAGCAAGCAATGCACCGATCACTAAATACAAAACAACCTTATTCGGATCCTTCATATCGTCGTTGACACTCATTTCACTCAGCCTTTCGCTAGTTGGTGGACCTGGAAAGTCGGTTTGTCGCTCACTTCCCAGGTAAAAATGACTTCGCTAATGATAGAAGATCGGCTTGGTCGGTGTTAGCAAGCGTTTTCCAGACCTCGATCAACTCAGTCAACCTCGCGTCATCGGCAGACTTCTCGCAAGCAGACGGATACAAATGGGAAACAACAGCTTCAGAAACATCGTTTTTACCAGTGTTTTCGGCACTGTCCCGGTGACTTAAAATCCCTCGGCCGTTATGGCTGTGCGGGTTCGAGTCCCGCCCTGGGCATTAGCTTTTTCGCGTTTTTAACGTAAAACGCGGTCTCTTCTTAGGTTTTCACACCTCGATCCGCAATTCGCGGCCCGCTGAATCAGAGCCCGCATCAGGTGGCGCCGTAGAATCGGCGGAACAGCTCGTGAACCTGCTCTGCGAGCGCCGCGATCGGCCCTTCGACCACAACGCCAGGGACGAGCTCTTGGATCGGCAAGCAACGGACCGGCGGTGCGGGTGCCTGCAGTGCTTCGAGCCAAGCGGCCAATTGTTGGGACGAGCAGATGTATACGATTCGGCCCAGGCCGACCCAACCATGCGCAGCGGCACACATCGGGCAGTGCTCAGCGGAGGTGAACACGGTCGCGGCCGCACGCGCCTCGCGCGTCATGTTGGCGGCGGCCCAGCGGGCCAATTCGAACTCAGGATGACGTGTCGGGTCGCCCAAACCGACACGGTTGCGATCCTCGGCTAGCTGGGTTCCATCGGCAGCGACTAGCACCGAACCAAACGGCTCGTCCCCGGCCAGCAACGCCTCGGTCGCCAATTCCACGCAGCGCCGCAGGTGCTGCAACTCGGTCTTACTCGTCATGATGAGCTCCTTGAACGCGTTCGTCATTTTGCTTGAGACCCTGCCGCTTGATGAGGGGGGATTCTAAGCGATCGCAGCGATGATGGGCGACAACAACGGTGGGGTGTCTGTGGAAGCCGATTCCGAATAGGCTTCGTTTTTGAGACGATTTTACGCACGTATCGAGATAAGGCCGTTTTTTTGTGACAGAGACTGAAGAGACGGGGGCCGTGACGCGCTCATGGGGATTCTCTCGGCTGTGGGCCGGCATGTTGATCGCATTGATTCTGGTCACGTTCCCATTGTGGCGAGGGGATGAACCGTTACTGCAGATCCCGATGCTGCCGTTTTTGCATTCGTGGTCACCTTGGGGCCAATGGATTCCTTGTCTGACGTTGTTGGCCGCGTGCGCTGCGATCCTGGCATCTGCGGAGGGTGCCCGCCGGTGGTTGTGGTGGATCGTCGCCGCCGCTTTGTGCTTCGCGTTTTTACTCAACCAACACCGCTTGCAACCTTGGGCGTATCAAAGTGCGATCTATGCGGTTGTCTTTGCCACGATGGATCGTGAAACGGCACGGCGATGGCTAATCCCGCTGGCGGCGAGCGTGTATCTGTACAGCGGGCTGGGCAAGATCGATTATCAATTCGCCCATACGGTGGGGCAAAATTTCCTTGCCGCCATCGATTTGCCGGGCGTCGGAAATTTGGCGGATCGGTTCGAGCACAACACGCTGGCGATGATCGCGTTGCTATTGCCGCTGAGTGAAATGTTGATTGGAATCGGATTGCTGATGACTCGAACGCGACGACTCGCGGGCGCGCTGGTGATCGCATTGCACGTGAGTTTGATTGGGATGCTCGGCCCTTGGAACCTCAACCACAGCCATGGCGTGTTGCTTTGGAACGTGCTTTTGATCGTGCAAGCTTGGTTTCTGTTTTTGCAACGGTGTCCCAATCCGATCGATCCCAATCCTTCGAGTGATCCCGGTGATTCGGCAAGCACCGCAGCGTTGTCAGCGACCGTTCCGAAGCTCAATCATTCCATTGGCCAACGTTTCGCAGCGACGCTTGTGATCCTTGCCATCGTCATGCCCGCGACCGAGCGTTGGGGGTATTGGGACCATTGGACTTCATGGGCCCTCTATTCGCCGCACAGCAGTCGCGCGACGGTCGAACTTCACCGCTCCGCACGAGAGCACGTGCCTGCCGAAATGCATCCATTCTTGATCGATGACGACGACGACGGATGGTATCGATTGGAGATGAACTCATGGTCGCTAGATCGATTAACAGTACCGATTTATCCGCAAGCTCGTTTCCAATTGGCGGTGGCGAGTCGGATCGCTCACCAATGCGATTTGCGAAACTCGGTTCGGGTGATCGTCAAAGGCGTCTCGGATCGCCGTAGCGGGCGACGAATTGAGCAGCGTCTGCTGGGCCGCAAGGAGATCGATACGGCTCAGAAGCAATACTGGTTGGCGCGATAGGCTTGCCCATAGCTTCGATCGATATCAACTTCCGCTAATCCTGCTCTTAGCTGCTCAACACTTTTCAATCGTCACGACGGTGTGTTTGAACGATGGGCAATTGCTCGATGCATCGGTCGCGTTCATTGGGATCAGTGGATTCGCTTCGGGAAAGTACATCGCGACACATTGGCGTGGGATCGGATACTCGACGACTTGGAAGTCCTGCAACGTGCGAGTTGCTCCGTCGTGGTGGCTGGTAACCGCAACGGGGTCACGCGAACGCAACCCTCGTTCATTCATGTCCTCGCCGTTCATCATCACCACTCGGCGGGCATTCAAAATGCCGCGATAGCGATCGTGATTGCCATAAATTGTGGTGTTGAATTGGTCATGGCTGCGCACCGTCGTCATCGCAAACTGGCCCGGTTGGATCGTTTGCGGAGGGATCGGGTTGATGGTGAAATTTGCTTTTCCGGTGCTGGTATTGAACTGTCGCTCGCGAGCCGCGTTGGGCAAGTAAAAACCGCCAGGCTGGCGAACTTTTTCGTTGTAGTTCTCACATCCATCGATGACGGCCGCAATGCCGTCACGAATCAAGTCGTAATCGTTTGCCCAATCTTGCCAGGGGTTATTGGCTCGATCGCCCAACGTGGCCGCAGCCATTTCACAGACAATCGCCACCTCGTTGCGTAACTCGGCAGAGGCCGCAGGCAATTTGCCCTGCGAGGATTGAATGACTCCCATCGAATTTTCGGTGGAGGTGAATTGTTTGTTTGCCGGAGTGCCGTCACTCGCCGGTCGAACGTCTTGTTCACTTCGCCCCAAACAAGGCAATATTAACGACTGCCCACCGGCAACGAGATCGGCACGATTTAGCTTGGTGCCGATACGCACATTGAGCCGTGTCCTTGCGAGCCCCTCGGCGGCATAGCGAGTATCCGGCAACGCCATTAAGTAGTTGCCTCCGAGGGAGACAAAAACATCGAGTTCACCTTGGTGCAGCGCGATGGCGGCTCGCTGAGAATCAAAACCGTGTTTGCGAGGCGGATCAAACTCAAATACCGCTTGCAAACGATCTAATAACGCGTCCTTGGGCTGTTCCCAGACGCCCATGGTGCGATCGCCTTGAACGTTGCTGTGCCCGCGAACACAGCACGGCCCCGCACCAGGTTTACCGATCGCGCCACGCAACAGCAACAGGTTCAGCATTTCACAAACGTTCTGGGTTCCGTTGGTATGCTGGGTCACGCCCAAGCACCAACATAAGATGATTCGTTCGGACGCACGAACCCAATCAGCGGCTTGACGCATCGATTCGCGAGTCACGCCGCTGCGAGTCACCAAAGTATCCCAATCGGCACTGCGAAGGTCCGCACACAAATCATCTAAGCCTGCGGCATGCTCATTGACAAAGTCCCAATCGATCACCGAACCGGGATCGGCTTCCTCCCACTCGAGCATTTGTTTCATAATGCCTTTGAACAGTGGAATGTCGCCATTGATTTTGACTTGCAAAAACAAATCGGTTAGCTCGGTGGCGAACCCCAGCATGCCCAGTGCTTCCTGTGGATTCATGAATCCCATCAAGCCAGCTTCGGGCAGCGGGTTGACGGCGATGATTTTGGCTCCATTGCGTTTGGCTTGTTGCAACGCCGCTAATTGTCGAGGATGGTTTGTACCGGGATTTTGTCCGACAACGAAGACCAATTCCGCCTTTTCGAAATCGTCAAGCTTCACGGTTCCTTTGCCGATTCCAATCATTTTCGATAGCGCTCGACCACTCGATTCGTGGCACATGTTCGAGCAGTCGGGTAAGTTGTTCGTGCCAAACTGACGAGCAAACAACTGGTACGAAAAGGCGGCTTCGTTGGTCGCTTTGCCCGAGGTGTAAAAGGCCGCGCGATCGGCAGATTCGAGCGAATTCAATTCCTTGGCGATCAACGCATACGCATCGGACCACGAGATCGGTTCGTAGTGCGTCGCGTTCTCTCGCAGCACCATCGGCTGGGTCAAACGTCCCTGTTGTTCGAGCCAGAAATCGGTGTGTGTGGAGAGTTCACTAACGCTGTGCGCGCGAAAGAATTCAGCGGTGAGTCGACGTGAATCCGCTTCATGGGCAACGGCTTTGGCACCGTTTTCACAGAAATCGAATGTCGGTCGCTTGGCGTCCGAGTCAGGCCAAGCACAGCCGGGACAATCGAAACCTAATTTTTGGTTCAGCTGTAACAGCGGCAAGGTCCCTCGCACCACGCCAGCCTCGCCCCAGGCATAGCGAAAGCTGTTTAAAACGGCCGAGACCCCCGTCGCTTTCTGTTTGACGGGTTTGAGTTTGAGATCATCGTCTGATTTCGCAGGCAACAACCACACCTCACCGTGACTGGTCGGGATCGCGGTGGCAACCACGTTGTTGGTTTGATCTGCGATGGACATCGTGGAGCTCCCGTGGAGGAAATTGATTGGGGACAAATTTCACTGCATTCGCCCCCGCCCTTGAACGGAGCCTAAAGGGCCCGCTGGGCCACTCCGCTCACACATTGGGGGAGTAGTGAACTCAATGGCCCAAACGAATGGTGCGAAGGCATTAACGAGCCGCGATCCGTTGGGCATCGTGGTAGACGTTGTATCGATCTGACTTGGTAAATCCGACGAGCGTCATTCCATGTCGTTGAGCCAGTTCGATTGCCAAGCTCGAAGGCGCTCCCACCGCGACCATGATCGGGATGCCAACGACGAGCGCCTTTTGCACTAACTCGAAACTGATTCGGCCGCTGACAACCAAGATTGACTGGGCAAACACGGTGGCGTCACTCATCCATTGACCGCCGATCAGTTTATCCAACGCATTGTGGCGGCCGACGTCTTCTTCAACTCCTAACAACTGGCCCACGCAATTAAACAATCCGCTGGCATGCAGCCCTCCGGTTTGATCAAACAGCGTCTGAGCCTCGCGCAGTCGCTCGGGTAATCGCCCGAGTAATTCAGCTGGTACTTGCGGGACTGCGGCTTGCAGTGGCGATTGAATCTGGACCGACACTGCTTCGATTGAGGCTTTACCGCAAACACCGCAACTGCTAGAGGTAAAGAAGTGTCGTTGCAGCCGCTGTAAATCGACTGGCAAGCGATCGTGCAATCGCACTCGAACCACCGAACCACTGCGGCAGGGGCGAACCGTCACCACATCGTCACGCGCTGTGACGATTCCCTCGGTGACCAAAAAGCCGACCGCTAACTTCGCATCGGATCCCGGTGTCCGCATCGTAATGGAGATCGAACGATCTTTCTTTTTGCCGTCCACATCGATCACAATTCGGATCTCCAGCGGCTCTTCAATGGCAATCAGGTCCGAGACAACCTCCCCCGCTGCTCCGCGCACTTGTCGGACATCGAATTCCCGTGCGCCGTGTTCATTCGCATGTTGCGTTGCGCTGGGGCGCTGCGTTGTCGGTTGCGAAAGGGGGGAAGGAGTGTTCGATCGCATGGACTGCCTTGAAATAGGTTCGATTTCGCTCTACCGGAACCCTACCTTTAATCTGATTCCCGCGCTCGATTCGGCGTTTCGCAAAACGCCGTGGTCGTGCTGAATCCAAGGAGTTGTGGAGCCGCATTGTGCAGCATCCTGGGCCTCCTAGATCCCCATTTGCTGAAGCATGTCGGCGATCCGGCCGAGCGTGTTGGTCAGTACCGGATGCGATTCTTCGAACCGGCGAGCCGATTCGTTGATTTGGTCACTAAACGAACCCGTTTCCTCTCCGCTCTTATCGAGCACCTCTTGAATCTCCGACATCGTTTGCCGCAAACGGCTGACATCGGCATCATCAAGATCATTGGCTTGCTCCAATTCTTGATGAACAATTTGCAGTGCCGCAAGTAAATCGTCGCGAGTCATTAAACTTCCTTCCAAACGCGTTGAGCCGCACTATCCAAGACCGCATCGCAGACCTTTTGAGTTTCCAAGGCATCACGGAAGCTCGGGTGCATTTGTTCGCCTGTTTCAAGCGACTTGAGGAAATCTGCCACTTGATGAATGAAGGTGTGTTCGTAGCCGATGTTCAATCCCGGCACCCACCAATTGCCCATGTAGGGTTGATCGCCGTCGCTGACATGCACACTGCGCCAACCGCGGACGATCGAGTCATCGTTGTGATCGAAGTACTCGAGCCGATGTAGATCGTGAAGATCCCAACGAATCGAGGCGTTTTCGCCGTTGATTTCAAACGTGTAAAGGGCCTTGTGGCCGCGTGCATAGCGGGTCGACTCGAACAATCCGAGGGATCCGTTATCGAAATGGCACAGGAAGCTGCAGGCATCATCGATTTTGACCGGTTCTTTCTTGCCGGTTTCGGAGTGCATCCGCTCTTTGACAAACGTTTCGGTCATGGCCGAGACATCCTTGATTTGGCCGTTCAGCCACAGGGCGGTATCGATACAGTGGGCGAGCAAATCGCCGGTCACGCCGCTACCGGCCGCTTCGGCATCAAGCCGCCATGTCGCTGCGCCACCCTGAGGCACGTCGGCGTTGATCGTCCAATCTTGCAAGAAGTTTGCACGGTAATGAAAAATTTGGCCCAAGCGACCTTCATCGATCAATTGCTTGGCGAGCGTGACGGCGGGAACACGGCGATAGTTGTACCAAACCATGTTCTTGACGCCGGCCTTTTCGACCGCTTGGCACATCGCTTCGCCATCGGTTTGGTTCATCGCGAGTGGTTTTTCGCAAAGCACCATTTTGCCGGCCTCGGCCGCCGCGATCGAAATCTCTTTGTGCAAGTTGTTAGGGGTGCAGACATCGATTGCATCAATGTCATCACGCTTGAGCAGCTCACGCCAATCGGTCTCTACCGATTCGTAACCCCAAGTGTCTGCGAACGCTTGCGCCTTGTCCTTGTTGCGAGCACAGACGGCTTTCAAAACCGGCTTGTACTCACATGGGAAAAAGTGGTTGGCTTGCGAGTATCCGTTCGAGTGAGTTCGTCCCATGAACCCATATCCAACCATGCCAATGTTAAGCGGCTTCATCGTGTGCGTTTCCTTTGCGTATCGTTAAGTAAGGCCCGTTAAAGTGAGCCTGTTGCGGATGACCTGTGGCGTCGGCCGAGCGAAGCGGTGAGATGTTTAAGCCGATTGCGTTTTGCAATGGGTGTCTCGCACCTTAATCATGGTGTCAAGAATTGTGTTCCAGGTGTTTGGGTCCTCCAGCGTGGCGTTGGGGAACATGCATCCATCCCAGCAAATGTGCTTGATGCCGCGCGCTTCGGCGTCTTTGAGCCAATACCCCGAACACTTGACGATATCCAGTTTACCGTTGGGATCATCCGCCGGGCAATGCTTTCCGGTTTTGTCGTGCGACCCGGCGCCGTGAACATTGCCGTCATTCTGGGCGACGTGAAAGTCGATCGTCCAAGGCCGAAGCTTGTCGGTCATCGTCGTATACGCGGCATCGAACTCATCGTCGCTGTAGCCCTCGTGCAACAGTGCATGCTCCGGGGCGTTGTAACCCATCAAGTACAGATAGGTGTGGGCCAAGTCGGCTTGAAAGCCGAGCGTTTCGGGCATCCCGACCGCTTCGAGCAGATCGAGCATGTCTTTCCAGCTGTGCATTCCGGCCCAGCAAATTTCGCCTTCCGCGGCGAGACGTTCGCCGTGATCGGCCGCGATCTTCGCCGCCTCTTTGAAGGTGCCAGCGATCTTTTGAGTGTTTGCCTGAGGATCCTCACGCCACTTCTCGACCCCAAATTCGGCGCTGTCGATACGAATCACGCCGTATTGGCGAACGCCATGCTCGTTGAAGATGCCCGCGATCCGACATGCCATTTTCACCGCGGAAAGGAACTTCGCTTGTTGGGCGGCATCCCCCATCGCCGAATCTCCGATCGTGCCAGGCCAAATCGGCGCGACCAACGAACCAACGGCCAGCCCTTTGCCGGCAATCAGATCGGCGATCCTGCGGATCTCGTCATCGCTCGCTTCGGGATTGGTGTGCGGCAGAAACAGAAAGTAGTCGATGCCATCGAACTTTTGTCCATTCACTTCTGCGGCGGCGGTCAGGTCGAGCATCTGTTCCAGACTGATCGGTGGCTCTTGCCCCTCGTCGGTACCTTTGCCAACAAGCCCTGGCCACATCGCATTGTGAAGTTTCATCGATTTGATTTCCTAAGAAGGGATTTTGAGGGGGCGCATCGAGCGGTAGCGAAGTGCACCGCACCGGAGATCGGCCACAGCAACGGGCCCGCTGCAATTAGGCCCGCAGCAAAAAGGCCCGCAGCTCGGACTGTGAATTCGACAGTGAGAATGACACTCGATCCTTAGCTGCCGGCTTTTGGCAAATTCTTGTGGGTGTTCGGACCAAAGTACCTTAACCCGACCAGCGGTTCGGTGCCTAGGTTTTCGATCTCGACACCGGCCGTTGCGGCGATATGCGAAATATAAACTTCGTCTGAGGTGTTTTCGCCAAAGCGAATCATTGCTGGCGTTTGCAAATCGAGGGCTCCCATGCGGCCGCGCCCTTGAACCGTAATCCAGCTACTCGCTCCGGGGTCCTGCAGCGTGCACTTCGCACCGGGTTGGATGGTGAGTTCTTTGGCACTGAAAAGTTGTTCACCGTCGACGGTGCCGTAGACGATCCAAAGGTCTTCAAATCCATCACCGCTGCGTGCTTCATCGCGAACCGGTTCGAGATAGTTGCTGTTTTTGAAGTGGGTATCGACATTCTTGTCCCAGTCCAATTGGCCGACGATGAAGTCGAGGTCTTGATGCTTTTCCTCGGGCATATCTTTGACCAGCAACGACCAAGGCACATAGCGGCCTTCGACGATCGATTGGTACATCCCAAACACGTCGCTGCCCCATTGCGGTTCGTAGGTGCACAGCGATCCCGGAGCGTGCAATACGCCCGGCGGAATCAACCATCCGGTTCCTCGCTTCAACCGATAGGCGCGGCTGAGGTCGAGCATTCCATTGTCGCCAGCGTTCCAGTTTTCCAAACAGCGACGAACGTCTTCCTTTTCGGTTCCGGGCTCGAGTCCCATGAACGTGTAGGCAAAGTTATTGTCGACGTTGTTGAGTTGGGGTGGGAAGTAGTAGCTTTCTGGCTTTCCTTCTTGGCCCACCAATTTTGCATCTTCGAAACTTTGATGCATGTGATGGGGAATGGGGCCCATGTTGTCAAAGAATTTTGAATAGACCGGCCAACGATCGTATTTTGAAAAGATCGATTCGCCGACAAGGTCGTTACCGCGTTCGGCGACCGCATCACGAAGCAAGAATTTTTTGCCTTCGAACAACACAAAACTCAGCCCTTCGTGCCAAACCCGACCCTCGTTGGCCGCTTCGGTGGTGCTGCCGAACCAACGCTCGTCGATCCCTCCCCGATCGGCTCCAAATCGATAATAGTCCCCGGGATGCAACTTAATCCGACGTCCGGGGTGTAGGAACGATCGCGGAACCCAGGTGGGGGTGAGTCGCAATAACCCGCCTGCTGCGTCCATGGCCGAGTCCAGAATGCTCGCGACAGAGTCGTCTTGGACCAAGCCATCGTCCAACTTCGCGTTACTCATCGATCGTCGTACCTTTGAATCTTTTAAAGAAAGAGTATGTTCAGACGGGAAACGTGTTCTTCGGTCGTCGATGCAGGTTAAGTGCAGAAGAAAACGCTGCGTGGGCGAATATTACCGCCCTAAATCGGCTCTTGAGGAAAACATGTTTTATTTGGTTCCTCGTCAAGGGGCAAGAACGCCACCGACGAGACCTTCAAAATAGACGATCTTAGTCCTTTCTATCGCTCCTTTAACGCTTCACCGCTCGCGCTTTAAAAGATTCAACGCCATGGCCGACATTGTCGCACTCCGAAATTGGGACCGTCGCGAACAACAAATTGACTGGGACAGCGAATCGCCGCTCACCATGAACGTGGAAACGCGATCCGGCGAAATTAAAACGAGGCACGGCCGATTTGTCGGCGGCGCGTCAGATAATGTCGAAGTGGTGGAAATCGATACGGGCGTGATGCGCGTGCTCGTGCTTCCCACGCGTGGTATGTCGATCTGGAAAATCGAGGCGGAGGGGATCCGTTTTGGCTGGGATTCCCCCGTTTCCGGCCCCGTCCACCCATCGCAGGTGCCCCTGTTTGACCCCAGCGGATTGGGCTGGCTCGAAGGCTTCGATGAATTGGTCGTCCGCTGTGGACTCGAAAGCAACGGAGCTCCTGAATTCGACGAGTCGGGCAAATTGAAGTACCCCTTGCACGGACGGATCGGAAACCTGGCCGCCGACTCGTTGTCGATTGAGTACGACGAGGCATCGGGCCGACTCGAATTGATCGGCGAGATCATTGAGTCGCGTTTGTTCTTCAAACGCCTACGACTCAAAAGCCGGCTGCGCGTGCATGCCGGAACCTACCGCGTGGACTTGCTCGATGATGTCACCAATGAGTTATCGACCCCCGCAACGATGCAACTGCTCTACCACATCAATGTCGGTTCCCCGGTGCTGAAGCCAGGCGCCGTGGTCGAAGCCGCCTGTGAAGTGTTGGCTCCCAGAGACGCTTTGTCGGCAAGCGAAATGGATCAATGGAATCAATGTGGTGAAGCGGAGTCGGGCTATCAAGAGCGAGTCTACTTTGCATCCCTGCTCGGCGACGACTCTAGCGAAACCACCACGATGCTGCGATCGGCGGAAAAGAATCGCGGATTGGCGGTCACCTTCAATGTCGCCAAGCTTCCTCATTTTATCTTCTGGAAGAACACCGGAGCGAAAACCGATGGCTACGTTGTCGGCATGGAACCGGCAACGAACTTTCCGAACACACGCTCGTTTGAAACCGAGCAGGGCCGAGTGGTGACGATCGAGCCAGCCGATACGGCATCGTTCCGCGTCTCGTTGGAAGTGTTGACCGATGAAGCGGCGGTTGACAAAGTGAGCAAGCGGATCAAGAGCCTCGGCGAAGAGCAGGCCCCGCTCGTCCACAGTGACCCTCAAACGGGATGGTCCGCGTGAGGGCGTCATGACGGTTTGAGCGTGTCTATTTTTTGTCGTGATACTTCACCATCACGACTTCGCTGAAGCCGGAGTTGAATATCACCTCGTCCATGAAGCTGGTGACCAACATCATCCCGCGACATTGCTCAAACTCGAACGATTCAGGGGTTCCCGGGGCAGGACTGAAACGCGCCAAACGTCCTTGGCCATCATGTGAAACCGAAATTCGCGTGTCCTTTTCGCCCCCCGACACTTTCAAGTGAACGCTCCGTTTGCGAAACGCATCGGACTTTGCCAAGCTTAGCAATTCGTCTTGACTCGCCGAGTCGCCCGCAATCGCTTTGCCGATCATCGGATCTTCGTCGCTAAGTTCTAAATTGCCATAACACATTGCATTGAACAACGCGCTTGCAACCGCAAATCCGATGCGGATCCGCTCGGTCATGTTCAATTTACCCGATGCCGCCAACGCTTGAATTACAATTTGAGTCACCGGATTGATCGACTCAATCGAATTGCTGAGTTTGAAATAGAACTCCGGTGAATGTAGTTGTCCTGCAAAGGACTGTGAAAAGCGATCGCTTCCGGAAAAGGCAACCGCTTGTCGCACCACGAGGTTGAGCAAAACATTGAGCGAATTTTTGGGGACAAAATTCACCGCCCCCAAGGCAAGCGCATCTACCGCCAAATCCTCCGAGCCTCGCGCGGTCACCACCACGGCAGGAATCTGGGGGTAATCGGAGATCAGCGTGCGAACCAACTCCACCCCGTTCATGTTGGGCATCCGCAAATCGGTGACGACAAGCTCGGGGAGTTGGTCTGCAAGCCAATCGATCGCTTGCCGCCCATCTTCGACGCAATGCACTTGATGGGCGTCTTCTTCGAGCAGCGTTTGCATCAGGAGCGTATGAGTCGGACTATCTTCGCAGAGCAGAATCGAAGCCATGGTTAACCCGTCATTGAGGTGAAACCGGACGCGAGGCGTGATCACCAAGTTGGTTGGTGGGTCGAGCTAACAACGAATTGCGAGCAATCTGTTAGGTAAGACTGGCCGACTAGGTAGGGCAATCCGCTCGGTAGGACTGTCCTGCCAACGAGGCACGCTCGAACTCTATTTTAGACGAACCCCGTCTCCGGTGTGGGAGCGGCGCGGGCAAAGTCGCCGCTGATTTTGCGTTCGCAGCCACCCACGATGCCGCGAAATCAATGACCGGATCAACCGAAAACTCAAGTTTTCGGCCGTGGGATCAGCCTTTGGCGCGGCCGCGAGGCCCAAGTCGACCGAACATGCGGTCGAGTTCGTCGCGACTGAAGAACAACGCGGTGGGGCGACCGTGAGGACAATGGTGCGTGTCCTGATACAAATCTCGCTGTTCCAACAGACTGGTGATCTCCTCTCTCGTTAACGGGTCGCCCGCTTTCACCGCGGCCTTGCAAGCGATCGTGCTCAGCAAATGGTTCAGCAAATCTTGGGCGTCGGGCTCTTTCCCGGCCGACATCACCGATTCCAAAACGGTACGCAACATATCACCCGGCGACATCCGCTTGAGCATCGCGGGGTACGATTGGATCAAGATCGTCTCACCACCAAAATCCTCGATGTCGATTCCGATCCTCGTTAGCGTTTCTTTCGAGTCCAACGCGGCGGTACGCTCCGAAGGCGTCAGCGACACCGGCTCGGGAACCAATAGCCGTTGCGATTCAAGGCGACCGGAGCCGCCGAGCACTTTGTCTTTGACTCGCTCGTACAACACTCGCTCGTGGAGCGCGTGTTGGTCGATCACCACCATTCCCTTTTCGTCTTGAGTGACCAAGTAGCGGTTGTGAACTTGAAATCCGAGGTAACAAACCGTTGGGTTGCCATCTTCGGCCGCAGACGCTGTCGGGGCGGAGTCCCAGGGGGCGAGTTCGCTCGCTTCGCCGCCCATCGACTCGCCGCTTGCCGGCGCACCATCGAGCGGGGCCGCGGGCACGGCCCCCATCGCCGTATCGCCGCCATTGGCGGTACCGGCTGGGGTCCAGTCGCTTGTTGGGGGGGCCGAAAGCGGAGTGGAACTGGGGTAGGGACGGAACCCAGGCACGGACAACGAGGGCATCGATTGCACCGAGCTTGCAGCCACCGGGTTGTGTTCCCCCGTTCGCGCCCACTGGATCACTTCTTGTCGCTGTTCGGCTTCGATTTGCTTAGGTAGCCCTAGCACGCTTTCGCCTGCGGTCACCACGTCGTTGCTGGCGCTACCGCCACCGCTGATGTCGCCGCTCGTTTGCGGCGTTGACGCGGGGCCGACGCGATGCGTCATGTTGGTTTTTAAGAATTGATAACGCAGCGTTTGCAGCAATCGACCGTAGACACGACCGCCATCGGTGAAACGGACTTCCAATTTAGTCGGATGCACGTTGACATCGACCATGTCCGCTGGCATTTCCATTCGTAGGAAGCAAACCGGATGTCGCCCGACCATCAACAAACCGCGATAGGCCTCGGTCAATGCATGTTGCAATGAGCGATCACGGATATGTCGCCCGTTGAGGAACATGTACTGCATGCGATTGTTGCCACGGCTGACCGAGGGGTCGCACGCATAACCGCTGACACGAATTTGCGAATCATCACTTTCAATCGGGATCAACGCATCCGCGATCTCGCCGCCAAAGAACTCTGCGATTCGGTCGGACCAGCGAGTCGTTGGCGCCAAGTCATAAAGGGTCTTGTCGTTGGATGTCAGCACAAAATGGATTTGGGGATTGGCCAGGGCAATGCGTGTAAACGCCTCGACGATATGGCCTCGCTCGGTTTGTGCTGTTTTCAAAAATCGATGGCGTACCGGCGTATTGAAAAACAGGTTGCGAATCTCCATCACTGTGCCGACCGGGCATCCGCACGGGGTGGGCGATTCCACCACACCGCCACGCACATTTAATTCAGAACCACAATCGCTATCCACGGTGCGGCTACGAATGGTCAATTGCGAAACGCTGCCGATCGATGCCAAGGCTTCACCCCGGAACCCGAGCGTGTGCACGTGGAATAACGATTCCTCGTCCGGCAGTTTGCTGGTCGCGTGGCTGGCCACGGCGAGCGGCAATTGCTCGTTGGTCATCCCGCAACCATCGTCGCTGATCCGAATCAGCTCGGTGCCGCCCCCATTGATCGTCACCTCGATGCGAAAGGCGCCCGCATCGACGCTGTTTTCCAGCAATTCTTTGACGACCGACGCGGGCCGTTCGATGACTTCGCCCGCGGCGATCTTATTGACAAGATTGGGGGGTAATTGGCGAATGGTCGGCAGCGGTTTGGCTATTGCAGTCATGCTTACGAATGTACCGTTTTACTCAAAATCAACAACCGAAAAACCGCTCCTAAGCGACCGGAGGCGTGAAGTTGGGCAAGAGATGTTCGCCCGGGGGAAGGGGATTCCCCTGGGCGAAGTTTAACGATCATACTCGTCGCAAGCGCGTTACCGCTGTGTCTTAGCGTACCACCAGCAGCATCCGCGAGTTGCCGCGGCGGACGACCAATCGCAAGGGTTGTTGCTGTTTTTGCGATTCCGCCAAAATCATCGACAATTGATCGACCGAGGAGACTTGGATGTTCGCCGCCGATTCAATCACATCGCCCACTTGCAACTCGCCTTGCGCTGCAACGCTGCCATCCTCGACGCTGGTCACGATCAAGCCGCTTCGCAGCTCTTCGTAGCCGTACTCGCGGGCGGTTTCCGGAGTGACGGGGACTAGATCCGCACCGAAGATCGAGCCCGCACCGAACATGGCCATGGCCGCATCGGTGCGTTCCTGCAATTGGACCGTGACTTGCGATTTCTCTCCGTTGCGGATGATTCCCATTTCCACGGCGGCTCCCGGTGGACGGCTGGCAATGTAGTTTCGCAATTGCGTTCCCGAGCGGACCGGACGGCCGTCGAGCGTCGTCACCACGTCGCCCGGTTGCAGCCCTGCCTTGGCCGCGGGCTGGTTTTCCAATAACCCACCAATCAATGCCCCCGAGTTGACCGAAAGGTTGAATTTGCGGACGCTCTCGGGAGTCACATCGACCACCTGGGCGCCCAGGAAACCACGCCGCACTTGGCCCGATTCAATGATCGATTCGAGCACGGGTTTGGCCAGCGAAACGGGAATCGCAAAACCAATCCCTGCGCTTGCGCCACTGCGGGACAGGATCGCGGTATTGATGCCCACGAGTTCGCCTTGCAAATTCACCAGCGGGCCACCCGAGTTACCGGGGTTGATCGCCGCATCGGTCTGCAAAAAATCTTCGAAACCGTTTCCGTCATCGACGATGCCTTGCACGCGGTTCTTTCCGCTGATGATTCCCGCAGTAACGGTTTGATCCAATCCAAATGGGCTGCCGATCGCCAAGACCCAATCGCCCACACGGATATCGTCCGAGCTTCCCAGCAATACCGGTTGCAACCCATCCAGGTCGATCTTGATCACGGCCAAATCGGTTTGCGGGTCGGTACCGACCATTTCCCCTTGAACGATTCGCCCATCGCTGAGTTGGACTTTGATCTCGTCAGCACCCTCCACCACATGGTTGTTGGTCAACACGTAGCCGTCCTTGCGAACGATCACGCCGCTGCCCATTCCTTCCGACTCACGCTGTTGTGGGGCTTGGGGGCGGTAACCGAAAAAGTCTTCGAAACCCGGCGGCAACGCTCGGCGTTGACTCTGGCGACCGCGAATCATTTGTGTTTGCTTGGTGCTGATACTGACGACGCTGGGCCGCAACGATTCGGCAACATTGCGAAACGAGAGTGAGAGGTCTTGTGCTGTATCAAGGTGTTGGCCTTGAATCGGCGCACCTGGTTGATCTTGCGCATGAATGTCGCGTTGCAGCGACTCTGGCAAAGTCAAAACGACCACCGTCAACAGCGAACCAAAGAACATTGCTCCCAACGCAACGCTTGTTCGCTTCCAGAAATTGTCCATCAAGGTCACTCCCTATACAGTCAGGTCAGTAAATCGTATTTAAAAATGGGTCTTAGCAAATCGGAGACGCGTTTCCAATCGCTGATTACGTTTCCGCCATTGGCGGAAACCGATTTCGAGATTTGTGATCGGGCACCCACGCTTCATCCCCAATCCGTCATCCCCCAGTCTCCTTTTTACAATCCATTTGTAAGCCATTCACCCTGGGCGGCGTCTCTCACTCTTTCTCGTGTCTCTTTCCCAAGTCTCTCTCTTCTCGTGCTCGTGAGGATCTTGCTCGCGCGGCTTTCGCTCACGGTACGCCCCCGCCACCGGAACGGGACGACACACACCCCAGACACCGTCGTTTCGCGAGAAATTTCGTGCGTTCGAGGCGACAAACTTAGTCCCGCCATCCACTCTAGACGGCCCCCTTTTCCCAAAGTAGTGCGGCGTCATTCATGACGATGGTGCCCGGGCGTGGGCGCGCGATTCCTAGAGTGCAAACGATAGGCCAAAATCCGCTTCTTTCCTCGTTCGTGCTGGACATTTCTGGATCACAATCTGCTAGGCTATTGGGCAAACGATCGTAAGCAAGGAGCTAATAAAATCGTATGCGAGATACTTTGACGGTCATCTTGGCCGGGGGGCGCGGTTCGCGTTTGGAGCCGTTGACGCGGGATAGAGCAAAGCCTGCGGTGCCATTCGGCGGGTTGTATCGAATCATCGACTTTGTGCTAAGCAATGCGCTCAACAGCGGCATGCGGCGAATGTTGTTATTGACTCAATATAAGGCTCAGTCGCTCGACCGTCACATCAACTTGGCGTGGCGTAATTACTTCTGCCGCGAGCTCGGCGAGTTCATCGACGTGGTCCCGCCGCAGCAGCGGATCGACAACAATTGGTACCAAGGCACCGCCGACGCCGTTTACCAAAACATCTACGCGATCGAGAGTGAACAACCCAAGGACGTGGTCATCTTGGCGGGGGACCACATCTACAAGATGAACTACAAGCCGATGGTCGAATTCCATCGCAAAATGGGGGCTGATATTACGATCGGGGCGCTTCGCGTCAGTCGTGACGAGGCGAAGCAATTCGGAGTCATGCAAGTCGACTTGGACAACCGCTTGACCGGATTTCAAGAAAAACCGTCTGATCCGATCTCCACTCCCGATGATCCCGATGTTTGTCTCGCATCGATGGGGATCTATGTCTTCAACGCACGGTTCCTTTTTGAACAATTGTGCGATGATGCAACGCGGACCGATAGCGACCATGACTTCGGTAAAAACATCATTCCTGCGGCGATTCAAGACCACGCCGTTTATGCCTTCCCATTCTTGGACGAGAACCGCAAACGTGACGCCTACTGGCGCGACGTCGGCACGATCGATGCCTACTACGAAGCCAATATGGACCTCGTCGGTGTCGATCCGTTGTTGAATTTGTACGACCAACATTGGCCGATTCGTTCCTTTCAACCGATGCTGCCTCCCCCCAAGTTTGTGTTCGGAAGCGAAGGCAACTCATCGCGACGTGGCGAGGCGCTCGATTCGCTGGTCTGCCAAGGGGCGATCCTCAGCGGCGGAAGCGTGGCCCGCAGCATTGTGGGGCCCAACGTTCGTATCAACAGCTACGCACACGTCGAGGACAGCATCCTCTTCGAAGGGGTCGAAGTTGGGCGTCGATGTCGTCTGCGCCGCGTGATCGTTGACAAGGGAGTCCGCATCCCTCCCGAAACCGAAATCGGTTATGATCCGGCGGCCGATGCGGCCCGTGGCTTCACGGTGACCGATAGCGGGTTGGTCGTGATCGCACGAGGAGAACAGCTCGAGTCCTCGCAAACGCCGGATATTGCACACTCCTAACGATGCACTCCGGGGGGCACAACGCGTTCTCAAAGTCCATTCGCAGGCGTGAGCTTGCGACACCGACGACACAAACGCCACCACGCAAGTCGCTAGCGGACGCGGCCGGTGGTGGCGATTTTCATTTCATCCCGTTCGCGATAAACGCATCCTCCTCCTCTCGTCCACTATATTGGACACCAGCGTATCAATGAAGAAATCATGACGGGAAACCTAATCCTAACCTTGGTCGGAATTGCTTCGGGCCTTGTACTGCTCGCGGTCGGTCTGGCATTGGGTTTTCGATTCGGACGCAAACAGAGTCAAATGGCGGGGGAGGCGATGTCTAAAAACGACCGCGAACGCGTCCTGCAAATGCTGCACGAATTGGGGGCGTGGACCAACGAGTACTCGGGCAGTGTCTCGCAATACCAGGATCGTTTGGGCGAACTGAGCAGCGCGGTGCGGATCGATGCCAAGTCGAATCAAGCCGCCCCCAAAATCGTCGCCTTGCTGAAGCAGATTATGGACAGCAACGAGCAATTGCAAACGCGACTCGAGTCTGCCGAGCGTCAGCTCGATAAGCAAACCAAGCAAATCGAAAGCTACTTGACCGAAGCACGCACCGACGCGCTAACCGGCTTGTACAACCGCCGGGCCTTCGATCAGAAGCTCGATGAACTGTTCTTGGCCTTTCGCAATGGTGGCCGCTCGTTCTCGCTCGCCTTGGTCGACATCGATCACTTTAAAAACTTTAACGATACTCATGGGCATCAAGTCGGTGACCAGGTGCTTCAGCAAGTTGCCAAGATCCTTCGCGTGGAACTCGACGATGCGGTGATTGTGACTCGCTTTGGTGGTGAAGAGTTTGCGATTTTGATGACTCGGCCACTTAAGTTTGCCGCTGAAAAGATGAACCAAGTTCGCAAGACGATGGCGTCGCATCCCATGGATGTTGGAAGCCAGTCGTTGACGATTGCGATTAGCGTCGGTTTGAGCGAACCGCGAGACGATCTTGTCGCCAGCCCCGTCGTGCGCCGTGCTGATGAAGCGCTGTACACCGCCAAAAACTTTGGTCGCAACCGAGTCTATTACCACGATGGCAAAGCCACCACCCTGGTCGGCGCCCCCGAAGTCGCCAAACGCTAGCCCGTCTACTAGTGTCGTGCGGTGGCTGGTTCGGCCGCGGCGTGATGCTCGTTGCGGCCCATTCCCTTTTCTCGAAACCGCCATTCTCAAGTTTGATTAATCGATGAGCGCTGACGCTTCCGCCAATCCCACTCGATCGGACGCCGACCTGCACGAAGGTCAATCCACTTTATTTGGGCATCCGACCGGCTTGTACACGCTGTTCTTTGCCGAAATGTGGGAGCGTTTTTCCTATTACGGGATGCGCGCGCTGCTGATCTTGTACATGATCAAAGGGTTCTTGAAGTACGGCGACGAGCAAGCCTATACGGTTTATGGAGCCTACACCGCCCTGGTTTACATGACGCCCTTTTTTGGCGGAATGTTGGCTGACCGTATCTTGGGGCAACGCCGCGCCGTGATTCTCGGCGCCGTGCTCATGTCTGCGGGTCATTTGCTGATGACCTACGAAGCTCAGTGGCCTTTCTTTGTCGCCCTTTCGCTATTGATTGTGGGCAACGGTTTTTTCAAGCCGAATATTTCGACCATCGTGGGAACGCTATATCCCAAGGGCAGTGGCAAACGCGACGGTGGGTTTACGATCTTCTATATGGGGATCAATCTGGGGGCGGCGATGAGCCCGCTGCTGTGTGGCTATATTGGCGAGACGTATGGGTGGCATTACGGTTTCGGGCTGGCCACCTTCGGTATGCTGGCTGGTTTGGCAGTCTTCGTCATGCCCACTCGGGTGACGCAAGGCTTGATCGCGTTGGGCGCGATTGCGAGCGCGGGAGGCATGCTCGTTTTTCGCCCCGATAATCCCTGGACGACCGCCGTCAACGTTTTCGTGGCCATCGCATTGTTGGCTGCTGGGACAATCGCTTGCATCGCCCTTTCACGCGGCGGTTTGAGTGCGGACAAAGGGCGACGACCCGAGGGGATGGATGGTCGTCATGATTGGAAGGTCTACCTCGGGACGTTGATTGCGATTCCCATTCTCACCCTGTTGGTGAGTGGTTTTTCCCCGCTCACCGAAGACGGTAAGTCGCTCCAATTGATCTCTAACGAAACGATCGCGGATTTTACGGGCGACGCCCAGCAAGACGCGTCCGCGCCGGTCAAAGCGGTGCGCAACATCGCCGCTGTGTTTATGAAAGAGATCAGCAAGCCGGCCGGGCTCGTTTTGACGGTGATCGGAGTCATTGCCTTTGGCTACTTGATTTTGCAAACGTTCCAATTGGATCGCATTCCACGCCAGCGCATGATTGTCGCGTTGGTGTTGATTTTCTTTCAGATGTTATTTTTCGCGTTCTTTGAACAAGCCGGCAGCAGCGTGAACCTGTTCACCGACCGCAATGTGGACCGCGTTGTTGAAACCGAGATCGTGACCGACGCGATGGTGGGCCAAACGGTCTCGATTGAGCCGACCCAGGAGCAAATCGGTTACGAGTGGAAAGAGGGAGTCATCTTCTCGCTTTCGGATCTCGATCAATTGCGCGCCGAACATGCCGACAGTCATTTTCAGATTGATTGGACGATTCGAGAAAGCAATCTCGGCATGGGGATCGCCTCGCGCGAGTCCGAACTGCCGACGAGTCTGTTTCAATCGGTGAACCCCATTTTCATCTTGTTGCTTGGGCTGGTTTTCTCGACCTTGTGGACGCAGTTGCGAATGCGGAATCTGGACCCCTCCTCGCCGGTCAAATTTGCGCTCGGGTTGACCCTGCTGGGGATCGGCTTTGGTGCGTTCTGGTACGGCGCCGTCACTGCGAATGGACGGGGGATGGTAACGATTAGCTGGTTATTGCTGGGCTATATGTTGCAAACGATGGGCGAATTGTGCCTCAGCCCCGTCGGGCTTTCGACGATGACGAAGCTCAGCCCGCGACATCTCGTCAGCACCGTGATGGGCGGTTGGTTCTTGGCGACCGCATTTAGCCAGTACTTAGCGGCAATTATCTCTCAATTAACCGGAGTCAGTGAAGGAGGCGATACGGGCAATGTCATTCCGCTGCCTACCGAGACCGTCCACGTGTACGGCGGTGTGTTTGGAACGATTGCCATTACCGCAATCCTCTCGGGGCTGGCTTGTTTGATTTTGTCACCTTGGCTAAGCCGTTGGATGCACGAGCAGGATGAACGATAACGACGATGCCCGCATGATTGGTCTGCTGCGTCGCGTGATTCGCGACTGCGGCAAACTCTACCACCACTGTGCCCAGTGGATGGTGCGGCGCTATCCGAATCTCATCGAAGGGAATCCGGATCGGTTCGTGGAACTCATGGAGGATCTGCACCGTGGCTTGCTGATCAAGGTCTACGTGACGATCGTTCGCGCCGACGACCGCTGGACGGGGGCCGAAAAACGGGTTGCCGCCGCGATGATCGAATATCTGTGGGGGGAACAGCTCCGCGGCGGTCAGTTGCGTGAAGCAGCAACAGGGCTTTTCCAACAGGCCGACCTGCTGTCTTGGGAATCGCTTGTCGCTCCCTTCGTCCGCTATGCACCGTTGGCCGACAGCAAGGTGCAAGTCGAAACGATCGTGATGCGATTGGCGAATTTGGTCGCGAAATGTGACGGGCAAACGATGCCCGAGGAATCCGTTGTCCTGCACACGCTACAACGTGATCTCGACATGGCACTGCATCCGGCTAACCCCGCTGCGACACTTGCTCCGCTCGGAAACGCTTCCTCCGAAGGTCCCTCGGCAACGGCCTACCAACACGAGCAGCAGCAGGCTTACGCCCACGCTAGCGAAACCGCGGCCCCCGAAAGCTCCGCCGATCGAGAGCGGCGTTTGCAAGCCGCAATGAAAGAGCTCGAGTCATTGATCGGATTGCAAAGCGTGAAAAATCGTGTTCGCAGCTATGCCAACTTTCTGCGTCTACAACAACAACGCAACGATTCGGGCTTGGCGACGATGCCGATCAGTTTGCACATGACCTTCATCGGCAACCCCGGAACCGGCAAGACGACGGTCGCGCGGATCGTCGGCCAAATCTTAGGCGCACTCGGAACGTTGCCGATCGGGCATCTGATCGAAACCGATCGTAGCGGATTGGTCGCCGAATACGCTGGCCAAACCGCACCGAAAACGAACAAACTCTGCGACTCGGCCAAAGGGGGCGTGTTGTTTATCGATGAAGCCTACAGTCTCGTCGACGCCTCGGGGGACGACGCGTACGGACGCGAAGCGGTTCAGGCGCTGCTCAAACGCATGGAAGACGATCGCGACTCGTTTGCCGTGATCTTGGCAGGGTACAGCGGCGAGATGGGCAAGATGATCCGCAGCAATCCAGGGCTCTCCTCGCGGATCAACACCAAGATCGAATTCGAAGACTACACGGCCACCGAGCTCGCCAAAATCTTCCAAGCGATGTGCCAGCAGAACCAGTACAAACTGCCTAGCGAGTCGCGTCATCGGTTGCTGGTCGGATTTCAACACCTCTATGAAAATCGTGACCGTCACTTTGGCAATGGCCGCTTGGTCCGCAACGCATTCGAGGACACGGTCCGCCGATTGGCCGACCGTGTTGCCGAAATCCCTCAGTTGACCGAGTCGTTGTTGACCGTTCTGGTTGGTAGCGATATCAGTCTGCCGGGCGTTTCCCAAGCCAAGCTTGATGCCTTGATCGCAACCCCACATTGCTTGCGAATCGATTGCGGCGGATGTGAACGCAAAGTGCGGATCATGCCCGCTTCGCTTGGTGTTCGGGTTCGCTGTAAAAAATGTGAGCACATTCAAATGGCGGACTGGGCCGAGGTCCGCTGGAATGAGACGGCGTAACGAGCGCCGTCCGAACCGCTATACCTGGGGCGTTGACATGGGCGTTGACATGGGCGGGGTGGATAACCGACGCCATGGTCGTCGCGATGAAAAAGACTCGCAGAAACCCGCCGTTGGCGTTTTGCGGCTCACAGGGTTTTGCGACTCACGGGTTTTTACGACTCACGGGGGTTTACGGCTCGCAGGGGATCGGATCCCTTCTCACGCGTCGTCGTAATCGGGGTTCACCAAATTGGGTGGACGTTTTCCGGCACACCCCGCCAAACAATTTTCGATGGCCAATTCACCCATTTTGCTGCGGGTGGCAATCGTGGCGCTGCCGAGATGCGGGGCAAGGACGGCGTTCTCTAAATCGTAGAGCGCTGGTTCCAGTTTCGGTTCGTTTTCAAATACGTCCAATCCAGCGCCGGCAATCACATTCGATTGAAGAGCTTGCACCAATGCTTTTTCATCCACGACGGGACCGCGCGCCGTATTGATCAGATAGGCGGTTGGCTTCATTTGCCCGAGTCGCTGTTCGTTGATCAGATGTTTTGTCCCTTCACTTAACGCGACATGCAGCGAAACAAAGTCACTTTGGGCGAGTAATTCGTCGAGTTCGGCGTACTCCACTCCCAGTTCATGCTCTTCAGCGATGTCCATTCGCGTACGGTTCCAATACAGCACCTTCATGTTGAATCCCATGGCGCGAGGGATCATCGCGCGGCCAATCCGCCCTAATCCAACTAGCCCCAGCGTGGCGCCGCTGATATCCAACCCGAGGTACTGCAGCGGAGCCCAGCCTTCCCAGCGTCCCGCACGCACAAAACGATCTCCTTCGACCACTCGCCGCGCGACCGCGAACATCAATGCCCACGCCATATCGGCGGTCGAATCGCTCAGCACCCCAGGGGTGTTGGTGACGGCGATGTTTCGTTTGCTCGCCGACGCGATATCGACGTTGTTAAATCCGACGGCAAAATTGGAAACCACCTTCAGGTTTGGATTGGCCCCCAGAACTTCATCGTCGATGATGTCGGTCAACTGACACAGCAAGCCGTCCACTCCTTGGAGGCCCGCGATCAGCTCTTGCTTGGTTAACGCCCGGTCCTCGTGATTCATTGTCAACTGTGAACGTTCCCGCAGTTGCTTCATACTCGATGGCGGCAGTTCGCGGGTGAGAAAGATTTTGGGGAGATCGCTCATCGAAAAACCTGGTGGCGAGCATGAGAGGCATGGAACCGTGCTATTTGCGAATGTATCGTAGCGGAAACCGCCTCTCGGAGTAGGACGGATTGGCAATTGTGGTCCGACACATTCCAATCCATGGCGGTCCGGCAAGCGGAGATTGCCTAGAGTTCTTGACGATATTCTCAACCTTGGAGGGGTTTCTCGATGGCACGTAACGAACAACTCATTCGTCAACACAAGCTACTTCAGCTCTTAGAGACGTCGCGGTTTGGCAAGACGCTCGATGAATTGAGGGAAGATCTTGTCAGCGACCTGGGGTTAACGACCCTTCACGAGCGAACCGTACGACGGGATGTCGAGGCATTACAGGCCGCCGGTTTTGATATCCAATCGGAGACGCTCGAACGAGGCAAGGTCTTTAAACTGGGGCGGAACAACAAGGGCGTGCACGAGATCGGTATCTCGGCAACGGAGTTGATTGCGCTTTCCATCGGACGCGAGTTGCTCTATCCCCTCTTAGGCACTCAATATTGGCGTGGGATCGAGACGTTTTGGAACAAAGTTCGCGATGTCATCCCCGATGGCGTCTTTGAGCACTACGATCGATATCGGAAAACGTTGTACGTGTTCGGCTCCCCCAATAAGACTTACGAGCAGCACGAAGGGATGCTCAAAACGATCAATCGTGCCGTGCTGGAGCATCGAGTCCTCGAAATCCAGTACGCCTCGGTGGGGAAACCCGTCTCGACGCGGCGAATCGAACCCTACGGATTGGCGGTCTATCAAAGCAGTATCTATGTGATCGCCACGGCGCCCGAGGTCAAAGAACCGAGCCAGCGACTGCGGAATTGGAAGCTCGATCGTTTTCGCCATGCAGTTGCACTGGATGAATACTTCAAACCCGATCCGAGCATCGAGTTGGCCGATCGACTGGGGCGAAGTATCGGCATTTTTTCGGGCGAGTCTCCGACGATGGTGCGAATTCGCCTGGGCGAACGGGCCGCAGCCTGGGTCAGCGAAGATCCCTGGCATCCCGAGCAACAAATGGAACTGCAAGACGATGGAACCTCGATCTTGACCGTGCCGGCATCGCATCCGCGAGAGGTGCTACCGAAAGTGTTGTCGTTGGGGGTGGACGCCGAAGTGCTAGAGCCAAAAGAATTCCGCGATGCGGTCGCCGAAGCAGTGCAAGCAATGGCGGCGAAGTACTGAGTCGTTGGCGTACTGAGTCGTTGGCTACGGCCACTGAAGTAACGCGTTTGGCTCAGGGGGATAAACCGGGGTGAATCCATCCTCGAGCGGATCGCTTGCGTAGTGATAGCCAAAGGCGGGACCGATCCGGTGGCCGTTGACCGCATAAACCTCGACTCTCACACGGTGATAGAGATCGTCGACGCCGTGCTGGTTTGTGCCTTCGATTTGATCAAGCACGTGGAGCACACGGGGCATCTCGGCAGGGAGGAATTCCCAGCATTCCCCGAGCACACGGTCGGCTCCGAGCGTCATTGCCGGGTAGTCATGACGAGCAAACAGCGAACCGGACACCCAACCGGGGCGGACCGAGCGGGGGAGGCAAGGCCAGAGCGTCTCGCGGCACTGACCCTGTTTGAGTGTTCCATAGACAAAGACGGCAGTCAGCATGGTCGTCAGCTTTGACGGGTAAAAATAAACCAGGAATGCAGGGCAAGCGTGCTACGGTAGTCTGGTACACAATCGCGGCTTGATGCATGATGATGCAGAGTGCTGTTCGTTGCCAGTTCCCCCCCTGCTTCCCTGTGCTGCTATTTACCGATGTCTTTGGATCCTGAATTCGCTGCTGCTCTTGCCGCTAACTCGATGGAAATCGATGAGGTGATCGCGCTCAAGCTGCAGTCTTATGCCGAGGCGATGTGGCGATGGAACGAGCAATTGAACCTGACTCGTCACACTAGTTGGGACCTGTTCGTCAGCCGAGATCTGCGAGATTGCTTGCAATTGGCACCTCTGCTTGAAGCTGGCGAAGAAGTCTTGGACCTTGGCAGCGGGAACGGGATTCCGGGGATTCCGTTGGCGATTTTGCGTCCGGACATTGAAGTTTCGCTGGCCGAATCGGTCGCCAAGCGAGCTAATGCGTTGGGTGAAATCGTCGAGGAACTCGCCTTGCCGGTCCCCGTCTATGGCGCTCGAGGGGAAGATTTGCTTGAGGATTTCCGTTTTTCGAGCATCGTCAGTCGTGCTGTCGGCAGCATTGCGAAATTCTGTCGTTGGATGGAGCCTCATTGGGCCAGTGCGGATCGGTTATTGCTGATCAAAGGCCCCAAATGGGTGGAAGAGCGGGGGGAAGCGAGGCATCTCGGTTCGCTTGCCAATCTGCAATTGCGGCGAGTGGCGACCTATCCATTGGGTGATGACGAGGCCAGCGAAGGGGTCATCCTGCAAATCTGGCCAGCCGGTCCCCGTGGTGCCCGCTACAACTAGGGTGCCCGCTACAACTAGGCTTGCCCGCTACAACTAGGCTTGCCCGCTACAACGAGGCTTGCCCGCTACAACGAGGGGTGCCCGCTTATAACTAGCGGTGCCCGAGGAACTCGCGACTGATTCACCTAGGCATATGCCTGTGAACGTCTATACTCGTGCATTGAACCTGGTCGCCATTGGCCAAGTCATTCCCTTTTGCACTCGATTCCTCGGCGCGATGTCGGACTACAACCTAACTCACCTCAAGCAACTTGAAGCCGAGAGCATTCACATTATTCGTGAAGTCGTCTCGGAATTTGACAAGCCCGTCATGCTGTATTCGATCGGCAAAGACTCGGCGGTGCTGTTGCATTTGGCCCAAAAAGCGTTCTTTCCCGCAAAGATCCCTTTCCCTCTTTTGCATGTCGACACGACGTGGAAATTCCACGAGATGATCGAGTTTCGCGAGCAATACGCGCGAAAGGAACTCGGTTTGGACGTGCTCGTTTACATCAACCAAGAGGGGCTGGAGCACGACATCAAGCCGTGGGAAGACAGCGAGCGGCACACCGAATTGATGAAAACCGACGCGCTCAAAGCCGCGCTGAACAAATACGGTTTTGATGCTGCCTTTGGAGGCGCCCGTCGCGACGAAGAGAAAAGCCGAGCGAAGGAACGCGTCTTTAGCTTCCGCGACAAGGCTCACCGCTGGGACCCCAAGAACCAACGCCCCGAGCTGTGGAATATTTACAACGGTCGGGTCAACAAGGGGGAATCGATTCGCGTTTTTCCGATGAGCAATTGGACTGAATTGGATGTTTGGCAATACATCCACTTGGAGCAGATCCCGATCGTGCCATTGTATCTCTCGGCGCCGCGAAAGGTCGTCAACCGAAACGGCGTGCTGCTGATGCGGAACGACGATCGCATGCCATTGTTGGAAGGCGAAAAGGAGGAAACTCGCATGGTTCGCTTCCGCACACTCGGATGCTACCCGCTGTCGGGAGCTGTTGAAAGCGACGCCACGACACTTCCGGAAGTGATTCAAGAAATGTTGCTGGCGACCACCAGCGAACGGCAGGGCCGGATCATCGACCAAGACGAAGGTGGTGCCGGCATGGAAGAAAAGAAACGTCGAGGCTACTTCTAGAAGTTTGATGGGGCGGTTGCTGAGCTTCAGCAAAGCGGAGAACGAATCGATCTCACCCGCCGTCATCCTTCCTCCATCCCTGCGTCAAACTGCATCCTTCAAAATCTAAACTTCACTCATGTCTCACAAATCAGATCTGATCGCCACCGATATCGAAGCCTACTTGAAGCAACATGAGCACAAGCAATTGCTGAGGTTCATCACGTGCGGAAGTGTTGACGATGGCAAAAGTACCTTGATCGGACGCTTGCTTTACGACAGCAAGATGATTTATGAAGACCAGCTTTCGCAGCTCGAAGCCGATTCCAAAAAGATCGGTACAACCGGGGGAAACTTTGACCCCGCGCTGCTGACCGATGGCTTGAAAGCCGAACGCGAACAAGGCATCACGATTGACGTTGCCTATCGCTACTTCAGTACGGCGAAGCGAAAATTCATCATCGCTGACACGCCCGGTCACGAGCAATACACACGGAACATGGCCACCGGCGCCAGCGCGGCCGACTTGGCCGTCATTTTGATCGATGCACGCCATGGGGTGCTAACGCAAACACGCCGACACAGTTTTATCGTGTCGCTGCTCGGCATTCGCCACGTCGTCGTGGCCGTGAACAAGATGGATATCATCGATTACGATGAGCAACGTTTCAACGAAATCTGTGAAGATTACCGCGCGTTTGCGACTCGTTTGGACCTGCCCGATTTGCACTTCATCCCGATCAGCGCGCTCAAAGGCGACAATCTCGTCGATCGTAGCGAGAACATGCCTTGGTACGACGGCACCACGCTGATGAACTTCTTGGAAACGGTCTACATCGGTAGCGATCGGAATCTGCAGGATTTCCGTATGCCGGTCCAATACGTCAGCCGACCTAATTTGAACTTCCGCGGCTTCTGTGGCACGATCTCCTCGGGCATCATTCGCCCCGGCGAAGAGGTCATGGTTTTGCCGAGTCGACAAAAATCCAAGGTCAAAGAGATCGTCACCTACGATGGCAATCTCGATGAAGCCTTCACTCCGATGGCCGTTACGGTCACCCTCGAAGACGAAATTGACGCCAGTCGTGGTGACATGCTCGTTCGCCCAGGCAACCTGCCTAAAAGCCGCGACCATATTGACGCGATGCTGGTTTGGATGGATGCCGGTGCGATGGTGCCCGGCAAGACTTACCTCTTCAAGCACACCACCCAAACCCTTCCCGGCACGATTGATACGCTTAAGTATCGCGTGGATGTAAATACATTGCATCGCGAGCCAGCGCCGCAATTAGAGCTAAACGAAATCGGACGCGTCAGCATCTCGCTCAATGCACAGTTGCATTTTGACGCCTATCGTCGCAACCGTAGCACCGGTGCGTTCATCGTTGTCGATCGGATCACTAATGCGACCGTTGCCGCAGGGATGATTTTGGACAAATCGGGCGATAGCGACGCCAAGAGCGTCTGGGACGATGAGCTTGAAGCGAGCAATGCCGGCGACCCCAATGAGGTTTCCGCTGTCACGACCGAAGAACGCACCGCGCGGTTTGGTCAAAAACCGGCCACGATTCTGTTGACGGGATTGACCGGTAGCGGAAAGACCTCCGTTGGTTTGGCGGTGGAGCGAAAGCTGTTCGATGCAGGACGTGCGGTGGCGATGATCGATGGGGAAAGTGTTCGCCGCGGCTTGAGTCGCGATCTGGGCTTCTCCGCTGCTGACCGTAGCGAAAACCTGCGTCGTAGCGGCCATCTCGCTCACGCGCTCAACCAAGCGGGAGTCATTTGCGTCGCCTCGTTTGTGGCCCCGTCCGAGGAAGTGCGAAGCAAAGTGGCGAAGTTGATTGGGCAGGAACATTTTCTCGTCGTGCACGTCGCGACCCCTGTGAACGTTTGCCGAACGCGAGACACGAAAGGTCAATACGCCAAGGCCGATGCCGGTGAACTGCTGAACTTCCCCGGTGTCACCGCCGCCTATGAAGCTCCGCCGAATCCCGATCTCAGCATCGACACCAGCCAACAGAGCGTCGAAGAGTGTGCGGATGCCATTGTCCAACTGCTCCGCTCGCGCGAGATCATCCGCTAGCGGCCCGCAGGCCTCCGGACGATGTTGCTGCTATCGCAACACGGGGATCTCGTAGTTGAGGATTCGCTTGCCGTCTTGCTCGCCAGCGCGCAACAGCATCGTTGTCCCCATCAAGGGTTGGGCGTTATTCCAGTAGAATTCACGCCGCTCGGTTGTCCCCGGCTCAATGGTGATGAAGCGGCGTTGATACTGGCGCCCCGATTGTGGGAACAGCATGCAATCGTAGGATTGAGTGGCGTCGGAGTGATTGGTCATTTCAATTTCGACCCGCAATTGGCCTCCCGCTGATAAACGTGTCTCCGTTTCGATCTCCAATCCAATCGGGCCCACCATTAGCTCGCGATAGACCGTGAATCGTTTTGGCGGTACGGTTTGGTGCTCGAAATCCAGGGCCACTTCGTAGGTCCCAACCTTGGCGCTGTTGCCCAAGACAAGATGGAACGGAAGCGAGGTGCTTTTGCCTGGCGGTAGCTCCCATGCCATCGAGGGTTCTTTGAATGACCAATTTTCGGGAGGCAGCACCCGTAGCGTCCCATACATCCCTTCGCGCGTCGGGTTGGTGAACGAGACGTCGATGGGTTGCGTTTGCCCGAGCAAGCTGTCGACCTGCTCTTGCTCGACGTTAACTGACATGCGGAACGCAAGCAGGGTGGGGTCTGCTCCGGAGATAAAGATCGGACGGGGCCCGATTTTGACCCGCTGAGCCGCTTGGCCATCGATGATTTCAATGGGCAAAGGCTGTTGTCGGCCCCAGATATCGACGACGTGTACATCGTCACCGAGAAAAATTTGCTCTTCGCAAGAGGTGGGTGACCACAGCATGATGACCGCGCGATCGGCCCCGGCAAAAACGACATTCTTGGCTTTGGAACGCAATTTTAGCGAACCCACCTGTCGCAGATTACCAATCATCAACGAGGTCGTACGCCACGGCAAAAGCATCTCTTCGGGGCGTCCTTGAGAGGTCAGCAAGCCTCGCTCGGGGTCCCGTGGATTGCTGACGAAGGCTGCCTGGACATGATGCTTGCGCACCACCGCCATCCGCCCGGTGAGATCCAAAATTCGCGTATTGCGATCATACTGATTTTTCTCAATCGGCTCGACGACGACCCACGTTCGCGGTCCGCTTCCGTTGAACTGGGTTTGCTGAAGGGTCAGGTACGCATCGAGCTCTTCGGCGGTGAGCTCCGGCTCTCCAGAACGACAGACGGCACTCCAGGACGTTTCCGCCGGTGCGACATCCCGCTCGGTCCATGGCCAACAAATCGCCACTTCAATCGGTTGGCCGTAGCCCTGAAGCCCGGTCGAAATATCGGCGATGGACTCTTGAAGGTGTCGCCGCCCAAGGAAGCTGTAGTCGTAATCCCCACCGAGTTGCCACGTTTTGATTTTCAGCGTCAGACGCGACATCACGGGTTCAAGCAACGGTTGCCATACACGCACATCGCGAAACAATTGCGAGGCAACGACGTCGCGACGGCCCCGAATGTCATAGCGCGGCACCTGGGTCTCCGGAGGCACGTCCAACATTCCAATCGTTTGAATTCCGACGTCTTGCAGACGAGTGCTCGCTTCGACCATTCGGTCCGCCGTAACGGTGTCGGTGGGCTCGATCCAACAAGGGATTTTGACCCAATCGACGCCGACCGATGCCAACCATTTGGCCAAGTCCCGCGGCGGCATGTTGCGACTGGTTTCCAGCAGTGTCCAACCAAAACTTCCATTGCCCGCTTGCCCAATCTCGGGGTCGATCACCGCCAACGTGGTTTCGGTGGCGAGCGTTCGAAGCTCGCGACCCTGTAACGACGCCATCACACGATAAAAACCAGGGCTGAGCCGAGGGATTTCCCATTGCACCTTCATCCCCTGAGACGCGCTGGACCTAGCGCCGCCCGGCGGTGGATCCAAACGTGCCGAGGCTTCGGATGGATCGGTAACCTCGGCACCGGGAACGTCCGACAATTGCCGGTCGACTTCGCGACCATCGACGTCGAGAAGTCGAAACAAAACTTGCGTGGCCCCGCGGGGCAATCCTAACACCGTTGCGCTCACCATGACCGGATTGCCAACCACATGCACTCCCATCGCTTCATCGGTCACAAGCTGAAGCTGTGGAAACGGTTCGATGCTAATGTCGTCAAATCCAATTTCACCGCGAATGTCCTCCAGCCCATCCTCGGCGCCCTCGACGACCAAGCGAACAAACACTCCGGTCGCGGCTTTGGGGGCCCGAATGCGATCGAGCACGAGCACTTTCCACGCGGTTGTTCCGCTAAGCGACTCGGTGGCGTGCGTCTCCACTTCATCGCCGCGTTCGTCTACGAAGACAAACTCGGCACGGGCGCGGTCATGCCTGAGTCCCTCGGTTTTAATTTTGACGCTAAAGCGATACTGATACATGTGACTGGTTTTCACCGGAGGCGATTGAACCATCACCAAGCCGCCGTCAAGCTCGATCTTGAAATAGCGATCGATCAACGCGTCGGTGAGCGACGGGGGTAGCACCGGCGCTGCCTTGAACTGCTTGCGAACACGAGGCCACTCGCGAATGATCATCGTGTCGACGGCCCGCAATTGCTGCTGGACCGCGAGGTCTTTAGCGACGATGGCGACCTTCACATATTTGGGATAGCGACGCCCGACGCGTCGCTGCCAACCATCGGGCCAATCATCGAAGTTGGAATCGTTGGCACGGCCGAAATTCCAAAGGAAACGTGGCAATTTTTTGCTTGTCGGGGAGCCCAAGTCCGCAGGGGATGACCCCTCACCGGTCGCCCCATCGGCCACGACGGCGTCGGTTCTGCGTAGCTCGCCTGCAGCACCCGCTTCCAGGGCGGGCGGACGGTTGCGCTGCGAATCGTTGCGCTCTACCGAGGTAGCCGGCGACGATTGAGCGAACACGATTGTCTGGGGTGCCACCACGGCGCAGCATACCACGACCGCTACCATGACCGCGGAAACGATCAGGTTTATGAAACCGTCTTGGCTTTCGTTTCGAAAGCGGCACAGTAAAATGCCGCTGACTCGAAGGTTCATTTGCAAAAGAAAGTAGGAATTCTGTGGCTGAAGTCAAAGTGGCTGTGCGGATAGACAATTTGCGTGCGCCGTTGCGCAAATCACTACAGCTTGTCTCTGCAATGGGAGCGAGGGCAGTCGAAATCGATGCCCGCAACGGCATCCGCCCTTCTGAATTGTCGGACACTGGGCTGCGACAATTGCGGAAAATGCTGGATGATCTGGATTTGCGGGTTGCGTCGGTCCGCTTCCCAACGCGACGAGGGTACGATACCCCCCAAGATCTTGACCGCCGCATCGAAGCGACCAAGGCCGCAATGCAATTCGCCTACCGCGTGGGCGCTCCCGTGGTCGTCAACCAAATCGGGATGATTCCCGAGGAAAAAGACGATCCTCGCTACATCACCCTGCAAAGCGTGATGGAGGATCTCGGCAGCTATGGGACTCGAATCGGAGCCATGTTTGCTGCCGAGACCGGTACCGAGTCGGGCGAAACGATGGCCGAACTACTGAATGCTAGCGAGGACTCCTACGTCGCCGCCGCCTTCAACCCAGGACAACTGATCATCAACCGCCATAGTCCCCGAGATGCTATCAAGGCATTGGGAAATCGAATTCAGCTCGTTTGCGCGGTTGATGGCGTGATTGACTTGGCTGCCGGACGTGGGTTATCGGTTCCGCTCGGGCAAGGAACCGCCGATTTCCCCGAGCTGCTAGGGATGCTTGAGGATTTCCAATTCCGCGGTCCCTTCGTGGTAGGACGCCGGGAAATGGCCGCCGAAACGGTTCTAGAGGAACTCACGCAAGGCGTTGCGTATTTGCGGAATTTGTAGGGCGGGCGTTGTGCGTGATGCGAGACTTGAATCATCCGCATCGAATCATCCGGGTGAGGTTCGATGCGGTTGGGGGGCGATTCGGGCGGCTCAACGCTTGACGGTTGGCATTTGAAAGATCTCGATCGCTTTTTCCGTTCCAATTCCCGCCTCGCGTGCCCGGCGTGACAACATCGTGATGGCATGCCGTCCCACATCACCTAAGTCGCGTGTCCATTCGTTGACATACAAATCGACGTGTTTCATCAACACTTCGTCACTAAACTCTTGAGCGTATTTCCGCATCGTCGGTAACGCCACCTTGCGATTGGCCATCGCAAATTCGATCGAGTCATGGATCACTTGCTGTGCGTTAGCGATCACCTCAGGAGGCAGTACTCGGCGGGCGACGATGCCGCCCAGAGGCAGTGGAGCCTTGCATTCGGTTTCCCAGCGTTCCCCCAAATCTTCGACTAACCCGAGCCCTTGGTCTTGCCACGTGAAGCGACCTTCGTGAATGCAGACTCCAAAGTCGGCTTCACCACGCTGGAGCATCGGCATGATCTCGGAAAACACCACCTGTTTGATGTGCGTTGCATTGGGATAAAAAATCCGCAGCAACAGCGTTGCCGTGGTGTGCTCGCCAGGGCAAAGTGTCGTCAGATCGGCATCGCCGGGGGTGGCCGTCGGCTTCGAAGCCGATGACAGCAAAAGCGGTCCCACGCCAAAGCCCATCGCCGAACCGCTGGGAAGGACCACCGTTTCTTCGCTCAGCAACAAAGCGGCATGAAAGCTTGTCTTGGCAACATCAAACTCGTTCCGAAACAAGCCATCATTGAGCTGTTGGATATCAAGCAGGCGGACGTGAAAATCGAGGCCTCGCCAATCCACCAAGCGATTCATCAAGGCATGAAAGGCAAAGGTGTCATTGGGACAGGTCGAAATGCCAAGTTCGATGGGGCGGTTCACGTTTGGATCTCTTTTTAAAAAGCGTTCTTAACAAGCGATGCCAGTCGGATTCTTACAGCATAACGAGCTGGCCAAGTCCCGTAGAGGCCAAGATTTCTGCCTAGCGTCGTTGGTCACTCTGCGATCAAGCATTTCGTTGTCGGTTGCGCCGCGATTCTGAGTTCTCGCTTTGATCGCGGAGCGATCAACGACTCTCGATTCTCACTTTGATTGCGGAGCGATCAACGACGATTATCTAATTCGAGCTCAATAACGAGTGGACGATCGTTGCGGCAGCCTGTAACGCGTTGTCAGTTTGCCATCGCGCGTGATCGCGATCCCCCGCGTGATTGGAAATGCCACGAACAATCTCAACGGGAACGCAGTGCAGTTGGCAGGCCATTGCCACCCCAAATCCTTCCATCTCTTCGACGCTGGCCTTAGGAAACCGTTTGGCGCGGACCTTGGCTTCGAGCTGCGAAGCCGATGCCGCGCACACGCTGAGCAAACCAGGATGCAAGCGAGGCGATGGCCCACCCCAGCGATCAAGCTCGATCTCATCGTCGATCCTACCAAACTGGCTCCAGCCGATCTCACCCGCGGAGCGAAAATTGTCTCCTGAGCCGACACCGATGCCGTGGCAAGTGACATGGCTAAAGCGGTACGCCGACCCGACTTCGGCACGATCGTCAAGCGTCCCCGCAATCCCCACTAGCAACACGCGATTAGGTTGAAACGTGGCGACGAGTTGCGATGTTCGTGCCGCAGCCGCGATTTGGCCAAACCCACACAACTCAATCGACCAACCGTTGGTATGGGCGGAGACGTCGAGGAGGGGAGCAAGCTTGTCTCGCTCGATCGCAGTGGGGATCAGCAGCAAGTTAGAACCCACGTTGCAACCCTGGGGTAATGTCCAGATCGAACGAAGCAAAATCGCCTCGTCTCATTTTTTCTAAAGCGATCGCCCCCATCACCGCGTTATCGGTACAAAGTTCCGGCGGCGCGATCGTCAACGCAAAGCCGTCCTTCTCTGCCGCGTTATGGAACTGGTCACGCAGGTACCCGTTGGCCGCCACGCCCCCGCCAATAATCAATTGTTTGCAATGACGCATTTTGAGTGCCCGTCGACTCTTGCGGACCAAGACATCGACGACCGCCGTTTCGAACGAAGCACAGACGTCGGCTTTGATGGTGGGATCGATCTTTAGCGATGCGAAATCTTGTTGGCCGGGGCCGGTGATCGCATAACGCACCGCCGTTTTGAGTCCACTAAAACTGAAATCGAAGTGCTTCTCGTGCACCATCGAGCGTGGAAAGGCGTAGGCATCGCGTTTGCCTTCGGCCGCCAGTTTCGAAACAGCGGGGCCGCCGGGAAACCCTAGACTCAACATCGCGCCGACTTTATCGAAAGCTTCGCCGGCGGCATCGTCGATCGTGCCGCCAAGGTATTCGAGGTCCAAGGGGCTGGTGCAGTAATACAGACTGGTATGACCTCCGCTGACGATCAATCCGACACAGGGATAGACCGACGATTCGCAGGAGAGTTGGCAGGCATACAGGTGGGCATGTAAGTGATTCACCGTCACGAGCGGTTTTTGCCAGGCAATGGCGAGTGTTTTGGCGGCCACGACTCCCACCAGCAGCGAGCCTGCTAAGCCAGGCCGATCGGCGACCGCGATGGCGTCTAAATCATCCGGCGAAACCTCCGCTTGGCGAATCGCGGTGTCGATCACAGGCAGGATTCGCTCTAAATGAGCACGCGCGGCCACCTCGGGAACGACGCCCCGAAACCGCTCGTGAAGCGCCTCTTGGGTCGCAATGCACTGGCCCATCACCGCCCCATCGTCACTAATGACGGCGGCAGCGGTCTCGTCACAGGTCGATTCAATCGTCAAAATGGGCAAAATAGAGTCCGTCAAAAACCCGCCCCGTGAGGGGGACGGCAGCGAAATTTGTGTAAAAAGTCGTGCCAATCGTCTCGATTGGCATAAAAACCGATCTAAATCGTAAATCTCTGGTGGATCATGCGGTAGGCCAGCCTTGCTCAATTGTGGCCATGTTGCTACATTTCGTGGCTCAAAATACGCTAAAACCCCAGGGTGATACTGATGGCACATAAGAAAGGGCAGGGCTCCAGCCGAAACGGTCGCGATTCGAACGCTCAGCGACGTGGAGTCAAGAAGTTTGGTGGCGAGGCTGTCCGTGCTGGGCACATCCTTGTTCGTCAAGTTGGCACCAAATTCCACGCCGGAAAAGGTGTTGGCCAAGGCAAGGATTACACCTTGTTCGCCTTGGTCGATGGTAAGGTCATGTTCGACCGTGAAGGCCGCCGGATCAACATCGTAACCGAGTAATCGGTTGCCCCCCCTTCACCGCGCTCGAAATCGTGCCGGTGATCGACAATCGCCTCCCGCGTGAGGCACAAATGAATCAACCCAAGGCCATGCGCGCGTCGCAGTCTTGGGTTTTTTCGTGGTTTCATCGCGGCCACTCCCCACGCCTTGCATGGACACCCGCTGCCGAATCGGGCTCCGCACGCCGAGTGGACCTCCGCGCCGCAGGCCTCTGCTTGACCTGCTCGTAAGCGACCAGTGCCGATCCTCGGATGCGGTATAATGAAGCCAATGTTCGCTTGGGCACCGGTACACAGGCCCTGCATGGGCCGGCTGGATGGGCTGCCTGCATAGGCTGTACGAATCGCCCTCACGGACCCCAAGCCCGCTGAACAGGTCTCCCGCTCCTGATTGATCACGACTTTGGCGAACGACCATGAAATCGGAATCACCGAGCCCATCCGGATCGCGTCCATCCAGCTCGAACGCATCCAGCTCGAGCGCACCGACCCCACCTCCGCCAACCACGCGAGCTGGACGCCCGATTGGAAATCCCGCCAGCCAGGATTTGGGAAAACGCAACCCTGCCGCCGCGACGGTCTTGCTCGCTGCCGTGATTGCTGGCTTGGTGGGCATCGCGACCTATAGCGCGATCAATGTGTCGAAGCCCGAGCCGGTGATTGAAAACGAGTTCGAGATCATTGTTCCCAAGGTCATCGAGCCGTCGCGTGATGTGCTCCGCGCGGCATTCTTTGATCGTGAAGTCGAGCCGGAGATCGAGGTCACCGACCGCCTGAATCGCGAAGCCGCCGAGCGTTGTATCGAGCGAGTCCAACGGCTGGTCCGCCGCTATCATCGCGGGGTGGCTCCCTTTGTGAACGATTTGACAAGCATCTCGACGCGATTGGGCATCGTCAAACGGATGCCCGCGAGTTGGTGGAACGAGGACAACCGGATCGAAGACTACGTAGCCAAGAAGTTTGAAACGCATCTGTTCTCCGAACAGGTCTTAGCGTCCGACATTGCAGGGATCTTGGAAGATTTTCGCAAAGAGATCGATGCCAACCAGAAACGAATGCTGGTCAACGTGCATGCGTCGCTTGAGATCGCCGATCTTCCGGAGGTCCAACTCGATTCCTATGAACCGTTTTACGAGTTGGTTTCGCAGCGGCTGCAATCATTCTCGGCCGACCAAGGTGCAACCAGTGTTTACAACGCGATCGTGGTGATTTTGATCAGCGAAGCGGGTAGCTACGCGGCGACGACGGTCGCTGCAGGTTTGTTAGCTCGTTTTTCGGCGACGGCCGCAGTCGGCGCCGCCGCTGGGGCAGGCACAGCCGCGGGGGCCGCTGCGACCGGCGCAGGCGGTGGCAGCTTGGTGGGACCGGTGGGAACCGTCGTCGGGCTCGGAGTGGGGTTGGCGGTGGGGTTGATCATCGATTGGTGGATGACCGAAAACTTTGAACTCAAAGTCAGCGAGCAACTGCACGATTATCTTGAGCAGCTCGAGCGGACGCTGCTCGAAGGCGCCCCACGAGATCCGCCGACCATCGACGCGGCACAACTAACACGGGTGCTGGGATCCCAGCACCATGCCACTGGATTGAAGTCGACGCTTCCGATCGTGTGTGACCAGTTAGCCGATGCCTATCGCGACCAATTTTTTGCCAAAATCGTCTCTCCAGGTAAATCCCATGATGAAGCCTATTAACGCACTCTCTTTTCTCCGCTGCTACGTCGTGATTGCGACCCTGGTCGTGGCCCTGGCGATGGTGAGGCATCGGGAAGCCGTTGCGAGTGGATGGGTTGCTAGCTCGATTCCGACATCGGTAGTCAAAGCGGTGGCGAAGTACTTTGGCAAGGAGGGTGCCGAGCAGGCCAGCGAGTTTCTGGCCAAAAATGCCAGCAAGGAAGTGATGGAGCGTGTGGCCACGATCGCAGCCCGCGAGGGTGGCGAAGAAGCGGTCGAGCAAGTCGCCAAGCTGACCGCCAAGCATGGCCCCGAGGTGCTCTTTGCGCTCGACAATACCGCCACGATTTTGCCAGTGGCTAAAGCACTCCAGGAGCTTCCTGAGTCACAAGTGCGCACGGCGCTGGCCAAGCTGGCGGCCGGTGAGTCCGGCAAAACGCTCGGCGCCGCGGTAACGCGTTTTGGCTCCAAGGCGCTCGCGACCGAATTGAAGCATCCTGGTGCCGGGTTAGTGCTGTTAAAACATTTCGGTGACGAGGGGGCTGAATTGGCAACCCGGATGTCAAGCGACCAAGCCATCGTGGTGGCGAGACATGCCGACGAGATTGCGGCCCTGCCGACGGCTCAGCGAAGCGGTGTCCTGTCACTGATCCGCAACGACACGGAAAAGGTGGTTGCGTTTGCAGGACGTTTCGTGGAAGCGAATCCAGGAAAGACGCTGTTCACCGTCGCGACCACCACGGTCATCCTGGCCGAACCCGAGCGCATTCTCGGGGGCGACGAAGTGGTTTTTGATGCCGATGGCAACCCGATCGTGGTTTCAAAATCAGGGCTGGTTGGACGCTCGATCGAATCGACGGGAAAGGCTGCGGAACACCTCTCCAATCATTTTCTGCAACCGCTGTTTTATGCCGCGTTGGCTTTCGCGGGCACCTTCGCCGCACTGTGGATGGCGTTGAAGCTTTGGCACACGCACAAGCGTGAAAAACAGAAAACTGAGCAAACGCTGCTCAGGAATTTTCCCTCCGAAGACGAGGCGTGAGCTTGCTTTTTCGGCACAAAGCTCAAAGCTCACCCGCGTCTTTTCCCCCACCGCTCCAACATCGATGTTGGACGGAGCTCGTTCTGATTTGGGCTCTGGGGCGAGTGTAGGGGCACACAATCGCAGCGGGCGATTGCGATTCCGCCAGACTCGTTTGACGCTCGTGCTATAGCTGCCACGGCTTTCGATAGGGCCTTTGCAGCATCTCGTTGGCCTGATCGTCGTCGAGAAACCGTTCTGCGTTAGGATCCCATTGCAGTTTTCGATTCAGACGCATGGCAATATTTCCGGCGTGACAGATGGATGCCGTGCGATGGCCCACCTCGACCGGCTCGATCGGATCCTTTCGCGACTTCACGGAGTCGAGGAAGTTTCGGTAATGATTTTTGCTCACCGGCAGATGGATCTCGTCGGGGCCGATGACGGAGTTTTTGATGGCATCGGACGATGCTTCGACCTCCTTCATGTTGTTTACCGTGAATTGAACCCATCCTTCGGTTCCTTCGATACGGGCTCCGAAGCCTGGATCTTGCGTACGGCAGACGAACTCAATTCCATCGGCGTAACGCGCTCGAAAGTGAGCCTTCATGGCGGTCGTGTAGAGATGTCCCTGTGGTGGCCAGACCGTTCCTTCTTGGTTCTCAAATTCCACCGGACCGGTACCGTCCTTGCCGAGCGCCCACTGAACGATGTCCGTGGCGTGGGCACCGGTGTTGGTGACTTGGCCACCGGAATAGTCCTGGTGGAAACGGAATCGGTACAGACAGCGGTCGATGTGATAGGGAGCCATGGGGGCGGGGCCTAGCCACATGTCGTAGTCGAATCCTGCGGGAACGGGCATCTCGCTCCAACCGGGGGCGGGGCCGGCACCGCTGCCGTTGATGATGGAAACCGCTCGTTTGACTTCGCCGATCCGACCGTTGCGAACCAGCTCGCACATACGGCGGACCACCGAGTTGGAGCGGTACTGGCTTCCCGTTTGCAGAATGCGTTCATGCTTGCGAACCGCTTTGATCATTTGCTGGCCATCGTGAATGGTGAGCGACATCGGCTTTTGACAGTACACGTCCTTGCCCGCTTCACAGGCTTTGATTGTGGCCAGCGCATGCCAATGATCTGGTAGCACGATCATGACTGCGTCAACGTCCTCGCGAGCGAGTACATCGCGGAAGTCCGCGTAAGCATCACAGCCCTTGAATTCGCCCGAACGAGTTTTTTGAGCGTAGTATTCGTTGACCTTCTTTTGCGCCGGTTCACGCCCCAGGAAATGTTCCGGGCGAGCGTAGCCGTCGCTGCCACGGTTGACGTCGCATACCGCAACAACCTGGGCATCCGGTTGTCGCAACATGCTCGGTAAATCGGCTCGGCTCTGGTTACCGCATCCAATCAAAGCGACGTTGATGCGATTGCTCGGAGCATTCGCGCCGAGGACCGAACTCGGCACGATTGCAGGCGCAGCAATGGCGGCCCCGGCGGTGGCGATCCATCGTCGTCGAGTCAGTCGGCTGTTTTCCTTGACTTGGCTGTGGGTCTCGAAGCGATCGGGCATCTCGTTGTCCTCTTGAGCAGCGAAAGGTTGGGCGATTGGTGAGAGCTTGTTGTAGCACTGAATTGTGCCCCTCCCCCATGGTAACCGGTTGTCCACCGCGATTCGACCTTTCGCGGACGAACACGGCCTCGGGAATAACAAGTAGGGGCAACGAGGTGGGGGAGGCAGGCAATCAGGGTCGGTCCGCCGGTTGCTCGTTTGCTTCTTTGCGTTTCACTTTGCAGGGCGATTGGGCGACAGGGCGACAGGGCGACAGGGTGACAGGGTGACAGGGTGATTGGGTGATTGGGTGATTGGGTGATTGGGTGATTGGGTGATTGGGTGATTGGGTGATTGGGTGATTGATTGGATGCGTTGCTCGAAAGATTGCGGCAGCTGATCAGCTTGGCTGGGGGGGGGATCCATTTTGCGACCGCCAGTCCGTTGGAGGTCGCAGCGTTGGCCTCGGCAAAATGCGATGTCCGGCGGGGCTCTGCCCCGCTTGTCCCCCCAGGCTGCCACCTGTGTGTCGCTCAGTGCGAAGAAATCGTCTAAAGCGACCTGCGGCGAACTAAGGCCACTGGCTCGTCCGCAAAATAGGTCCAAGGGAATGCACGTTGCCGTCCTATGAAATCCCCAACCGTTGCGATGATTGGGGGGTGGGTAGGATGCTCCGAATGCGAGATTTGCAGTTGCCGCGTCCCTTTTCGCAAGTTATCGTTTCTTCATGACCACTCCCCCTTAGCACCAAAGCCAACGGCGAACCGCTGCAACGCAACGCAGTGCGAGAGACGCCGTACGACTGTCTTTTTTACTCGACAGTCACTCTAATCGCTGTGCTTCTTCTGCATCCTAGCCCTCGTCAGGGCCTGCCGGTTTGTCGGGATTGATTGAGGAAGCATCCTCGAATCCACCCTGCCACGATCGCAACCGACCGACTGCGATTGCCACCCGTCGATTTTCATCCACCCAACTCATGGCCGTTGCGTCATGGGCAGCAAACGGAGTGTTTCAAGGCACTTCATTTCAACTTTGATGCAGTTTTAAATATGAGCACCCTCCCTACCCGACCCAGCACCGTCGCCCGATCGGCTCAATCGATTGCAGAAATTGAAACGCAGCGGCTGCGAAGACGAACGTTTGCGATCATTTCGCACCCGGATGCGGGCAAGACCACGTTGACCGAAAAGCTATTGCTGTTTGGCAACTCGATTGAGATCGCCGGGGCGGTTCGAGGCCGGAAATCCGAGCGGACGGCAAAGTCCGATTGGATGGAGATGGAGCAGGAGCGTGGCATTTCGGTAAGCTCGACCGCGCTTACGTTTGAGTTTGCGGGGGCTCAGGTCAATCTTTTGGATACTCCCGGTCACCATGACTTCAGCGAAGACACCTATCGCACGCTGATGGCCGCCGATGCGGCCGTGATGGTCATCGACCTCGCGAAGGGGATCGAGTCGCAGACGGAAAAACTGTTTCGCGTTTGTGCATTGAGAAAAATTCCCGTGCTCACCTTCGTCAACAAAGTGGATCGTCGCGGACGCTCGCCGCTCGAAATCCTTGATGAGATTGAACGCAAGTTCTCGATCGAACCGGTGCCACAAAATTGGCCGCTTGGCAGCGGCGAAGACTTTCGCGGTTTCGTCGATCTTCATAATGATTCGGTTCATTTATTTGATGAGCATCGCGCCAATCGTCGAATCTCGTCAAAGGTGGTCTCGTGGTCGGACTTGGAATCGATCCAACCGGCGATCCGCCCTGATCTCATCGATGCGACGGGCGAAGAGGTTGAATTGGTACGAATGGCGGGAGCGTCGTTGGAGCGGAGTCAATTCCTCGGTGGCGCGCAAACGCCTGTGTTCTTTGGCAGTGCGCTCACCAACTTTGGCATTGAACATTTCCTGCATGGGTTCCTCAAATTATGTCCACCTCCAGGGTCACGACAGACGCCCGAGCAGCGTCCGGCAGAGCCTTCATCTAATTTCTCTGGATTCATCTTTAAGATCCAGGCCAACCTCGATCCTCGGCATCGCGACCGTGTTGCCTTCTTGCGAGTCTGCAACGGCATGTTCGAGCGAGACATGGAAGTGACGATTGCGCGATCGATGAAAAAGATTCGGCTCTCTCGCGCCTTTCGCATCTTTGGCCAAGACCGTCAAACGATCGAAGAGGCTTATCCGGGTGATATCATTGGCTTGGTTTGCCCCGGAGAGTTTCGACTGGGCGACACACTTTGCCAAAATGAAATTGTGCACCAGGAAGGATTGCCTCAGTTTTCACCCGAGTTCTTCGCCGTGCTTGATTGCACCGATACGGCGAGACGAAAGCAATTCGACCGCGGCCTCAAACAGCTGATCGAAGAAGGGGCGATCCAGGTCTTTCATGATGCTCACGCCAAACGCCGCGAAAACCTGTTGGCCGCCGTGGGGGAGCTGCAGTTCGATGTCGTCCGCTATCGACTCGAGTCCGAGTACAACGCTCCCACGTCGCTGAGCTGGCGGCCTTATAAATTGGCGCGTTGGTTTAATGCAACGGCGGAACAAAAGTCGAACATCAAACTCCCCTACTCTGCCAAACTCGCACTGGACCAATTTGGACACGACGCCGTATTGCTGCAGTCTGAATGGGATATCAAAGCGCTTCACCGCGCGAATCCCGATATCCGTTTTGAGGAAATGCGAGTCACCACCTACGAATAAATCGATCCGAGGGACGGATCGAGAACCTCTCGTCGTGTAGGGACAAGGCGGGGTTAGGGGGCAACCGCGGATGCCAACGTGTCTTTGAGGTGCGTCCCTTTTCTATGCCCGGCATTGGTTCGGTGCCCGGCATTGGCAGCGATTGATCTGCTTCGCCGTGACGGCGATCGTCTCCACGCGTTTGCTGACAAATGAACTCGAGGGCGCTCGGCTTCACCCGCTTCGTCTTGCGATCTCTCTTAAGTCGCTGACTCGATCGCTCAGGAGCCAAGGTGATCGAAAACGTGATCGGAAATCGATCACGACCGCGGTTGCATTCGCTATCTCGTCCGCCGCTCGCTGGTGGCTTGGATCCGCGTGGATTGGCGGCAATCGGTTTGCGCTGCGATCTTGCACCTCTAAAAAACGGAGTTGGGCACGCAAGTTGCATTTCTTGTTGTCCTGCACTCCAAGGGATGAATTCAGACACGACGTGGGTGTCGAACCGATGAGTGCGTCTCAAATACTACTCAGATTTAAGGTGCAAAACATGAGACAACTGTTGACTACTGCGGCTTGCTGTGGCGTTCTGTTTGCGGGGAGCGTTGTCGGCGCTCAAGACATTGCCGGTAACTCGCTTTCCCAGGCGGGTGATGCCGTCCGCAACACGGCCGGGCAAGCCCAGGATGCGGCAAATAATGCACGCAACCAGGTTCGTAACCAAGTCGGAAGCACGGCCTCGCGGGCTAACGACGCAGTCAATCGCGTCGAAGGCGCAGCGTCCCAGGACACCAATGCTGGGGCGCAGCAGCGAGTTGGTGTCAACGGCGTGAATGTCAAAGGCAATGTTCAGTCATCGCAACAGCTTCATTCCCGGCACCAGGGAACCCACCGCGGCAATCTTCATTATGAATCCAACCAACGAGCTGGGTGGGATCGTGGTCACGCCCACGGGGCCCAAGTGTACGGGGGCCAAGTGTACGGGGGCCAAGTGTACGAGGGGCAGGTGCACTACGGAGGCCAAGCATACGGTGGCCAAGTTTACGATTCCAACGGTCGTCACCATGGGCATCATTATGGGCGATCAGGACATCGACATGGAAAGTTAGGCCACCGTGGTCATCACTCGTCGCATCGCTACATGGCAACGCCCAGCCATGGGTATGGCAGCCAGGGTTATCTCAGCTACGGGTCTAGCAACCACGCGATGACGACCGACACTGTCTATCCCTTGCGGCACGATGCTTCCGGACGTGAGTTCATTTGTGTTCATGGACAACCTGTCTATTTTGACTCGGGGACCGCTCAACATGGCCATCACCAAGATGATCGCTATCAAGCGGGCTATGGTAGTTACGACGAAGCCAGCGGTTCGCAATCCACCAACGGTCAAGCGTACCCCGCTGAGCCTCAAACGGGCGAGATGAACCGAGATGGCCAATCGCAAACGGAACTCGATGCCAACACGAATGCAGATGCCAGCTTGAACGGACGCGCAAATGTGGATGCGGACGCCAACACCAACGCAGAAGTAAATGCAGCTGCAAGTGTGAATGAAAACGCAAATGCAAACGTGGAAGTGGATGCCAATCGCAATCAACCACCCCGTGCTCAGGACAACCTTGAACGGGCTGCGGAAACGCCGGCATTAGATCAAACCGAAGCTGGCGAGGCAGTGGATAATGCGGAGAAGGCGATTGAGAGCCAGGATGTTCCGGCCAATGCGGAAGATGCGTTGGACGATGCCCCACTCGATCCCGCTCCGCTGTAAGTTAGTGATTGTCGCGTAGGCGATTTTGCAGAAACGATCGCTATCCAAACATCCGCTCCGTTGAAGTATCAGCGGAGCGGATGTTTTGTTGTGAGGGTTTGAGGTCGCACGTCGACACAAAGCCAGATTATCATGTGATGGATGCTCGCTCCGGCTGGCAATGCGATCCCCCACGCCAAGCGAGCAATCTCGACCGCGGTCCGGTCGGCTTTCATCGCTAGAGCGATTTGAGAAATGACGTAGGTAAAAAAAGTAGCTGCGTTCACCAGAACGTGGTCCACCGTCTGGCGACGGTAGCTACATCAAAGATGAAAATGCGCTAGCGGTGCTGCGTCACCGCGTTTTGGGGTCTTGGGCTACGTCACCGTCGTCACGTTCCGATGTGATCGGATAGGAGCCTGGACTGCTCCCAAACGGCATGCTCAAGATTCCCGGCAACCGTTCATTCTGTTTTTCATCGCGCAGGTGGTTGATGCCGATCGTCATTCGTTCGTGCCCCTCTTGGGGTTGATCACGGTAGGTGCCGAGCAAGAAATCCCACCATGGTAAATTGAACCCATAGTTGCTGTTCGTTTCGCGACGAATCACCGAATGATGAACACGATGCATGTCGGGAGTGACGACCACGAAACGCAGTACTCGGTCCAGCCCGGTCGGCATTCGAACATTGCTGTGATTGAACATGGAGGTCGCGTTCAGTAGGACTTCGAAGATCACGACGGCGATCGCCGGCGGACCTAGAGCCGCGACGACGGCCAATTTGATGAACGCCGAAAGCACGATTTCCAGTGTGTGGAATCGCAAGCCGGTGGTGACGTCGAAATCAAGATCCGCGTGGTGGACCATGTGCAATCGCCACAGTAGGGGAACGGAATGAAACAGCACGTGCTGGAGATAGATCGCGAGATCGAGCACGGTAACGGCGACCACGATCTCAACCCAGTTCGGCCAATCGGCGAGGGACAACACGCCCCATTGTCGGGATTGAGCGAAGCTTGCCGCGGCGACCGCGGTGACCGGAACCACGGCGCGAGCCAGGATCACGTTCAACGCGACCAGCCCCAGGTGGTTGCTCCAACGCCATGGCTTTCCCACACTCAGCTTTCGTCGCGGTGCGAGTAGCTCCCAAACGGCCATCACTAACAACACTCCGGCAAAGCACCCCAGCCGCACGATCATTTCATCTCGTTGATTCAACGTCCGTTCACCTCTGAGGTATGTCGAAGTCTCGCTGGTGTGGTTTTTTCAAACAAATCATAACCCGAAGCGTCAGCGAGGGACCGAGTCAAGATCGAGATTCCCTCGCTGACGCATCGGGTTATGAAAGACACGCCACAACAAAGCAGGTGAACCGCGTCTGAGATCGAACCACAACGTTGGATCGCTTCCCTCTGTCTTGTCGGATATTTACTCGGTGCACTAGGCTTCTGCTAACGCACCGACGATGCTGACGGTCGCCGCTTGCACGGCGGGGGCTAGTCCGGCGGCGATGCCGACGACGAGTGATACAAGCGTTCCTGAGAGTGCTAATTCAAGGGAGGGCCGAAACGCAATCGTGGCTCCTTCCGCTCCAATGGCGAAGCCTCCGAGCGCCAGCGCTCCGAGGGCGAAGAGGGTGCCGAGACTGCCTCCCACGAGACAAAGAAGGGTGCTTTCGGCCAATACCAATCGCATCGCACGCAGTGGCCGAACCCCAATGGTTTGCAGTACCGCGTATTCTTTGATGCGGTCTTGCACGCTCATCACTGTCGTCGTGGCCACGAGTGACAACACCAGTCCCACGCAGGCGTATCCGAGCCAGTGGGCGAAGCCAATCAAATCGACGAGATCGGATAACGTGCTGGCTTGGAACGCACCTTTGCGCCGGGTCTTGGTGGCGACGGCACCGGACCGCAGCGTTTGATCAATTTCGGCCGCGACACGATCGGCGTCGGCATCGTCGGTTAGCAATACCTCGTGTTGCGTGACCAGACCCGCAGCATCGAGCCCGCGAGTGTATTGGAGAAACGCCAAGCTGGTGTAAATCAGATTCTCTTCGGAGGGCACCGCCGATGCAAAAATCCCCGCGACTTGGACGGAAAGATCGCCGATCGAGAACTGGTCTCCCGTCTTTAAGCCGCGACGTTGAGCGACATTGCGGCCGACGATGGCCGCATCGCGTTGTGATCCGAACGATTCCCAGCTGCCGTGCGTCAGCTTGATAGGCCGTGTCGCTTGGATTTGATCGGGATCGGCGCCGTTGAAGACGACGATGTCGAGGCTGGCGCGGCAATTGTTCGTCCAAACCTGGATCGGCATCACCTCACGAACGCCTGGCACCTTGCGGATCTTCGTGGCGTAATCTTCAGGCAATCGGCTGCTGGTCGGGCAGAACCGATTCTCTTGGAACACGATCAAGCTGCGGTCCGCATCCGCCCCCGTCGTCAAGCGTTGCATGCCTTCTTGCACGGAGCCCACAAAGCAAAACACAAACATCGCCACCGCCGCACCGGTCACGGTCAACAGCGTTCGCGTGCGATGCCGCCAAAGAGTTTTCAGTACGTACGTGGTCATGGGATTGAGGATTGAGGATTGAGGATTGAGGATTGAGGATTGAGGATTGAGGATTGAGGATTGACTTCTACCGGGCTGGCTCGAGAAACTTTCCACGGTCAAGCAGCAAGGGACGCGAGGCAATCTGTGCTGCATCGGTGTCGTGGGTGACCATCAACAGCGTGATGTCCAGTTCTTTATTGAGCCGTTGTAGCAGTTCCAGGACTTGCTCGGTCGTCTCGGTATCGAGGCTGCCGGTTGGTTCGTCCGCGACGACCACTTTGGGGTGGGCCACGATTGCGCGTGCGATGCCGACGCGTTGCTCTTGCCCGCCCGAGAGTTGGCGAGGGTAATGTTCCGCTCGATCGCTCAAGCCGACCGCCGCTAATGCCAATTCGACGCGTTGTCGACGTTGCTTCGCCGATAGTTTCAACAGCAGGGTGGGGAGTTCGACATTCTCGTACGCGGTCAACACGGGGATCAAGTTGTGAGTTTGGAAAATGTAGCCGAGGTTGGCTGCACGCCAATCGGCTCTTTTGCTTCGTGATAGCTCGCTCACCACCGTACCGTCGACGGTAATCGTCCCCGCATCGGCGTGATCGATCCCGCTGACGAGGTTCAATAAGGTGCTCTTGCCCGTCCCGCTCGGCCCCATCAACGAAACGAACTCACCCGCCTCGATGTCCAAGTCGATATGGTCCAGGGGGGTGATCGTCTGATCGCCTTTGCGAAAACTCTTGCAAACGCCACGCAATTCTACCAACGCCATTTCACGCTCCGTGTGCTGTGATTGGTTGCCATTTCTATTATTCGCCTTTGCTAAATTCCGATCGTGGAGTCGTCGCCGAGCACTTGGACTCGGGTTCCCGGGTGTAACGACTCGATACCTGACGCGATCAGTTTATCGGTGATGTTTAACCCTGACTTGACCTCTCGTAATCCTTCCGCGCTGGGCTGGCCAATTTCGATCGGGCGTCGCTGGGCCCGAGCGTTTGAGTCGACAACCCAAACGAATGAACCGGCGTCGTTGGACTGGATCAGCGGGTTGGGCACAAAGAGACGTTGACTCTCGACAGACTCCGATGGCTTGTCGGCGACGACCGCTGCCAAAAACGTCGCGGTCACAAGCATCTCGGGACTAACCGTCAACGGTGGATCGATCAGTTCGACTTTCACTTCGAGTGTATTCTTTTGGATGTTGGCCGAACTGGTTGTTTGCAGGACACGGCCGTGGATCACGCCGTTGGATGAAGCGGTTTGGATTTCAACGGGTTGGCCGCGTGTTACCATCGGCACGTCTTCGAGCCGCACATCGGCTCGCACTTGCAGTTTCGCAGGATCGTACATCTCAATCACCGTGCTCGAACTTTGGCCAGCGTTGGTGTCCAATCCCATCACGCGAGTTCCTGGGGCAGCAATCAGCTTTAGAACACGGCCATCCATCGGAGCTCGCACGGTGTTGCGCTGGAGCGATAGCTGTTCCTGGCGTAAACGCAGTTTCGCTTCATCTCGCAGCGCCATCGCAGATTGAACTTTTGCCTCCGCCTCTCGCAATTGCCGAGTTTCTTCGACGACTAGATCCAATTGGTTCTGTAATGCATCGACCTTGCTTTTAAGTGCATCGACTTCGCGGCCAATGTTGGGTTCGCGTTGACGCAGTTCCTCTAAATTCGCTTGCGCTGTGGCATACTGGCTTTCCGATTGTCGTACGATTCGTCCGGCAATCGCCGATTCGGCGGCCTGTTTGCCCTGCATGCTGCTGAGGGTGAACTTGAGGTTCGCTTCGGCCGCCTGGATCAAAAACGGCAGCTTCGCCAGTTCTGTTTGAGCCTTCGCCAGCATGCTTTGGGCGTCGGCAAGTTGGACCTTTAAATGGACCGGGTTGTCCAAACGAATCTGAGCGGCGTCACGCTCTGCTTGGGCTCGGTTCAGTTCGCCTTCGCGGATGGCAAGCGCGTTCTGGGCCTGCTCGACCTGTAGTTCGGCGTCGATTGAAATCAGGCGGGCGATGGGTTCGCCTTTCTTGATCGGCTGGCCCTCGACAACCAACAGCGCTTCGATCACGCCGGGCGCTAAGGCGGCGACACTCATCGCCGTTGGCCGCGGTTCGATCCAACCGGGTGATTGGAAAAGGGTCGTTCCCGCCTGCACAACCTCGCTCCGTTTGGCAACCACGGGGACGACCGTTACCGTGGTCGGCGGCAAGAGTCCCCGGCCTGTCGCCACGCCCAACAAAGTGACGAATCCGAGCAGAATGCCGATCGGGAGAACGTAGCGTGAGACCCACCGCGTAGGACGCAAGTTCGCTGTTTTAGTCTCGTCCGAAGGCGAGCGATCGAGTTTTAGTTGGCTTAGGTCGAGGGGAGGCATTGGGAAGATTGAAGATTGAAGATTGGGAGTGAGGAGTGAGGAGTGAGGAGTGAGGAGTGAGGAGTGAGGAGTGAGGAGTGAGGAGTGAGGAGTGAGGAGTGAGGAGTGAGGAGTGAGGAGTGAGGAGTTGTCTTCTTACTCCCACTCTCCCACTCTCCCACTCTCCTTGTCTCCTTGTCTCCTTGTCTCCCCCACTCCCCCTCTCTGTCTTTCACACCTTTCTTCACTCGGGACGCACGTAGACTTTGCTCGCGTTGACGCTCAAGTTCCCCTGCTCGTCTCGTTTCGCCGTGCCTTCGACGACAACGGTGGAAAGCTCTTTCACGTTCAACAATTCACGCGCATCGTTCGCAACCGGCTTGCCTGTAGCGTCGACGAGCTTCACCGTGGCGATGTTGTCCTTGACCGCGTCGGTTTCGCAACAGTAGTCCCACGGCGTTGGGCAACCTTCCTCGGGAGCACAGTAGGGAACCTTGGCATCGACAATGGTGAACGCAGCCAAGCCGTCGACGAACGGGTTGCTAGAGCCACCGATCAGTCCGACTAAGGTGACCGCTTCTTCGTCTTGAATCGACTGACGCGCTTCGCCGACGGGGATCGCTCCCTCGGGTTCACTGTCGACAACAAATTGCGAACTCACTGCGGACGAGGACGCGTCACCCGCATCAGGGCCACTCGCGACTTCCGATGGAGTGCAACCGCTAGCGAGCAAACCGAGACCGAGTAAACACAGGCTAAGCAAACCGAACCATTTCTTCATTTCAAATCTCCAAAGTAAAAACGAAACACATTTCTTTCTAAACTGCTTTTAAGCTTGTCGCGACCTCTGCCTGAAGTGCTTTCAGTGCTGGCGGCAACGCTCCTAGCACGCCGAGTAGCAAGCCGACGCTGCAACCGATCACGATGGCGACGCTGTCGATTCGCAACGCAAAGGCGCCCATCGTGAATCGCACTGCCATGCCGTTGAGCATCGTCAACGCGATCGCGCCGGACAACAGAGACCCGGCGGCGGCAAGCAGCACTCCTTCTTGAATTAAACTGACTAGGATCGCGCGGCGTCGGAATCCCAGTGCTTGTAGCGTGGCAATCTCACGTATCCGGCCCGCTACCGCTCCATACATCATATTTAATCCCGCAAAGACTCCGGCAGCTGACACCAGCACGACAACGAACCAGGCAAGGACTCGCACCGGTTTGTAGTGTTGTTGCAGGGAAGCGTAATAATCGGTTTCGCGGATCGCCCTCAGTTCCAAGTCGGTGCGTTCCTTGCAAAACAATTCCACTTCCGCAGGCGAGCTGCCGGGCGACAATAACATCGCCACCAGGCTCAAGTCTTGTCGTTTTGTTGCGGTTTGAAAGTCTTCGAGCTTGCACCAGATTTCCGATTCGTACGCCGCACCTCCGGCTGCGAAACGTCCACTGATGTTCCAGGATCGTCCTTCGAACTCGAGCTGCTGGCCAATCGCCATCGCCTCGTCGGGGCTGCCCAGTTTTGTTGCTGCCAAACGCCCCACGATCACCTCGCCGTCGCCGGGCCAATCTCCCTCGACCAATTTCACCGAACGGCGTACCAAGGGTGTGGTCAACTTTACCCCTCGTACTAACCCCAGTCCGCCCTCGCCGTTGACGGTTTTGACTCGCGTTCCCAGGTACAACTCTGGCGAAACATGGGTGACACCAAAACGCTTCACCACGCCATCGAAGCTCGCCGTTAATAACGCGGGCGTACGCGCCTCGATCGACGAGTTTTCGATATTCTCTTCGGAGTTCACAGAGTAGACCAAGACAACGTCCTCGTCCCCGCTGACCGACAACGATTGTTCCAAGCCGCGAATGAATCCCACCACGACAAAGACCAGCATCACGACCGTCGCCAACGCAACGAGCGTTAATGCCGTGCGCACCGGCCGCCGGGCCAAGTTGCGAACACCGTATTCCCAGGGAAGAAGCATGGTGAAAATGAAGGAGTTGGAGTTGGGCGGGGAGCGTTTTTAAAACCCTCTCCCCAGGTGCAGGCCAGCATCGACACGCCATCGCCCAATCGGATGCCGACCTTGCGCGCATCCCTTGAGCCATGGGAATTTAAGAAGAGGGGAAACACGAGCATGAATCGACTATCGCTTGGGATTTACGATTCCCAATGCGACATTGCCACTCGGCTTCACCCTAGGCGGGATCAGATCAACCAAGATTGATGCGTGACGCACACATCACGCCCGCAAAGACACAGCCCATGTGGCTGCTGGGGTTGGAGCCGGCGAGAACCGTTCCATCCAGTCGGTTGCGCGAGCATCGCGAACTGCGGTTGAACCCACGTCCACACTGCAATCGCCGAGTCAGGCATCTCCACGCCCAGCTCAATCACCGCACCTTCGCAGATGCAATTTTGGCAATCACATTCACCCTCGGGACACGAATTCGAAGAGTCCGTTGTTGGGGGCACTTCGTCGTGCGAACAACAGGAGCAGACCGCGGTCGCAGACCCGTCGCCCACCGCTGCATTCGCTTCACACGAAAGGCAACGCACTGGACACGCCAGTAAACTGGCCATCAACAGTAGGGCAAGGAACGGGTTCTTCATGTTTCTCAGGATAGTCATCTGCTTGTCTTACGGCAAGCTCTATCGGGTCAGCCCGCGGAGCAACCTGTCACGGAGACTGCTTCTTTAGGGCTCGAATGCGCGTGGCTTGCGATCCCCGTATTTTGCGATCAGGGGTAAATGAATTTGCGGTGCAAGCCTTGTATGCGGCTATTGTTTTAACTTCGCGAGATACTTTTCTGGATCTGCCAACAGTTTATCTTTGCAGCCATCGCAGCAGATCCAGACCGAGTTGCCGTTCACGTCCACTTTCTCAGGGGCTCCCATGGTGCCGAGCATTTTGCCGGTGACGGGGCAAATGTGTTGGGCCATCGCAGACTTGTAATCTTCCGCTGACAACTCATTGAGCCCCGGCATCATCTTCGCCATGGGGGAGTTGGTATCGATCGTAGGATCGTCGGCGGCATGGTCATGATCCTCGTGCTCGTGACCGACATGATCGTCGCCCATTTCGCTGGTCTCCGTTGCGGGCGGCGTGACGGAGTCGGCCGAAGGTGTATTGCATCCGTAGATGCCGAAAACAAGCAGGCCGCCTAAAATGAGGGGGATGGATTTTATCAGTCGCATCAACTTGGCCTTTGCAAGGATAGAGGTGTGAAAGTTTGGATGAAGTACGTTTGGACGCAGGTGGCCTTTTTAGATGCATGAGGCACGCCTTTCTTCATCGATTTCTCATCGTGTGGCAAAAGGATTTCATGTTTTCGCCGTCCGAGCTGAAGAAACCCGATCGTCGGGCATCCAAAAAGGATGTCCTTCAAAGCGTCTTTCAGGAAATATCTTTCAGGAAATAAACCAGTCATGGCATCGAACGATTGCAAAACCGTGCAGCAATGTTTGTCGGCCTACTACGACGGGGAACTGTCGGCGGGTCAGACGGCGGAGGTTGCGCGGCACATCGAGGCGTGTGACGAGTGCGCCGCCGATCTGAGCTCGTTCGAGTCACTTAGCTTGGATTTCGCTCAGACCTCGCTGCCTGCGATGCCACCCCAGTTGTGGCAGAAAATTGAAAGCGAACTTGAGCCTGTTCCCGTTCCGGAGTCTGTGACGTTGCTGCGGCGTGTTGCGGATTCGATTGGCCCGTCGCCTTACGTCGCGGGCTTCGTCTCGATGGCGGCATCGGTCTTGCTATTGCTCGGTTTAGGGCTTTGGTACGGCTCGGAAGAGCCAGGGGCTGCAATTGCATTGCACTCGCACCAGGGCGAACACGACGTGTCGCACCAACACTTGGCCGAATTCACGGGGGTGATGAACGACTATTTGAAAAAATTGCACAGCGAACCTGATGCAGCGGAACGGATGCTGCTAACGAGATACAACGGCGAGCGGGTCGACGTCGACGGCGCGGTCAGATTGGTCGGCTACCGGCCCATCGTTTCGGATGGATTACCCGAGGGCTATGCGTTGGCTTCGACCAGCGTGCTGAAAATGCCCTGCTGCACCTGCGTTAAAGCGGTGTGCCGGCGGAATGACGGTTCAACGTTGGTGTTGTTCGAACACGACGATCAAGAGGCGGCGTGGTTCGGTGATCGGCCGTCAAGCATGGCGACCTGCGGTGACAAGGATTGCTGCTTGATCGATCTCGACCACAGCATCGCTGCGACGTGGAAGCAAGGTTCACGAAATGTCACCGCGGTCGGAGTGCGGGATCAAGCCGAAGTGGCAACGCTGGTGAAATGGTTAGAGAAGAAAGCGGGAAGAGCGGGAGTTGGGATAGAGGGAGCCTGAGGTGCGACACATCAACCTTTTCCGCGTCGCCTTCGCTCCCGAGATCCAAGTTATATAAACCTAATTTGAGTGCACTCAATCCAAAGGGACAACGATGAATCATTGGTTGACGCGACATCGCAAGTCGCTTTGGATCGCCCAAGCTATCGCGTTTGTGCTACTGGGTTTTGCGGTCGCGTCATGGTTCGGCGGCGGTTCCCAAACACCCACCGCTGTGTCGACTTCCACCTCGCATGATGTTAGTGCACCTAGCAAGCCGGCGATATGGACCTGCTCGATGCACCCTCAAATTCGTCGCGATGGGCCGGGCGATTGTCCTATCTGTGGCATGGATTTGGTTCCTGTTCGCGAATCTGCGGGCGGCATCCGTACTGTTTCGATTAGCGATGCCGTCAAAAAGTTGATGAAGGTCGAAACCGTTCCCGTCCAGCGACGTTATGTCACTGCCGAAGTGCGAATGGTAGGCAAGTTGCAGTACGATGAAACGCGATTAGCACACATCACCGCGTGGGTTTCCGGACGGCTTGAACGCATGTTTGTTGATTATACCGGTGTCAACGTCAACCAGGGCGATCACATGGTCCAGCTGTACAGCGAAGAACTGTACACCGGACAAGAAGAATTGATCGCGGCCACCGAGTCGGCAGCGACATCCAATCGCTCTTCACGCTTCATCCAACCGATCGACTTGGCCGAATCCGCTCGCGAGAAACTGAGGCGGTTGGGGATGACAAAAGAGCAAATCCAAGAGATCGAGCAGCGACGCACGCCATCGGAATCGGTCACTATCTATTCGCCCGTGGGCGGCATCGTGGTGAAAAAGTTGAAACAGGAAGGCGAGCGTGTGCAAACGGGGGATCGTATTTATACGGTCGCTGATTTGAGTCAGCTGTGGGTGCAATTGGATGCCTACGAATCGGACTTGGCGTGGTTGCGTTATGGTCAACAGGTCCAATTCACCACCGAAGCCTATCCCGGCGAGATTTTTCGCGGTCAAATCGCTTTTATTGATCCGGTGCTCAATGCCGATACCCGCACCGTACGGGTTCGTGTCAACGTCAGCAACGAAGATGGCCGTTTAAAACCCGAGATGTTTGTCCGTGCGATCGTGGAATCCAACGTTGCCGCAGGCGGCCGCGTCCTAGACGCCTCGTTGGCTGGTAAATGGATCAGCCCGATGCACCCCGAGATTGTCAAAGACGAACCAGGCAATTGTGATATCTGTGGCATGCCGCTGGTGCGTGCCGAAACACTGGGGTACGTCACCGCAGAGCCTTCGGATACCGCAAAGCCACTGGTGGTTCCCGTCTCGGCGGTGCTTTTGACTGGCACTCGAGCGATTGTTTACATCCAGATCCCCGATGCCGATAAGCCGACTTACGAGGGACGTGAAATCGTCATCGGTGCTCGCGCAGGCGACAGCTACTTGGTCAAATCGGGGCTCCGCGAAGGCGAGTTGGTCGTTATTCACGGAAATTTTAAACTCGATAGTGCACTGCAGATTTCAGCCAAGCCTTCGATGATGACGCCTCAAGGTGGCGGCGGATCCACAGGACACCACCACGGTAATGAATCGCCAACGCCCCTCGATTCGTCGATCGCAATGTCGGGGCACGCCATGTCGCTGCCTCCGGCATTCGTCACTGCGGCGATCGCGGTGGTGGATCAATATGAAACGCTCCGTGAATCGCTAGAGGCGGCAGATTTACAAGCTATCCAAGCTAACTTTGTCACCCTGGGCGAAAAAATGGCGAGCGTACCTCCCGCGAACCTTTCACCCGAGTTGTCGGGGCTGTGGCGTGAGCTTGCAATGTTGCTGCAAAATGATTCGGTCGAAGGTCGGGATGTTCAAAGCATGCGTGACGCCGATCGTGTCTTTGCCGTCACCCGCAGACATATCGAACAATTAAAAAATCAGTTTGCATTGTCAATGGATGACGACGAACCCGCAGTCGAAGTGCTCGATGCACCGCAGGCAGTGGTTACTCAAATCAAGCAACTTGTGCCGATCTATCTAGCAATCAGCGAGGCGTTAGCGGCGGACGAAAGCGAACATGCAAAACAGTCGGTCTCGAAGTTACACGACTGGATCGCAGCAACGTCTGCGGTCGAAGGCTCTGGGAAAGCGATCGAGCGTTGGACGAAAGAACGACGTGACTTGTCCGAAATCACTGCCAGGCTTTCTAAGGCCAACGACCTGGAAACACTGCGAAGTAGTTTTGCGTTGTTGTCCGAACAAATGCTGAGCCTTCAGCGGATGTTCGGCTTGCCCGCTTCGCAGTCGTTATATGAACTGCATTGCCCCATGGCCTTCGATGGTCGCGGCGCGTCATGGATCCAGTCGGATGACGCCGTTCGCAATCCCTATTACGGTGCGTCGATGTTGAAATGCGCGGATCGAATCGAGAAGTTAGAGGCGAGGGGCGAGAGTAAGTAGTAGCAGGTAGCGGAGAAGATTTTGCTCGTCGGATGGTTGGTATTTAAGAACGCGACTCGGCTTTGCAACACGAAACAATGTCTGACTCTCACCCCAATCCTCTGGACTCTTCTCTGTCCACCGCGCGGCGGACGATGCTCGGACGTATCATCTGGTTCTGTCTGACCAACAAGTTGGTCGTGTTGCTATTGGTCATCGCGACAATGGTTTGGGGTGTGATGGTCGCGCCATTCGATTGGCAAGTCGGTGCGTTGCCTCGCGACCCGGTACCGGTCGACGCGATCCCTGATATAGGCGAGAACCAACAAATTGTCTTCACCGAGTGGATGGGCCGTAGTCCGCAAGATGTCGAAGACCAAATCGGCTATCCGCTAACCGTGGCCCTGCTCGGGATTCCCGAGGTCAAGACGATCCGGAGCTATTCGATGTTCGGATTCTCGAGCATCTATATCATCTTTGGCGAAGACGCCGATTTCTATTGGTCGCGAACACGGGTGCTGGAAAAACTAAACAGTCTGCCCTCGGGCACGCTGCCCACCGGCGTGCAGCCCACGCTTGGGCCTGATGCCACCGCGCTCGGGCAAGTCTTTCTCTATACGCTCGAAGGTCGTGACCCTGAGGGGCAACCCACAGGCGGTTGGGATCCGCGTGAACTCAGGACGATCCAAGATTATTACGTTCGCTACTCGCTCACGTCCGCTGAAGGTGTCAGTGAAGTTGCGTCGATTGGCGGCTTTGTCCAAGAATATCAAATCGATGTCGATCCCGATGCGATGCGTGCCGCTGGCGTGACGCTGGCCAATGTGTTCGAGTCGGTGCGGATGACCAATGTGGACGTCGGTGCGAGAACGATCGAGCTGAATAAAGTCGAGTATGTGATTCGCGGACTGGGCTTTGTTGAGCAAGTCGAGGACCTGGAAAAGACGGTCGTGAAAGTGACCGACAATGTGCCGATCACGGTCAAGGACGTCGCGACGGTATCGCTCGGGCCGGCGCTGCGTCGCGGAGCACTTGATAAAGCGGGCAGCGAAGCGGTCGGTGGGGTTGCGGTGGTGCGATATGGATTCAATCCGCTGTCGGCGATCAAGAATATCAAACAACGCGTCAAGGAAGTTTCGCCTGGCTTGCCGATGAAGGTCGTTGTCGATTACACCCGGGTGACCACACGCGAGGTGGACGACTATGCCGACTTGCACGGATTGAACGCAATCACTGCGGGTAATACCAACGATGCTGCGTGGGTGAAGCACCTGCGCAGCATCCCCACCGAGCGATGGCCCGCGTGGATTACGACTAGCCAAGTTGCGATCGTGCCGTTCTATGACCGGACGGGATTGATCTATGAAACGCTCGGTACGCTCAATACGGCGCTGAGCGAAGAAATTTTGGTCACGATCATCGTCATCCTGGTGATGGTGGTTCACCTGCGAGGCTCGTTCTTGATCAGTGCCCTGCTGCCGTTGGCGGTGTTGATGTGTTTCATTGCGATGAAGTCATTTGGGGTGGATGCCAACATCGTCGCACTGTCGGGCATCGCGATTGCGATCGGGACGATGGTCGACATGGGGATCATTCTGACCGAGAACATCTTGAAGTATCTCGACGAAGCTGATCCCGACGAAGATCGGATGCCGTTGATTTTCAGAGCGTCGCATGAAGTCGCTGGAGCGGTCTTGACCGCAGTGTCCACCACCGTGGTCAGTTTTCTACCCGTGTTCACGATGATCGGAGCGGAAGGCAAATTGTTTAGGCCGCTCGCGTTTACTAAAACCTTTGCGTTGGTCGCTTCGGTCGTGGTCGCACTGACGATCATTCCTCCTGCGGCTCACATGTTGATGGGAGGCCGGCTTCGTTCGACGCTGCTTTTGCGTGTGGCGTGGTTGGGACTCTTGGTCGCGGGGATTACGGCATCGATCATGCTCGTTTGGTGGATCGGGGGCATTTTGATTGGATTGGCGACCTTCAAATTGTGGGAAGACCGCATTCCCGAGCGGTTTAGGCACTACGGACCTACTGCGGCGAGTGTTTTGGCGGTGATCGTCGTCGCCGTGCTGTTGACGGATCACTGGTTGCCGTTGGGGCCCGAGAAAGGTCTGCTGAGAAACCTGATGTTTGTTGGGCTGTTGATCGGCGGCATCCTCGGGTTCTTCACCGTGTTTCAGCGTTGTCTGTATGAGCCGACTTTGCGTTGGTGTTTGAACCACAAGTTGATGTTTCTTTCATTGCCAACGGTGATTCTGATATGGGGTGGGTGTGCATGGCTCGGGTTTGATCGCGTCTTTGGTTTTGTGCCGCGGACATTGGCCGCCGTTGGGGTGCCCGAAGTAACCGTCCGCACGTCGTCGCCTTGGCAAGCGGCGTCGACTGCGCTTCCTGGGCTGGGCAAAGAGTTCATGCCGCCGCTCGACGAAGGTTCGTTTCTGTACATGCCCACCACCATGCCGCACGCTTCGATTGGCGAGGCGATGGACGTCATGCAATTGCAAAATCAATTGCTGATTTCGATTCCCGAAGTCGAGTCGGTGGTGGGTAAGATCGGCCGCGCCGACAGCCCGCTAGATCCCGCGCCGGTGTCGATGATTGAAACCTACATCACCTACAAATCCGAATACAAAACAGACAAAAACGGTCATCGGTTGGAATTCGAGTACGATGACGCAACGGGTGAATTTGTGCGTGATCCGAACGGTGAATTAATTGCAGACGATGGCGGACGCCCGTTTCGTCAATGGCGAGATGAAATTCAAAATCCCAACGACATTTGGCAAGCGATCACCGAAGCGGCTGAGATCCCCGGGACAACGTCGGCGCCAAAGTTACAGCCGATCGCTGCTCGGATAGTCATGCTGCAAAGCGGGATGCGAGCCCCGATGGGGATGAAGATCAAAGGCCCCAATTTGGAAACCATCGAACGCGTCGCGCTCGAGATGGAAGCGATGCTCAAGCAGGTACCATCGGTACAAGCATCGGCCGTCATTGCCGATCGAATCGTGGGAAAGCCCTACTTGGAAATCGATATCGATCGCGACGCAATCGTGCGATATGGATTGCACATCCGTACGGTCCAGGACGTGATCGAAGTCGCGATCGGGGGGCGGCAAATTACGACGACGGTCGAAGGGCGAGAACGATTTCCTGTGCGAGTCCGCTACGCTCGTGAACTGCGTGATGATATTGAATCGCTCGAGCGAATTCTTGTTCCTGCACCTACGGGACAACAGATTCCGCTCGGTCAATTGGCCGACATTCGCTATCTACGCGGCCCGCAAGTGATCAAGAGTGAAGACACGTTCTTGATTGGCTACGTGCTGTTTGACATGAAGCCGGGCAATGCCGAAGTCGACGTTGTCGAAGATGCCCAGGCATTCTTGGAAACCAAGATTGCGTCAGGTGAATTGACGCTTCCGGCCGGCGTGACGTATACGTTCGCTGGCAATTACGAAAACCAACTTCGTTCTCAAAAGACGCTGTCGATCGTATTGCCACTGGCGCTTGGAATCATTTTCCTGATCCTTTATTTGCAATTTAAATCGGCGATCACGACGTCGCTGGTCTTTAGTGGGATCATGATCGCATGGGCTGGCGGATTTATCATGTTGTGGCTCTATGGCACCGAGTGGTTCCTCAATTTTGAGCTGTTTGGCACAAATATGCGTGAGCTGTTTCAAGTTCACACGATCAACCTCAGCGTTGCCGTTTGGGTTGGTTTCTTGGCGTTGTTCGGCATCGCAAGCGATGATGGCGTCGTGATCGCATCGTACTTGGACGAAAGTTTTCGCAAGGAGCGGATTGCAAACGCGAATCAAGCTCGCGAAGCTACCGTCATCGCCGGAATGCGACGCGTTCGTCCTTGTTTGATGACGACGGCAACGACACTGCTGGCCCTGATCCCGGTGCTCACTTCGACCGGCCGGGGTAGCGACATCATGGTGCCGATGGCGATCCCCAGTTTCGGCGGGATGACGATCGCGATCATCACGATGCTGGTGGTCCCGGTGCTGTACTGCAGCGTGATGGAATGGAAGCTGCGGCTAGGAATCAACGACGAGCGATTCGCCGAAAATGCCTGATCTGAAGCGCTGAAATGAAGGATGAAAGTGAACATCACGAGGCAGAATGGGGGAGTTTTCAGAATCGTTAATCCCATGCTTCTCGTCACTCGTGCCGGAACCGCTCTAGTCGTTGGGGCAATGAGTAACTAAAATTTGCACTATGATCCGATTTGTTTCACTACTGTTGATTCCCTTTTTTGTGCTGGGGCAAGCTCTGCCTCATTCACACGCGGGGACCAGCGTAGCTGAACCGGATGGTCACGCTTTGCGTCCGCATCTCCATTTGCATTCGCACGACCACCATCATGGTGACGAAACACATCATCATGATCACGCTGATCGTCATGCCGGTGAAGAGGATCTAGCAGCGGATGCTCAAGGTATCTCGCCAGCGCCGGATCATGATTCGGATGCGCTTTACCTGGCGGCATCCGAGCAATCACTGACGCGTCATTCTCAATCGATCACGATCGAGGTTCAGGCTGCGGATTGGGATGTTTTCATCGTCCCGTATGAGGTCGATACGCGGTGTCGTTATCGAACCAGCGATCCGCCGGATCCGATGGCAGCACTGCCGATCTATCTTCTCACAGCCTCGCTTCGGCTATAGCGGACGCTCCCTTGCGCGTGTTTTGATTGTGCGCAAATTCGAGTAGGCGATCGAAGTAGGTCCGGTTCCCGCCGGCGATTCGCTCGGAAGGCTTGGTCGGTAGGAACCGGCCCTGTATGAAAATCAAGCTGCTGAGATTTTGCCGCTTGCGTTTGGCTTGCTCCCGCCTGTTTTACCCTTGCACCTACGGCTGCGCGGTCGGTGTTGCCCGCTGCGAATTTGTCGAGAATGAACCGATGAAGAAACCTTTGAAATCACTCTTAAACGCTTTGCTTGGGCCCGCAATCATCATCGTCGTCGTCGCGGCGATCTGGTTCTTTCGTGCCGAATTATGGGGCAGCCACGAAGCGGTTGAAACGCCGACGGCTAGCCCATCGGGCAAGTCCGACGAGAAGCAAACTGTGCTCGAAATCAGTGGCCAAGCGAGGAGGAACCTTGGCTTGGTATCCAAGCCCGCGCGGCCACAGACGTACTGGCGATCGGTCACGATTCCAGGTGTCGTTGCTGATCGTCCTGGCGTGTCCGACCGCGGTGTCACCTCGCCCGCGGTCGGTATCGTTACCGCGATCCACGCCTTTCCCGGTGACACCATGCGTCCCGGCGACTCGCTATTCACGTTACGATTGTTCAGCGAGTACTTGCAGAACACGCAGACGCAGTTGTTCAAGGCCAATCAAGAAACACTCATCGTTCAAGCGGAATTAGACCGGTTGTCGAGTGCCGCCTCGGTGGGAGCGATTTCTCAAGGCAAGATGATTGAGCTGCGGGCTAACTTGACTCGCCAGCAAGCGGTCATTCAATCCTCGCGTCAAGATTTGTTGACCCGTGGATTGCTTCCCGATCAGATCGACCAAGTGCAACAGCAAGGTGAGTTTGTTTCGACAATCGAAGTTACGGCGCCGCCGTTGATGCCTCAAACGTCGCTTGAGGATGGTCATGGAAACGCAGTTCGCCAAGCCAGTTTGGTCACTGATTCGGTCTCGCCCAACGACGTGGCTTATGAAGTTCAAGAGTTGAGCGTGGAGATGGGCCAGCAGGTCCAGGCCGGCCAATTGCTGGCCAAACTATCCAATCATCAATCGTTGTACGTGATCGGTCATGCGTTCAAACGCGAGGCGTCGTTTCTAGAGCAGGCGGCCGAGGCGAATCGTGCGGTCGAGATTGAGTTTGCCGAAGTCAACACGGCAGATTGGCCCGTGGTAGAGCAAACGTTCGTGATTCGACATCTCTCCAATACGATCGATCCCGACAGCCGCACGTTCGATTTCTTCGTGCCGCTTTCGAATCAGTCGCATGCCTATGAAAAATTGGGGAACACATTTCTGGTGTGGCGTTTTCGACCAGGCCAACGGGCACGGATTCGAGTTCCGGTCGAGCAATTTGAAAACGTCTTTGTGTTGCCTGCTGAAGCGGTGGTGCGAGAAGGACCCGAGGCGTATGTGTTTCGCCAGAACGGCGATTTGTTCAAGCAACTGCCCGTCCATGTACTGCACGAAGATCGTCTTGCAATCGTGATCGCCAATGACGGCAGCATTTCACCGGGTAGCTATCTGGCCCAGAGTTCCGCTGCTTCGCTTAATCGGGTGCTCAAGTCACAGTCGGCTAGCGGAAAAGCTCCCGGTGTGCATGTGCATGCTGACGGTACGGTGCACGCGGCACATTGATTGAAGATTGAAGATTGAAGATTGAAAGGAACCAGACATGAATGATTCGGAATTGAAGAAGAGGACAAAGCAGCTTGCACTGAGGGTGATGAAGCTCGTCGGTGCTTTGCCGAAAGATGCAGTCGGGCGTCCCATCGGCAATCAATTGATCCGGAGTGCGACATCTGTTGGGGCGAACTATCGAGCCGCGTGTCGCGGGCGTTCGAGAGCTGAGTTCGTCTCAAAGCTTAGCATCGTCATCGAGGAAGCAGACGAATGTTGCTACTGGCTCGAACTCATTATTGAAGGCGACCTTTTACCAAAGGAGAAAGTCGAAGCACTACTCGACGAAGCGAATCAAATCACGGCAATCATGGTCGCATCCCGAAAAACAGCCAAAGGTGAATGAGGGTCGGCGATTCAATGTTCAGCAATCTTCAATCTTCAATCGACGATCTTCAATGTTAGATTCAATTATCAAGTTTTCGCTTCGCTATCGGATGCTGATCGTCGTGATCAGTTTGGCGGTGTTGGTGTATGGTTCGTACCTTGCCACACAAATGTCGATTGACGTTTTTCCTGACCTCGACCGACCTCGCGTGGTTATCATCACCGAAGCGCCCGGCTTGGCGACCGAAGAAGTTGAAACGCTGGTGACTCAGCCCATTGAAATCGCGCTGTTGGGGGCCAACGGAGTGCAAGCGGTCCGCAGCCAGTCGACTGCGGGGCTGAACGTCATCTATATCGAGTTTGATTGGTCGACCGAAATTCGCGCGGCCCGGCAAACGGTGCAAGAGCGATTGGCCACACTCGAAGGCATTCTGCCCGTTGGCATTCGCCCTCAAATGACCCCTCCATCGTCGATCATGGGGCAAATCGTCGTCGCCGGTATTTATCGTCAGGATGGCCCCGGCGGCGGACGACTAGCTCAGGTCGGCAATACCGAGATGATGGCCGAGATCCTGGTGGGAGCTGACGGCAAACCGCAGATTCAAATTTGGCAACCGGAGGACCGTCATGATCTGTCGACCTGGACTAAGTTGGAACCAACCCACCTGCATTGGAATGACGATCTGAATACTGGCTCGGGCTTGCAATCGGGGCCGCTGGGAACGGCCACGGTTCTGATCAACGGCAGTACCCACGAAGCGAATTTTTTCAGCGAAGCCAAACAGCAACTTGAACTTCGCACCGTCGCCGATTGGATTGTCCGTCCTCGACTATTGAAAGTCACCGGCGTGGCGGAAGTATTCATGCTTGGCGGCGACCGCAAACAATACCAGATCCTGATCGATCCAACCGCGCTGCTCGAATACGACGTCACCGTCCAAGATGTCGAACGGGCGCTGCGGGCCAGTAATATCAACACGAGTGGTGGATTTGCCGTGACAGGCGAAACCGAGCGTCCCATTCGCATCCTCGGGCGATTGGGGCCTCAGTCGCGAGTGGTCATCGAAGACCTGAAGAAGGTTCCGGTGGGTAATCATCCCAAACGCTCTGTTTTGCTCGAACAGGTCGCTCGCGTCACCGAAGGGCCTCAATTCAAACGGGGCGACGGCAGCGTCGATGGTCGTCCGGGAATTGTCTTTACCACCGTAAAACAACCGCACATCGATACTCGAAAACTGACCGACGATGTTGCGCAGGCGTTTGCGGAAGTCGAAGCGTCGTTGCCGGCGGACATCGTCGTCAATAGTGAACTGTTTCGCTTGAAGAACTTCATTGATCGGGGCATCTTCAACGTCGCCGAAGCCCTCGTTATCGGCGCCGTCTTGGTCATCATCGTGCTGTTTTTGTTTTTGCTGAATTTCCGTACGACCTTTATCACACTAACCGCCATTCCCTTGTCGCTAGTGCTCACGACGCTAGTGTTTCGCGTGATCGGGATGCTCAGCGGCAGCGAGTTGTCGATCAACGTGATGACGCTTGGCGGCATCGCCGTTGCGATGGGTGAGTTGGTCGATGACGCGATCGTTGATGTCGAAAATATCTTTCGTCGATTGAAACAGAACAACGCTTTGCCAAGCGAAACGCAGAAGCCATCCATCGTCGTGGTCTTCGAGGCGAGCAAAGAAATTCGTAGCTCGATTGTGTTCGGCACCGCCGTCGTGATCCTGTCGTTTATGCCGCTGTTTGCCCTCTCCGGCGTCGAAGGTCGCTTGTTCACACCGCTGGGGTTTGCCTATATCGTTTCGATCCTGGCTTCATTCGTGGTGTCGATGACGGTCACTCCCGTGCTGTCGTATTACCTGCTGCCTCAATCCGGTGCGACCCATCATGAAGGCGACGGTTTCTTGCTTCGTGGTTTGAAGCATCTGGTTACGCCGCTGATTCGACTGAGCATGGCGATGCCCGGCACACTGTTGATCTTGACCTGGATTGGCGTGGGGCTCGCCGCTTGGCAAATGTCACAGATGGGCAAAAACTTTTTGCCTCCGTTTGATGAAGGCAGCATTCAGGTCAACGTCAATTTGCCGCCCGGTTCGTCGCTGGACGCATCGAATCAAGTGTCTCGGTCGATTGATTCGGTGTTCCAATCGATGCGGAAAACCCGTGAGCATCCCGCCGGCGAGATTTTGCACTTTGTTCGCCGCACCGGGCGTGCCGAGATGGACGAGCACGCATCGCCCGTCAATTCGGGAGAATACATACTCAGTATGAATCCCGATTCGCCAAGCGAGCGTGACGAAATCATCGCTCGACTGCGAGCAAAGATCAGCGACGAGGTTCCGGGCGTGGACATCGAGGTGGAACAACCGCTCGCGCATTTGATCAGTCATATGATCTCGGGCGTGTACGCTCAAATTGCGATTAAAATTCACGGCGATGATCTCGACACATTGCAGCGGTTGGCTGAACAGGTGAAGCGGACGATCGAAGACGTTCCCGGTATTACACCGCCCATCGTCGAACCGATTCAAGAAACAGCGGAACTGCATATCGAATTGCGAGCTGACGATTTGGCGCTGTACGGATTGACGCGACAATACGTTGCCGACGTTTTGCAGACGGCACTACAAGGGGAAGTGGTTTCGCAGGTCTTAGAGGGACAACGTCGATTCGATTTGCTGGTGCGTCTCGAAGAGGAATATCGGACGGACTACGCCAACCTGGATCGACTTCGTATCGACTTGCCCCATGTTGATGGCGATGCCGAACGCGGCCAAATTGAACTGCATGAGGTCGCCAATGTTGGTGAGGGGACGGGGCCGAACTCGGTGAATCGCGAGAACGCGCGACGCCGAATCGTGATTCGCTGCAACACCGAAGGCCGCGACTTGGCCGGCGCGGTAGGCGAGATAAAACAGCGTGTTTCTGCTCAAGTTCAATTGCCCGTTGGCTATTTCATTGAATACGGCGGCCAATTTGAAAGCCAACAGCGGGCGACTCAGATGATCATCGTGCTGGCCGCGATCTCGGTCGTCGGTATGTTTGTCGTGTTGTTAATTCTGTTCCCTTCGGTGCGGATTGTCTTACAGGTTTTGAACGCCTTGCCGACCGCGTTCATCGGCGGTGTGATGGCACTTTTGATCACCCAACAAAGTTTGACGGTCGCGAGTTTGGTCGGATTCATTTCGCTTGGCGGGATCGCGGTCCGCAACGGCATTCTGCTGGTCACTCACTATTTCCACCTGATGAAAGAAGAGGGAGAAGTGTTCAGCCAGGCGATGATCGTTCGTGGCAGTCTGGAACGGCTTGCCCCCGTTTTAATGACCGCTCTGACTGCGGGGATTGGGCTGATTCCACTCGTCTTGGGCGGGCAAGAACCAGGCCGCGAAATCCTGTACCCAGTGGCAACGGTGATTCTCGGCGGATTGACCACGTCGACGTTTTGTGAGTTCTTGATTCACCCCGGATTGTTTTGGAAGTTCAGCGGCAAAGACGCCATTGCGATTGAAAATCGGCGATTGTCGATTGACGAATTCGATGCCTCTCGAAATCCAAATTTATAAACCATTGAGATTGTTCCCACTGCCGCGATTCTTGATGGTTGCCTTTCAATCTCCAATCAAAAATCAACAATCGCAAATTGATGAAGGAAAATTCTGATGAAAGTTTTCATGTTTCTAACGCTTACGATTTCACTCTTGGGCTTCGTGGGCTGCAAACAGGAAACCGCGCCCATTCCAACGCCTCCAGCCGAAACTGCCGACGAACATGGTCACGATCATGCCGATGGTGAAGCCCACGATCACAGCGTCGCTGGACATGGACACGGTGCTGGTCCCCATGACGGCGTCGTTGCTGATTGGGGCGGGGGAAAGTATCACGTTGAATTCACGGTTGATCACGACAAGACCGAAGCGACCGTCTATGTGCTCGGAGGCGATGAAAAGACACCAGCACCGATCGATGCCGAATCGATCGAGCTAAGTATCGTTGATCCCGAAATGGTAGTCACCCTTAAAGCGACTCCGCAAGACAATGACCCCGAGGGCAAAGCGTCACGCTTCATCGGCACGCATGAAAAACTTGGGGTGGTCCAAGAGTACGAAGGGACGATGACCGGTGTGATCGAAGGCACCCCGTACTCGGGTGATTTCAAAGAGGAAGCTCACGATCACTAAGGGATTGAAAGTTGAAATCTCGTCCGGCGAGGGGAGGCACGCGTTTACGTCGGCTGCGGTCATGGTTGCCGTAGCCGAATCTTGACTCGGGTCTTCGCTTTTTGTTCCACTCGCGATATCGATTTGGCTGGGGCCAAGGGGATCGGCCAAGTTTGCGACGGAGGTGATATTCACAATCGAGCACGATTGGGAAATGGATTCGATAGCGCCCGCAGGTTGAAACGCTCGCAGGTTGAATGCCGCGATTGCTACGACGTGACGCGTTGTCGTTTACTTGTTCTCTAAGTCAGCGATTAGCGTTTTCATCTCAGCGATCTCTTTCTTTTGAGTCGCGATGATCGCATCCGCTAATTCACGGACTCGCGGGTCGCTAATCTCCGCTCGCTCGCTGGTTAGGATGGCAATCGAGTGGTGAGGAATCATCGCTTTCATCCAAGAAACGTCTTGAACGGTCTGTTGGCTTCGAACCAAATACAACGCCGCAGCGAAGACAACGAAGCTTGTGGCAAAGATGGCGATATTTTTCTTCTTGCTTTTGTACATGCCAAGCATGAACGCCAGCATGATTGTCGCCATGGTCGCCCCCATCATTAGTGCCATGTAAAAGCGGGTTTCGCTCCAATAAATGTGATCGATCGCATAAGTATTCAAGTACATCAACAAGAGCATCACGACCGTGGATGTCGCGATCATGGCGGCAAAAATACGGTACTGGGTCACGGTACTGTTTCCTGTGTTCGAGGTTCGACGCAATTCCAGATCGCAAACGAGCGAGGGGCACAACGACCGTGCGCATGGCGATGCTCACTCGTTTGGCGGGAAGCTCTATTGGGAACGAGATGAATAAGGCCTTTTACTTTTTGTGTTTCATCATTTCGTCCATATTCTTTTTGCACATTGGACACATCTCGCCTGACGTTTCGCCGTGCATTTTTTGGGACCGCATCATCGCGATTTCCATCATTGACATCGGTTTATCAGGAGAATCGCCAAGAATCGAACGCTGCTCGGATGTCAACACTTTTGTCGCCTTGCTCTGAGCTTCTTCGGCGATCCGCTTCAACTGCTGCTTCTGCTGCTCCGTCAAATTGAGTTCGTCCGCTCGTGCCATCAGCAACGGTGGACTGTCAGCGGTCAGCTTGATTCCTGTTAAGCCGGTCATCATCGGACACATCGACTTGGACGACATCTCTTTGTTGCTCTCGCCCGTTGTTTGTGCAAATGTCATCGACTGAATTGAAAAGGCAACAAGCGACGCAAGTGCCACTCCAGCGACTCCAAGTGCGAGCGGATTGCGTGGTTTGTTATGATGGCCTTTCATGTTGTTTCTCCTAAAAAGCGTTATTGGAAATCAGTACCGCCCGACGCAGTACGAACAAGTAAGAGAAGGGCAAGTCGCGTGCCGCGATGAGCCGTGTATTCGCGTTTACTCGTTGAGGGCGTGGTCAGCGTGGTCGTGAACATCTTTCGTTCCAGCATGCTTCCGCGTTGAAGTTCGCGAGCGTCGCAGCAAGTCTCTACAAGACCGTTGATCGCCTAAACGCCGGGGGGGCCGGCAAGAGCGTCTGGTACCCCCGCCGGGTATCGCTACAATTTGGCGGATGGAGAATCCAGTCGACCCCAGTCCGATCCAATCGATCGACGACGCAACGGTCCGTGCCGCTGCGTCGGGCGCTCGGGCTGCGCGTCGCAATCTCTACGAACAAACGTCCCATCGCGTCTTCCGTTTGATGGTGCGGATGGTAGGACGGCAAGACGCTGAGGATCTAACGCAGCAAACCTTTGTTCAAGCGTTTGGAAAACTCAGCCAATTCGATGGTAAAGCCAAGTTCGAGACATGGCTGTATCGATTAGCCACTAACGAGGCGTTGCAGCATTTGCGCCGCGAGAAGCATCGGCGGACGAAGGAATTGCTCGTCGAACCCACGATTCAACCCGCCGATCGACTGGAACAGAGCGAACGCGCGGTCATCGTCCGGCAAGCACTTGAGGCGATCGATCCAGAGTTGCGAGCCATCTTCACGCTAAAGGAAGAAAGCGGATTGTCCTACCAAGAAATATCGCTGGCACTCGGCATCCCCGAGGGAACCGTGGGATCGCGGCTCAATCGAGCGCGGCGCGAGTTGCGGAAGTTAATTGACACACCTCAATGATTGGCGCGCCCTGTTGCACTTAATCTCGTGCCAAGAAGCTGTTGCTAGAAATACACAAAGGAGAACAATGACAGACAAAAAGAAGAGCCGTGAGATGAATTGGTCAGCGATTTCGGGGATCGCCGCGGTAGTCGCCTCTATCGTTGCGGTCGTCGCATTGGTACTTGGAGCGAATCACGCTGCAGAGCAACGCGACTTGGCGGTCGATCAAATGCGACAACAGCAACAGCAATTTGAGGCAGAACGCGATTTGCGGATGCAGCCATTCGTGGCGTTCGATCGTGTGACATTCGCATTTCCGGTTGAGGCTACGGACGTGAAAGGACGCCGGTTTGATTTGGTTCGAAAAGACGGCGTCGTGATCGACCATACGCCCATTCCAACTCTTACAAACTATGGAGCCGGTCCAGCGTTGCACGTTGAGGTCAGCTACGAAGGGAATGACAAAAAACTCTTTCCGACGTCGCCAATGCACATGCTTCCTGAGCAGCAAACTAACTTCTTCTTCATCCCGGATGCCTTGAATAATAGCGAAAAACCAGAGCGGATGATTAAGGGCACCGCGTTTATTCGCTGTCGTGATTCCCGTGGCCGTCAGCATCGTGTCGAGCAGAAATACACCTGCAGCACAGACGGGAAGACGGTGCAGTTTCAGTTTGGAACTATCACGACCCTACCCATCGACTTCACTATGCCGGAGTACTCTATGTATAGTTCGTGGTCGGCTCTGGATATGAAGCCGACCTATGAACTAACACCATGAATCAAACTACCTTTCGCCAAGCGGATCGTCTGCATCGGTGAACCGACCGTAGTCGTCACGCAATTGATCACTACGACTTTCGCCGGGCGACGTGGTCGCCAAGATCAGCATGCGCCGAGCGGCCAGCGTTCCTTCGATGATTTCATCCAAACGCTCCGTCTGCTCGGCTGATGAGCCAATCCAACCTTCCTTTAGCAGTTGGCAGAACCGGCTGTTGTTAAAAGAACGTGGGTGGTTATCCCAGTCAATACGCAGACCGCCACGTGGTCCTCTTGCTTGATCTGAACCGGCAAATTGATTCCAAATACCCAGCGGAATGTACATGCCTGAAACCATCCCAGCGTCCAAAGAACTTTTCTGACGGGCTTCGCAAAATTTGAAGAAGAAGGCGTCTGATCCAAGCCGGTAGTCATTCACGCTTCTAATCGTCGATGGCAATCGGCCCAAGTCCTCGGTCGCCTTGTTCATCTTTTCTAACTCAACGGCGTAGTTGCGATCGGAGTCGGGCCGATAGACCGCTTTGCCACCACTTTCAGCTACGAGTCGTTTGTACTGAACCAAAACAAACGATCGAAAATTATGGCTGTAGTAAATCAGATCGACGCCCAAGGTGTGTTCGAGGGGCTGACGATTGCAGTTTAAGATTGTAAGTTGTTGCCCGGTCGAATTAACCACCTGGACGGCTCCGAATATTTCTGCGTGGGAAACCTTGAATCCAGGGAAAGTGACTGCATCGAAGTTGATCTGCGTGTCTTCTCGGACATCGTAGTGAGACAAACGATTAAGAAAACTCGGCGTTGTTGCGGTAGCTGGTTGCGTGCCTTGTAAAATTGCTTTTCGGAAGTTCGTGCCACCGAAAGTTTCGAGTGACGTGATGACCGCATCCCGTTCAAAGACTTCAAGTCCGCCCTCGGGATTCAGTTCGATGCGTCCCATTTCGGCGAGGCGTGAACGAATCCCTGGCATACCCGACCGGACCGTTTGAGATTCACCCTGGATGGCTCCCAAGAGTTCTTCAGTCAGCTTGGGTGGCAAACGAATTGGGGCGCCGAAGCCCAAGGGGATTCGGCAGCCATGCCGTTTAGGCATTTTGTCAACTAACGATTGAACGTCGATCCGACCGGCTGAGATCAGATTGCTAACCTTGATCCGCTTCTCGTCGGTTGCCACCAGCGAACCTGATCGAGAAATCCCAACGTAATCGACACTGAAATCGGGGACGTCACCGATCTGATACATTTCCGAGTACTGCAGTGAGACAAGGCACACTTGGTGCTTCTTTGGTTTCACTTCCGACCTAGCAACCGTCGCTGTGAATTCGCCTCGATTCTCAATTGCCTGCTGAATCGACTCCGCCTGGCTGCCTTGAAATCGTAACCATATTGCTTCTTTCATTTCATTTTTCCTCTTTATGAGTGTTTCGTATACTCTAAGAGAGAACACTCAAAAGAATTCTCATCAGAAAATTGAAAAAAAGTTTTCCCCTCTGATTTATTGGTTTTTTAGCTAGATTAAGGGCATCCGACGGTGCGGTCGATCTTGGCGATCGTCGTCGCCAAACTGGCGTCGAATCGGGCGAGCTGGGTTTCGAACATCAACAGTTCGCGGTAGGTTTCAATCAAGCTAAAGAAGTCGGTGCGTTTGCCGCGGTAATCGGCCACGGATAGCTGCAACGTTTTTTCAGTGCGGGGAATGATCCGTTCTTCGTACAATTGTCGCTGTTGGACCAACGAGTCGGCTTGGGCGAGTAAACGTCGCAACCGGCCGTACAACGAGTCACGTTCGGCTTCCATGCGATTGGTGGTGCTGTTGGTGCGATGGGCCGCTTCGCGAATGCCCGCATTGATCTTGTCTCGCCAGATCGGCAGCGTCGTGCCGACGGTGAAGCTAAGGTTGTCGTGACCGTTGGCAACACCACTGAGCACGTTGTCATCGTCGCTGAGGATCGACAAATTCACGCCGACTTGCAAGTCCGGATACTTTTGTAAACACGCCAGTCGTTGTCGTTCGCGATCACGCTGGATTTCCCACGCCAAGCCTTGCAGTTCAGGGCTGCACGTTTCCGCCGATGCGATCAATTGATCCAGTTGGCGAGAGGCATCGGAAAGCTCTAGTTCTTTACTGGTTTCTGGGGTCATCGACACCGGTTGCTGTAACAACGCCGCGAGATCGGCTTGCGCCATCTGTTTTTGTTGGGTCAGCTGAATGCGTTGATCTTCGAGTCGATCCGATTCCAATTGCGCTCGCAGTACGTCTTGCTGCGCCCCGCCACTGCGATAGCGCGCCTCGGCCACCTTCGTTAAGTCATCCACCAGTTCGGTTGTCTCATCGACGATTTGGATTGCTCGGGTCGCGTACCAGAGTTCGTAGTAGGCGATGCGTACCGATTCGGTAATCTCGCGTTCGATGCGGTCCACCTCCGCTTGAGCGATTTGGACCTCGCGGCTGGCGATCGCTGCTTTACTGCGCAACTTTTCAGGCCAGGGGACGCCTTGGGAAAGTGACATTTGATGCGCGACCCGTCCGCCCGCGGTTTGCAGGGCTTGGTCATGCAGTGGCCAAAAGGTGTTGTTGAACATCGGGTCCGGCAGTGCGTTGGCCTGCGGGATCACGTTGGTTGCCGCGGCAACGCGATGTCGGGCGGCTTGGATTCTTGGATGTCCCGCCAACGCGATGCCAACAAAGTATTCGACCGGTTGGCCGCCGGAGGACGCCGTTTCCTGTTGGCTGGACGATGGTTCATTTGGCTGCGGCGGAGGGGTGGCCGGATTCAGCTGCGGCGATTGGTTTGCCTGGTTCGCATCTTGATCGTCTGCATCGAGGTTGCCCTCGGCTTCGTCCAGCAGCGTCAAATTCATCGCAGCAAAGACTGCGGCATCGTCGTAACGGACCGGGCGAATGGGGGATTCGGGGTCATTCGCGGTGGCGATTCCCGTGTTTTTTTCCGCTGCGACCGCATCCACAGGTCCGCAAACCGGTAAAACGGACGCGTTTGCCAAGGGAGCGGTACGGTTGCGGGCTGATGTGCACCCCCCGGCGGAAGCTACTAGGATGGCTAACAGTAACAGGCGTTTTTTTCGGATTGGTTGAAGCGTTTGCATGCCAGTTCCCGCGATGAAAAGCGTCACTTTTTGATTTGGTGTAGCTATAATGCCACTGTAAAACTTGCCCAGTCCGTAAATTCCCCTTGAACCAATCGGGCAAATGACCGATACAATGCGTATACCGGTCATGGGTATATTCATCGGAGCGTTTCAGTAGTGATCTTCCGCTTAAGTCATATCGCCGTCATTCTTTCGCTGATCGTCGCAACGATGATCCAGCCGATGGCGTTATGTCTGGCCGAAGCATCTTGCCCTACGAAATCCGCTGCGAGCTTGATGTGCCAAGGGTGTGGATGTTGCGAAGTCGCGATAGCAGCGACGCAGTGTGGTTGCTGCTGTGCCAGTAACACTGCCGCGGATGAAACGGCTGCGACTGAAACTGCCCCAACGGATCAGAAAACATCAAGCTGCGATCACGATGATGCTGCGGCGGTGACATCCCCGTCCATCGCGACGTCGCCGTCGGCCAAATCAGCGAACAAAGTTTTGCTTGCTGAGCAAGCGATCACAGAAAGTCACAAAGCAGACGCCCGCAATCTTTCCGCGTGTCTGTGTGGTGTGACCTCGCCACCGCTGAGTGATTCGAGTCCGCGTCCTCCGATCAACGAGCTGCGGGACTTTGATGTTCTCAGTTACTTTGTTCGTGTCGTTGACGCCGAAGCTGCGCTCTCGAGCGTTCGCCCCGAGGGTGAGCTAGTTGGCGTCGATGTACCGGCGGAGCACTTTTCTCAGCGTGTGCTCTGTATTTGGCGTATCTAGCGTCTGCGCTTGAGTTGCGCGTTCATCGCAACTCTCTTCTTCTGTTGATTTTCGCGTTGGTGCATTCTTTAGAAGTGCTGCGTGATGATGTCGCGTTGTTGCTTTCCTGACTCGTCTTCCATGCGATGACCTGTTTGCGCAACCCCCATCTCTATCGACCCATTTCGATCCCGTTTGACAGTGGTTACGAAATCCGCAACGGAATATATGATGACCGGTAAACCAAAACCTAACGACTCCAGCACGCCCTTGACGAACGAACCTGTTCTTTCATCGGCCCCCGATTCTTCATCGAGTCCAGCGGAAGAACCTGAAAACATTGCTGGCGATGTATCGATCCCCAAAGCGTTGGACGAGGATCGCAGCGGATGGAAATGGGTGGTTCGGATCGGTGCAAAGGCAGCGGCTGTGTTGGTCGTCGGCGCGCTGTTGTTGGTGATGATTGGGGTCGCCCAACGGTCTCGATGGATCACACCCGATGGTTTTTTCGGAGCGACGCAAAGTGAGGTTTCGCAGGCCAGTGAGGGCGACGCCAACAAGCGTTACATCTGTCCGATGATGTGCACTCCGCCATCGACCGAACCCGGGAAGTGTCCGGTTTGTGCCATGGAACTGGTCGAGGCGGTTGGCGGTGGCGGCGGAGATGGGAAATCGGTCACGATCGAAGCGGCGGCGCGTCGGTTGGTGGGTATCCAAACCGCGACGTCCCAAATGGGCAATGTCAATCGCGTGATTCGCACGATCGGTGCGATTGATTATGACGAAAGCAAACTGGCGACCATCTCGGCCTACGTCGATGGCCGATTGGAGAAAATGTACGCCAATTACGCTGGCGTTCGTGTCAAAAAAGATGACGATTTGGCACTGATCTACAGTCCTCAACTCTATTCGGCACAGACCGAATTCATCACCAGCATCGACGGTGGTTCGGTAGGACGATTCAGTACCAACGATGCCAATTTGAACGAGATGGCTCGCGAGAATCTTACCGAACTTGGGATGACTCCATCACAAATTGAAACGCTTCGCAAGAGTGGAAAACCGCAGTCACGCATTCGCATCAAGTCGCCTCAAACCGGCACCGTGATCGAAAAATCTGCCGTCGAAGGTGACTACGTCAAAACAGGTCAAAAGATTTATCGTATCGCGGACTTATCGTCGGTGTGGTTGATGTTAGATCTGTTTCCCGACGATGCTTCGGTGGTTCGGTTTGGCCAGCAAGTCGAAGCCGAGATTCAGTCGCGACCTGGCGAGGTTTTTACCGGTCGTGTGGCATTTATTGATCCAACGGTCAACACGCGAACTCGCACCGTTCGCGTGCGAGTTGAGATCTTGAATTTTGATGGCAAACTTCGTCCAGGCGACTACGCGACCGCACGCATTACCGTTCCCACAGTGGCCACCGACTTGGTTTACGACCCGGCACTCGCGGGCAAGTTCATCAGCCCGATGCATCCGCAAGTGATCCGCGATAACGCTGGTGAGTGTCCGTTGTGTGGGATGGACTTGGTGTCCACTTCGACACTGGGATTTTCCCCGACGCCGCTTGCGCAGCAAGAGGTGGTAACGGTGCCCCGCGATGCCGTGCTGTTGGCCGGCAGCAACAGCGTGTTGTATGTCGAAACGGAACCAGGCCGTTTTGAGATTCGGCGGGTGACGCTCGGTGCGATGAATCGCGATGAAGCTGTAATCGTCGAAGGCTTGGCGGCGGGCGAAACCGTGGCGACGGGTGGGAATTTCTTGATCGATTCACAGATGCAACTCGCCGGCAATCCATCGCTGATGGACCCCAGTCGGGCACCGCGTTACGCACCCGGTCCGATGGCGTTGCCGCAAGCGGAACCGCTGATGTTGGCCAACGAGAGTGGGAAACGGTTTGACCAAGCCTATCAAGCCTACTTTGAGATCCAAAGTGCGTTGGCTGCCGACATGACGCCGTCGCCTGTGGCGCTGAACACATTGCTCGAAAATCTTTCGCAATTGGAATTGTTGGGCGATGTTCCCGACCGCGTACAGAAAGAGTTGGCGTCGGCAAGACGCAGCGCAGGACGAATGGACGGATCGATCGAGACCGCACGTGAAGCGTTTCGAGGGGTCAGTCACGCGATGCTGCGTGCTGCGGCGATCGCACGCGGGCCGCAAACGGCAACCAAGCTGACGCATTATTACTGTCCGATGGTGCTCGGCGACGGGGGCGATTGGATGCAGCCGGGCGGTGAGTTAGTCAACCCGTACTGGGGCAGCGAGATGTTGCACTGCGGCGAAGTCGTCCGTGATTTAGCCCTCGGGAAGGCGAGTGAGGAGTCTTTGGGGGGGAGTGAGGAGTGAGGAGTGAGGAGTGAGGAGTGAGGAGTGAGGAGTGAGGAGTTGGTTTACAGGGTCCACTTTTCGGGATGGTTAATCATGGCAACAAGCATTCGTAGCACCTCTTCGTATCGTTCGTTCAGTTCGTTGCCCACATTGGAGTCGATGTATTCATGAGCCACTGCAAAGTCGATCCAAGTTTGAGTTTCAGCGGCCTCGCCTTCGGCAATGTTCATTGTGCTGAGGAAATGTTTTTCGTACCGACGCTTTCTCCACGCTTCCGCAAGATTCGCAGAAACACTTCGAGAAGACCGGCGGACTTGGTCTGTCAACGAGAATATTTCCTCTCGAGGAAATTGCTTCGTTGTCTGGAACACCTCGCAAGCTGCAGCAAAGGATTTTTGATACACCAACAAATCTCGATGGCTTTTAATAATGCTCATGATTGTAACTTCCTAATACGCGAAACTGGAAATTCGACCTCATGATACCTTTTCTTTCCGCTCCGTTCTCCTCACTCCTCACTCCTCACTGATCCTATCAAATGCTTAACCTGCTGATTCGTTTCTGCGTTCGTGAGCCTTGGCTCGTGGTGCTGATGACGATCTGTCTGTCGGTCGGCGGATGGTTTGCTTATCAAGCCATTCCGATCGATGCGATCCCGAACGTGGGCGAGAACCAAGTCATCGTGTTGACGCCGTGGCCAGGTCGGTCGCCCAAAGACATCGAAGACCAAGTCACGTATCCGCTCAGCGTGTCACTGCTGGCCGTGCCGGGTGCCGAATCAGTGCGTGGCAAAAGCATGTTTGGGTACAGCTTTGTGCAAGTCACGTTCAAGGACGAGATCGACTTCTATTGGGCACGCAGTCGTGTCTCCGAACAGCTCGGTAGCGCCGCGTCGCAATTACCCGACGGCGTGGTTCCACAGCTCGGTCCCGATGCAACGGGGCTTGGACAGATCTACTACTACGTCCTTCAGCCGCCCGAGGGCGGAATGGGGTTGGCGGAGCTTCGCAGTCTGCAAGACTTCGTTGTCAAATTTGAATTGCAAGCGGTCGAAGGGGTCAGCGAGGTGGCCTCGATCGGCGGTTACGTTCGCCAGTACCAGATCGAAGTCGATCCCGACAAACTGCGCTTCCACAACATCACACTCGATGCGGTTGCGATGGCGATCAAAGGATCGAACTTGGACGTCGGCGCGAAGACGGTCGAGACCACGGGGATGGAATTCATAGTCCGGGGCAAAGGATTCTTGGGCAGCGACGGCGATAAAAATCAAGCGATCATCGACTTGGAACAGACGGTGATTCTGCAGCGTGATGGCGTGCCGGTGCACTTGAGGGACGTCGCACGCGTCCAACTCGGGCCTGATTTTCGACGGGGTGCCCTGGACTACAACGGCGCCGAAGCGGTCGGTGGCGTTGTGGTGATGCGGTACGGCGAAAACCCGCGTGCGGTGCTCGATCGGATCAAAGAAAAAATCGCGGCGATCCAGCCGGCACTCGGTGGTGTCACGATCCAGGGCGTCTATGACCGCAGCAGCCTTATCGACGAAACGATGGCCACGCTGACGCACGCACTGCGCGACGAGATTCTGATTACCGCCGTGATCATCCTGCTGTTCCTATTGCACATTCGCAGCAGCTTTGTCGTTGCGATCAGTTTGCCCGCCGCGGTTTTGATGTCGTTCATCGCTATGCACGTCGTCGGGGTTGAAGCCAATATCATGTCATTGGCGGGGATTGCGATTGCAATCGGTACGATGGTCGATATGGGGATCATCGTCTCGGAGAATATTTATCAGCATTTGGCGGAGTGGGAAAAAAGCAGTGAGGAGCAGGGAGTGAGGAGTGAAGAGAGGGAACTGCCCGTCTCCTCACTGACCTCTCCTCACTCCTCACTTTCCTCTCCCCCTCTGAAATCGCGAAGCGACGTCGTCTACGAGGCGACGATCGAGGTGGCTCCCGCCGTGGTGACTGCGGTGGCGACGACGATCGTTAGTTTTCTGCCTGTCTTCTTTTTGACCGGACGCGACTTCAAGTTGTTCTCACCGCTCGCTTATACCAAAACGTTTGCGATCGCGGCGGCGATGATCACCGCGGTAACGATTGTGCCTGCACTTAGTCGCTTGTTGCTTCGCAGTGCCAACTATCAAAAGCGAACCGCGCTGGTTGCCGGCATCGCGCTGGCAATTCTGCTCGCGACGGCGGCTCATTTTCTATGGGGAAGTCGTCTTGCCGAGTGGTTGGCGATTCCCGTCTGGGCCGTATCCGCAGCGACAGCCGTATTGGGGTTTGTACTGGGGTGGCAACTGTTGCGTGAGCGGATTCGTCCGATCGAAGAGATCCCGTCGAGCCGATTTGTCCGCTGGATCTATGCTGCCCGCTTACGTTACGCCCTGAACAACAAAGTCATCGCGTTGTCGTTTCCTGCGATCTTGTTGGTGTTGGGCGCTGGAGCCTATGTCGGCATGCCCACGGTCATGCGGCCGGTCGAAAAGGTCGCCAGTTGGTTCGGTGCCGATCTGAACGAATTTCCGGGCTACGTCGATGCAAAACATATCTTCACGGGATTACGCAGTGATGATTGGATCGCACTGGACGAAGGCAGTTGGTTCTACATGCCGACGCTTTATCCGGCCGCCAGTTTTTCACAGGCGATGCAGGTGTTGCAGACACAAGACGTACTGATCGGCCAGATCCCCGAGGTCAAAGATGTGCTCGGGAAGATCGGACGCGTTGAATCGGCACTCGATCCAGCGCCCGCCGCGATGGTGGAAACCTATGTGATGTTGAAGCCCGAAAGCGAGTGGCGCGAGGGAGTGACGGCGCGTGACGTTTGGGACGAAATCAATCGCGTCGCCACCTTGCCTGGGGTGACGCCAGCCTCGGCGCTGCAACCGATCGAAGGCCGAGTGGTGATGCTGCAAAGCGGCATCAAAGCTCCGATGGCGATTCGCGTGTATGGCGATGATTTACAAACGCTCGCCGATGCCGCGATGGCTGTCGCCGCAACGCTAAAGCAGTCTCCGTATATCAATGCAGGGACGGTAAACCCCGACATCGTGCTAGGGAAACCGTATGTCGAATTTTCGGTCAATCGCGAAGCGGCGTCGCGGTATGGGATGAGTGCCTCGAAGGTCAACGAAGTCATCGAAACCGCACTGGGCGGCATGAATTTGATCAAGACGGTCGAGGGACGTGAACGCTACCCCGTTCGACTGCGTTATGACCGAGACCTGCGAGAACACATCGATCAATTGAGTCGATTGCCAGTCGTTACCGACAGCGGTGCGGTGGTACCGTTGGAGGAACTGGCGACGCTGGAGACCACCTGGGGCCCTGGTGCAATCAATAGCGAGAACGCTCGCTTAGTGGCACACGTGTCGTTTATGGCCAACGGCGCGGCGGGCGATTTAGAGTCGGTATCGGCCATTGAAAAACAATTGCTTGAAGCTCAGGCACTGCCCCCACAACATCCGAATCATCTGTCGCTGCCACCAGGCTATTCGCTCGAAGCCGTGGGGAGTTTTCGCAATCAAATCGAAGCCAACCAGCGATTGATGTGGATCATTCCGCTGGTGATTTTGATCAACCTGATGCTGATCTACATGGAGTTCCGTAACCTGCCGATTGCGATGGCGGTCTTTACCGGAATTCCCGTGGCGTTTGCTGGCGGAATGGTTTTGGTGGGATGGATGAATGTGGAATTGAACACCGCGGTTTGGGTCGGCTTCATCGCGTTATTCGGTTTGGCCGTCGACGATGGAGTCGTGATGGCGACCTACATTCACCAATTGCTACGGAAACGAAAAATCGAATCGGTCGAAGACATTCGCAACACGGTGTACGAGGCAGGATTGAAACGCATTCGACCTTGCATGATGACGACCGTAACGACGTTGGCGGCGCTAATTCCGGTCTTGATTGCCACGGGACGTGGAGCCGACGTCGCCCGTGCGATGGCGATTCCCGTGTTCGGCGGGATGTTAGCCGAACCGTTTACCTCCTTCATCGTGCCGACGCTCTACAGCGGCTATTTGGAAATGAAAATGCGATTGGGATTCAACGACACGTTGTGGCAGCGTAGCGACGACAACGTTGAGGATTCCACCGCGATGACAGAACCGAAGCACTTAGCAGCGAGTGATGCTCATGTTTAGTGGCATGAAAAAAACGTTCGCAAAACACTGGGCGGTTCGCGCCGCACCGCGACATCGAACCTCGTTTAACGCCAACGCCGCAAGCCGAGATTTATTGGTCAATGAATCATTTCCCTTACATCTACCTCCGAAAAAAACACCTTCTTCGTGAAGGATTCTCGTGATCAAGCATCCAATCGGTGACGGACACCATTGGAATGGAAACCCTGTCGAAAGATTCCCCCCAATTTTAAGAGAGAGAACAAGGATGAAACGCAATTTACATTTTGCACTGACTTTGGTTGCCGGTGCCTTTGCGACGGGATCGCTGTCGGTCAACGCACAAAACCTTGAAAACCACGCTGGACATAGTCATGCCGCCCACGGTTCATCGGCCGTGGCGACTGCCGAGCAACCGGTGCAAGGACCTCATGGAGGATCGTTGCGACAAACCGGCGGGGTGCAACTGGAGACCGTGGTTTCTCAAGGCGGGATCCAATTGTTCGTGTATGACCGCGCCGGAACGCCTGTTGCGATAGAGCAAGGCCGAGGGGCGGCGTCCCTTCGCGTCGAAGGAAACGCAAAACGTTATCGCTACGATCTGCTTCCCGACGGCAAAGGCGGTTTGTCGTCAGCAGTGAACTTGTCGGCAATCGCAGGACGACAAATCGAGATCGATGTTCAATTGGTCGGCGTGCCGTCCACGAGTGGCCAAGCCGTTGTCTTTAAAGAAGTGGCGACGGTCCCGGCCAGCGAAACCCAGCTTGCCGCCGCGGCGATTGCGCGACAAAAGATTTGTCTTGTTTCTGGCAAACCACTGGGCAGCATGGGCGATCCCATTGGCGTCGATATCAACGGACAAACGGTCTATGTCTGTTGCGCCGGATGCGTCAACGCGGTGAAATCGAATCCTGCGAAATATGCAGCCGGACGCCCGGAAATCACCGTCGCCAGCGCCACCGCTGCGGACGCTGCCTTGGTGGCAAAGCAGGCCACGTGCCCTGTCATGGATGAGCCGCTCGGCAGCATGGGACAGCCGGTCAAAGTGACGATTGGGGACAAACCTATTTTCTTGTGTTGCAAGGGATGTGTCAAAAAGATCAAAGCAGAGCCAGCCAAATATCTGGCCATGGTCTACGGCGACTCGGCGCCTGCGGAGGAATCGACGACTGCCGGAAAGCATGCCACAGCGAGCGTTCCCGCCCAAGGGGAACAGGTGCGTGAGGGTGTGTTCAAAGTCAGCCCGGCGGATGCACCTTACATTGCCGCACAAAAGCAATGCCCGGTAATGGACGAACCGCTCGATGCAATGGGCGGCCCGTTCAAGGTCAATGCGGCTGGCAAAGCGATCTACATCTGCTGCCCAGGCTGTGCGAAAAAGATCGCTGCCGATCCGGCAAAGTATTTGGCGATTCTGAAGTCACAAGGCGTTGAAGCACCTGCACTACGTTAATCACGTTGGGAGTAAGAGCGGTGGAGGTTGAGGTGAACCAATGTTTCCTTGTCTCCCAACTCCCCTTCTGGTCTCGCGGGGGTGGTGTCCGTTGGATTCGTGGCTTTGGCCATGATGACACGCACGCCGCCCCTGCCTTTTCCGCATCGGCCCAGGTCCATAGAAGGTGTCAGTGCAAGCCGCTCGGCTTTCCAAGCCGATAGCGTTCATTCACCCGCAGCAGTCCGCACTAGACGCGGATAAGACTAAACGCAGAGTCGCTGAGAGCGCAGAGCAAATGCTTCTTACCCCCCCCCGCTACTTCTCTGCGCCCTCAGCGTTTCTGCGTTTAAAACTCCGCGACCTACCATTGCATTTTACTCATCCCGCTAAAATCCAGGCTTCAGCCGGCGCCCATGCCAGCGTTCGAGACCAGCCCAATTGAAACGTGCGGCAACATGTAACCACCTTTGCAATGCTTGTAAAGCCAATTCGTTTAGGCAACACCCATAAATTGTGGTAGGCTGGTTCCCCGCTTTTGCGTTTCGATCCGCGTTCATTAAGGCGGATCTACGCGACTCATCTTCTTCTCATTGGATGCGGGGCACCCAGGCAATGAACACTTCTTCTCACAGCGGCACAAGTCCTTTGTCGACGCGTTGGCTGGGCGTCTACCGCGATGGCCGACTGTACACGCAGCCCCGCGGCCGCTACGCGCCTCGCGAAGCGATCGAGGACTTTTTGTCGAGCCGGCTAGCCGTGATCGATCTCGATTCCATTCGTCCCACCGCGGCCGAGTTTATGCGAATCATCCGGCGTGAACTAAAAATCAACTTCTTTACCTTCAACACGCAATCGAATTACCGTAGCAATCTGAAATCATTTTTACGTTGGTTTGGCAACGCACCGCACGCGATCACCCGCGAGCACGTTCGTGATTACCTCGAATACTTGGTGGATGCGGGCCTCGACTCCTCCACCGTTTCGGGGCACTTATCGGTCATTCGCACGGTATTCGACAAAATGTGTTTTCGCGAGATCACGCTCGGGATCGCCACGCCCCGAAAACCAAAACGCAAACCAGTGATCCTCAGTACGGCCGAGATCCAGCGGCTGCTGCAAGCGACACCCTCTCTGCGAGACAAACTTTGCTTGGGGTTGATGTACGCAACCGGAATGCGGGTCAGTGAAGTGGTGCGACTGCGGTATCGCGACATCGATTTTGATCGCGGAGTGATCAGCGTTTGGCAAGGCAAGGGATGCACCGATCGATCGGTCACATTGCCCAACAGCTACCGGCCGCTGCTGAAAAATCTCGGCGAGCAGCACGACGCGGCGGAGTATGTTTTTCCGGGCGAAAAACGAGGACGATATCTTTCGCCGCGGACGGCCGAGCGGATCATGGCTCGAGCGGTGAAAATTGCGGAGATCAAAAAACACGCCACGCCGCACACACTACGTCACTGCTTTGCCACGCACAGCTATGAAAATGGCTGCGACATTCGCCGTATCCAAAAAGCCCTCGGACATGTCAATCTGGAAACGACGACGATCTACGTGCACATCGCTCGCCCAGGCGAAGGCATGCTGCCCAGCCCGCTGGATCAAATCGATTCGGCCGCCAGCGTTGATCCCACCGCCTCCGTCGATTCCGCGATCCCTGCAAGGCCAATCAAAACACGCGATGCCAAGCGAGCCGGTTTTTTGCGATTGCATTTCAAACCCGAATACGACGCGGCAGGCGATTTGTTATCGAGCCGAGTGACGATCGGCGTGCAAAACGGAGATCGTCCGATCTATTTCACCGGCATCACCGCGACGATGGAGCGGCCAGGATTTGTGACGCTATCGATTCCGCCCGAAGAGCAGTGGAGCGACTCACTCCGCTGGCTCACGCGAGAACAGCAAGAGCGATTCGCCACCGCCGAGTTTTTCAAAATGTTGCAAACACAAATCACCTGCCGCTACCTAAAATTCCCCAGGCGCCAGCCGGTGTAACCCACCGCAACGGGGCGTCATCCGGAATAAGCTTCAGTCAAAACCCGTCGATTCCGCCAGACGCGTCGCTAAGCGTTCGCACATTTGCCGCCCCCGAACACAAAACGCATACGACAAACCGAAAAATTTTGCAGCAACGATCTGTCCCCCGAGAGTAAAAAGCGATTAAAATCAGCAATCTCGTTTAGCGAGCCTCCGCCGTGGAGCCTCACCCCCATAAAGTACGACACATCGTCGTACATAACTACGTTGTCCAACCCAGCAAACTCTGATGGCCAAAATCTGGAAAGGCGAACGTTCGGCCCCTGCCAACCATTTTCACGGTGGCCACCCAATGGGCGGCGGCTTCGTGGACTCGCCTTACGCTGCGCCTCCACCAGAACCGTCTGGCCATCCCACACTCGACCCCGGCGTTGCGTACTTCGTGCGTGTTTGCGGGTTCACCTTTGAGTTCTGGTCGGTTGCTCAAATCCAAGTCGCGCTCGAGTTCTACCGCGACAAAATCCATCCAAGCACTCGGATGCCCACGTGGGGCGAACATGACGTGACGCAACGTTGGTACGAACGCGTTCCTCAATACCTGCAGAAAACCGGCAAGCGAGAACGCGTAATCAAGGCACTCGAACGCGCGTTGGCCGAATTCGCAGCGTAGGGTCGGACAACATGGTTTTTACGCTAGGCCTTCGGCACACCTTCCTTGGTTGGTCACGCGGGCTGGCATTGGTACAATTTTCTTAGCTCATACATCGCTCGCTTCGTTTATGGCGGTGTCGTAAAAACCTTCCGTTGTGCGGCCTACTAATCACGAAACCAATGGCAATCTACCGCATCGACGTCCGAACTGATGACGCCGAAGCATTCTCGCTTTGGTTGCGCGACAACGTGCCAACAACTGCGTTGGTGCGCTCGGTCGGATACGGCGTCCGGGACGGTTGGCACTTCAAGAACGTTTTCTCTGATCGACAGGTCGCTCAGGATTTCCACCGTCATTGGTTTCCCGACGCCGAATCGCACGACATCGAGGCTTTCGGCGATTCCAAGCCGTAGGCCGCACAACATGGTTTTTACGCTAGGCCTGCGGCACACCTTCCTTGGTTGGTCACGCGGGCTGGCACTGGTACATTCTTTCGTAGTTCAGGCATTGTCCGCTTCGTTCAGGGCGGTGTCGTAAAAACCTTCCGTTGTGTGCCACAAGTAAATCATTCATGGAAACGTTTGACGACCTCGGCATGCCGTTCCCGTTGTTCAAGGCTCCGGTCGCCCATGCCAGAACCGATCCCGCTGGTACTTGTAGCGTCTGCGGTACGCCCGCGACGATCCGATTCTGCGACGCTTGCTACCAGTGTTTTCGCGGCGGCAAGGTCGACAATGCTATCGACACCGAACTCGGGATGGTACGCGTAGAGGATGCTAGGTTGGGTCGCACTCACGGGCTTCCACTCGGCAATCCGCCCGTTCTGGGCAACTACGAACTCATTCCGCAACCCGTTGATCCGAACTTCCCTGACGAAACGTGGTATCACGTCCGGATCGACTCTCAACATTTGTTCGAGATCATTCGGACGCCTGATTACTACTCATGGCAAGGGGAACGTTGGCAATTCTGCTGCAACCGACCGTGTGCTTTCCTCGGTACTTTGCCTGCAGGCGCGCTTCCTGATTCCGAATCGCCCGCGGATGCTATCGCGAATTGGTTTCGGTTGCCTGACTGGGATGCGATTGGCGACACTGACTTTGGCCCGCTGACCTTCTACGTGTTTCAATGCGTTTCGTGTGGCGGGTTTCGTTATCACGAAGATTGCGATTGAACCCGCTCCAGTGGCACACAACATGGTTTTTACGCTAGTCCCTTCGGGATCACCTTCGCTCTTAGGCAACGAGCGTTCACGTTGGTACAATTTCACTTGTTCAAAGTCGCTCGCTTCGTTTACGGCGGTGACGTAAAAACCTCCCGTTGGCCGACGCAGGCTTTCCACAATGGCAACCGCTGACGATCATGACTATCGCGATCCACTCTGGGTTTCGACTCTTCACTGGTCGTTGATTGCGTTTGGCGTTGCCGCGCCTTGGATCCTGCACTTCACCGTCGCGTGGTGGGGCGCAATCTTCGCGATCATGGCTTTCACGTTGTTGTACGATTGGCTCTTCGTTCCGGATGGCAGCATTTGTATGGGCATTCCGTTCATGTTGCCATTCACGACATCACTGGCTCTGCTGTTGCTACAACTCGTTCTGCTGCTCCGGTGGTGCATAGGGCTATTTTCCGGTGGTTAGATTTCTGGCGATTCAGCGTCGGTCAACATGGTTTTTACGCTTGGCCGCTCTCCATTGGAGAATCGCTCGGCCATGAACGTCCACCGCTTCGGCTACGCTTTACTCCGATGGAGACAGCGGAACACCCTCGCTCTTGGTTCAAGCGGCGAACCGTTGGTACAATGTTCGGTGATTCGACATCTTTCGGTTCCGCAGGGACGGGTGTCGTAAAAACCTTCCGTTAGGCGTACCGAGAATGACCGATGTCGTTGCTCTTCTGGCTGCTGCATGGCGCGATGCCGCCGTCGATCTCGGCATTGAGGTGGTTGCGCCTTATTCGCTGACTCGCCCCGAATATCCACGACTGGAATTCCCGGCACTGGTTAAGCGATTTGGGCGGCCGCACGGTACGGTGGTAGACGTCTTCTCCAACCAGATTGGTAGCGGTCAGCTCGGCGAATCCTTGCTGCAAGACGGCTACTTTTACTCTCTCATCAATCCAGATGTGTACGTTCCGTATGAGCGTGACGCCTTTGTTGAGACGCTCGTTGATTGGGGCTGGTTTGATTCGCAACTCAATCCGCCGGATTGGTATAGCGACGCTGTCCGGAAGTCAAGATCCGCCTAACATGGTTTTTACGCTAGGCCTTCGGCACACCTTCCTTGTTTGGGAACGCGGGCTGGCATTGGTACAATCTCTCGTAGTTCACACTCGCTCGCTTCGTTTAGGGCGGTGTCGTAAAAACCTTCCGTTGGCGGACGCAGGCGTTCCATGAAACCGTCATCCTCGCGTCAAAAACTGGGCCTTGCGTTTCTCGTCGCTTCGATCGTCGCCGGTGTATTCCTTTCGTACCTTTGGGCCTGGCACCTCTCAAACCCAAGCGGAAAGTTTCCGACGCGTTGGTCCGTTTTTGAATTCAGCCTCAACATCTGGCTGGTTGTCGCTGTCGTCACTACGGTTCTCTTCGCCCTCCCGCTTTGCTTCGTTGCGACGTTTTCCAACTCGTCCACAACGTTGCGCGATTACTGGCTGACAATCGCTCTGGCAGTGCTTGTTCAAACGGCAATCTTTGCAGCGCCGCGGCTTTCTCTTGCATTCAACCCGTTTCTGCTTTTCGTTTTCGTACTTCCACCACTCGCGGGCTTGGCGTTCTTGGTCGCACGGCGTCCGCCAACATGGTCTGGCCGCTGAGTTGCGGCATCCATGCCACAAACGCCTTCCCACTTCATTTGACGCGGACTGTGGTTGTATGATTCTCTGGTTGGCCAACGTGTACCGCTTCGTTGAGGGGCGGCGTCGGCCAGACCGACCGTTAGGCGACCTCAGTCTTCTCAAATGGATGACGTCCAACTCTTTGGCGAACTCGATTCCTGGCCGTCAATGCACGACATGGCCAGTATTCTCACCCGCGCTGGACTCACCGTGACTGTTGGGCGCTATTCTATTTGCCTCAATGATTTCGACCACTTTGTCCTTCAGGAATATGGAGGCGATTTGGGCGACCCGCAAATTGAATTCGAGGCTGACACGTTTTCTGAAATGTTGCGTGATGCTGGCCGCGTGTCACAGGTGCTCGCGGATGCAAGCCTCCGGCATCGTTTCGAGATTTACGACGATGCACATGAATTGGTTGGCTATCTCCATCATGACTGGCCTCAGTCGCCGGTCGCCTAACATGGTTTTTACGCTAGTCCCTTCGGGATCACCTTCCATGTTTCGCGACGCGGGTTTTAGTTGGTAAACTATTTGGCAATTCAGAGTCATTCGCTTCGTTTACGGCGGTGACGTAAAAACCTTCCGTTGTGCGCCTCATGGAAAATCCATACTCACCTCCCGATCCGGAAACGTCTCGTCCAATCGGCAATCAGCAAGGTAAGCGTGTCCGTTTGTCGGTGCCAGAAACCGGCGTTGTTGGCGTCATCATGTCTGCAATCATTCTCGCTATGGCTCCTGCTGTCGTGTCTGGGAAACACTCTCGCCCAACACAGGAGTTGAAAGCCGTAATTCACGCTCTGCCATCCTCGTTTTGGGGAATTGCAGCAGCATCAATCTGCGTTGGATGCACGCTGGCACTCGCACATTGGGCAGCACGCCATATTTTGCGGCGGTGAACGGCGTACAACATGGTTTTTACGCTAGGCCTTCGGCACACCGCTGTCGTTTGTTCGAGCCTCCATCTGGTGGTAGAATCTCTTGTTGTTCAAACTTGAATGGCATCGCAACGGCGGTGTCGTAAAAACCTTCCGTTGTGCGACTCAGCGTAATCCTATGGCACGTCGTAAATGGTATCGCGTTCTCCTAAACGATTCCGTGATGATGTTGCCATACTTCCTCTTGGTGCCTTTCATGGTACTTGCTCGCGCAATCGGCACCGCGTTCGGTGCGAACGACTACACGTTCCGCGAAAACGTTCGAGAGGCGATCGGCCCTCAACTGGCGGTGATGTCGGCCGTTGGGTTGGTCTATCTTGCGATAAACGGCCTGCGTTTACGTGATTGGCTGGCCACAGACGCCGATCCTCCAAATGAAACTCCCTCTGAGTAAAACGTCGCACAACATGGTTTTACGCTGGGCCGCTCACCGTTGGAGAATCTTCCGGCCATGAACGTCAATCGCTTCGGTGACGTTCTTCTCCGATGGAGACAGCGGCACACCCGCGCTCTTTGTTCAAGCGGCGATCCGTTGGTACAATGTTTGGCGATTCGACACTCTTTCGCTTCGTTCGGGGCGGGTGTCGTAAAAACCTTCCGTTGTGCGGGCAATCGTTCATGCGTTTTCGCTACCCAACGAAATCGGAATGGTGCGTCATTGCGGTGGTCGTGACATTGCTCGTTTTGCTTCTTCCAACCACGCCCCACTGGCGCGAGACGTCTAGCCAATCGTGCCATTTGTGCGGCAATCGACGCGTCTTGATTCGCGTTTACCGCTGGTGGAGTCTTCACAGCGACACAATCGAACCTGTTGTTGGAGCTGAATATCCGGTTCCCGAAGACCACACGCATGAATGGTGGCAATACAGTTCAACCTACAGCTCATGGTCTAAAAAATTGGCCTCCGACAACTCCTCGCGGTACAAAGATGGCCGATTCGCATGGACACCGTAATGCCGCACAACATGGTTTTTACGCTAGGCCTGCGGCACACCTTCCTTGGTTGGTCACACGGGCTGGCATTGGTACAATTTCTCGTAGTTCAGGCATCACTCGCTTCGTTTAGGGCGGTGTCGTAAAAACATTCCGTTGTCCGCACCGAGTCTTCCCTGATGGCAGGCAAACTGCACGTCTTCACTGGTTCGTTTCCATCGCGTGCTGACGCTTGCCTTTACACTGAAGCGCAATGGGAGCCCAAACCGGACGATTCCGTCAGTGACGAGGAGTACGCGGCGTGGGAGGATCGCAACCCGGTTTGGGGTTTTCGCAATGACCTTGGTGACGCCTACCTTGATTCGGACTTCATCGAGACCATCGACGGGCATCGCCGCTACAAATATCTTGAAACGTACTTGGTCAACGATGGCGATTTGAATGTTGTTCAATCCGCTGTTCCCGACGCAAACATTCTGCTTCTGGTGTTTCCGAATGCTCTCGGTGGCTTTGACGCAACACTTCGCTCAACCTCTAAACTATCGTATTGCGGCGAGTTTGATTTTCGCTGGCCGTAATGCCGGTTCACGGGCGGACAACATGGTTTTTACGCTAGTCGCTTCGCGATCACCTTCGCTCTTTGGCAACATGCGTTCGCGTTGGTACAATTTCACTTTCACGTGGTCACTCGCTTCGTTCATGGCGGTGACGTAAAAACCTTCCGTTACGCGACCTACCGTAAAGCAGATGCTTACGTTTTTACTCGCAATCGCAGTCGACCTTCTGACTGGTTCGACCCGAAAGGCACTGGAGGCCGTTGAGTCCTTTGAGCGTCCACCCATTTCACCATCTACACGGTGGTTGCGAACGACCGCACTGCTGTTCTTCCTGCTTGCGTCCGGGTGCCTGTTGTCTGCCGCTATCATCTTCACTGCCAATCCAAACAATGTCGTCAACGAATTTGTAGGCTGGGCTGGCGTTGCTTGTCTGCACGTCTGCCTCGTCTGTGCCTTTCGCTATTCATATCTCAACTCTATTCCGTAGTCTTCGGTCGCGTAACATGGTTTTTACGCTAGGCCTGCGGCACACCTTCTAACTTCGTCAACGCGGGCTGGCATTGGTACAATCTCTCGCAGTTCAAACATCGCCCGCTTCGTTCAGGGCGGTGTCGTAAAAAACTTCCGTTAGCCGCCGCCAGTCTTCTCTGAAATCATGCCTGAACTTTCGCCCACGCTTTTGAAATCCCTCGACAAAGCGATCGCGAGTCACAGCCTTGAATCGGTTGGTGACGCTATCCGTGCCAACGCCGCACCGTGCCTGTCGATCGTTGCCACTGAAACGGATGATTTCTCCACGACTGGCAACACTCGGTTTGGTGGTGAACCCGATCTCCCGAAAGATGCGTCCTGGCCCACTGACCCTGACGACAATGCCCGCTTTGCGAACTTCGTCGCACAAATCAATTTCGCCGAACTGCCGAACGTTGACGGTGATGACGTTCTCCCAAAAACGGGCGTTCTGTACATCTTTGTTCGCTTCATGGAGGCTGCAGCCAGCCCTGCCATCCTTGACACAATCTTCTACGACGGAGACACCTCGCAGTTAGAACGTCGCTCGAATCCGCCAATTGAATCCCTGTGCAACGAATACCTCGTTGACTTAATTCCGCAACGAATTTCTGCTGTCCCGTCGGTTTCAATCGCTAGCTATCGCAAGCAGTTTCGTTCTCACGTCGAACAGAACACGGCCGAAGTTGACGACGATGACGGTGAAATGCGATTGATGGACCTTGAATCTGACTTGTGTGCTGATGGGCAAATTGGACAGTTGCTTGGATTTGCCAATCCTGGTGACGACCAGGAGAACCTCTATCGCCAGGTGGTGCTCGCACTACTTGGCAAACGCCCGCTCGTCTACAACGACTACTGGGATTCGATGGAAGAATACGAGGCTTACATTGAAGAATGGCGTGATGACAAGAGCCTAGTCGCAATGTATCGCGACATGCATGATGGTGTTGTGTGGCTTACTTCAAATCGCGAGATGATTCAATCGCATGTTGATGAATGGCGTTTGCTATTGAGAGTTGACTCCAACTTCGAGATGAATCTCAACATAAACGATGCAGACCCGATGTACGTTTTCATCCGCAACGAAGATTTGGCGAATCGCGATTTCTCAAACCTCGCCTGCGAGGTCACTCAGGGGTAGGCGGCGGCGAACATGGTTTTTACGCTAGGCCTTCGGCACACCTTCCTTGGTTGGTCACGCGGGCCGGCGTTGGTGCAATTTCTCGTAGTCCAGACATCGTTCGCTTCGTTTAGGGCGGTGTCGAAAAAACTTCCGTTGTGCGACCTAACCGATTCACATGGCAACATCACCGAAGAATGAGCCAGACAAACCTGGATCCAAACTGATTGGGTGCGCCGTACTCGCTTCTATCGCCGTTGGCGTTATCGCCACCATCGGCGGTGTCGCCGCTATGGCAAACGCAAACGACTACACTGGTGGTGGCATTCTGATGTTTGCCGCAGCGTGCAGTTTCGGCCTGCTGGCGAACGCGCTGCTGCGTCGGTAGTAGACGGTCGTACAACATGGTTTTTACGCAAGGTCGCGGCTATTGTCGTTGGAGAGTCTTTCGGTGACTAACGGTCAAACGCTTCGGTCGCGTGCCATCTGGTGCAATCGCGATCGCCTTCGCTGTTTGGCGACGTGCGTTGGCTTTGGTAAAATCTTTCGTAGTTCAACGTCGTGCTCTTCGGTGGAGTGCGGTGACGTAAAAACCTCCCGTTATGTGCCCCTAGATATTTGGTTTGTCGACGTCGCCACGAATGACACGGACGATGTCCACGAATCCATTGGTGCGTCGGAAGAATATCACGTAGCTGCCCAGGTAGGTCGACCGGATTCCCTCGCCCAGTTCTGGACGCTCATCTCCAATCTCTGGGTGCTGTGATGCGAGTCGACATTTCTCGCGAAGCTTGGAAACCCATCGCCGTGCAGCATCGGGCTTGTCGTTGGCAATGAATCGAGCGATTTGTTTCAAATCGTCTTTCGATTGTGCGGAGTACCGAAGCCTCGGCATAAGATCAGCTTCCTTGCTGCGTAGATTCGACCTTGTCGATTTCTGCGTTCACTTCTGCGAATACGGTTTCTTCATCCAGGTGCTGACCGTTATCTAATTGGTCAATACCAACTTGAATTTCGGCTTTCAACTGCTCACGCCCCATTAACATCCGGACGCCTTCAATGATCGCCGCTTCTTCCGAATCGAATCGACCTTCAGAAACTAACGATTTTACAAACGCATTGATGTCACTCGGCAAATTAAGATTCATCATTCACTCCAATGCGCAGGGGCACATAACATGGTTTTTACGCTAGGCCCCTTCGGGGACATCTTCGCCGTGGATTCGACCGCGTCTTCATTATACAATCAAAAATAGATTCAGACTATCTTCGCTTCGGTGGCGACGATGTCGTAAAAACCTTCCGTTAGGCGACCTACCGTATTGGCCATGACCGACACCCCAATGCATCGTCCAGTCGCTAACTTCTCTCCGTCATCGCCGCCGGTCACTTCCGACACTATCGCGGATGTCTTGACGGCTCACCCAATTGTCATCGTCCACTTTTGGGCCGTTTGGAATGGCGTTGACCCACCCATGGATTCACGACTCACAGAGATTCGCGACCGCTTGCCGGATTCCGTTCATTTCACGTCCTGCAACATCGACGATCCTTCGTGCTTTGACTTTGCCAAATCTGTTGGCGTCCTCAACATTCCTTGGCTGTCGGTATTCGTCGGCGGGCAACACGCGGGCAATATCTGTGGGTTGCGCGACATTAACCCGCTCGCCACTGAATTGCTTGAACTCATCACTCGTGGTGACGCTTCCGCCGATTCACCGGTCGCCTAACATGGTTTTTACGCTAGGCCTTCGGCACACCGCTGTCGTTTGTTCGAGCCTCCCTCCGGTGGTAGAATCTCACGTTGTTCAAACTTGAATGGCATCGCAACGGCGGTGTCGTAAAAACCTTCCGTTGTACGCCCTAGGTGAATCTATATGAGTATCGACCTAACTGACCTCCGGAAACTTCCGGTATCCGAGAAACTCCGCATCGTCGAAGCTCTTTGGGACGACATCGGTGCGTCCGACGAGCCGGTGGTTCTTCAGCCGTGGCAGCGAGATGAAGCACAACGTCGCAGCGCGGAGCTGAAGGCTGATCCCTCAATTGCCATTGATCGAGACGAGCTATGGCGGCGAGTCAATGGCTGAACCGCTTCGCTTTCATCCACTAGTCGCCGATGACCTTGAGGCGGCCGCGAATTGGTATGACAATATTTCCCCTGAACTGGGGAGCCGTTTTCGGGCTGCGGTTGATTCTCGTCTTGATGCTGTTGAGCTTCGGCCCGAATCATATGGTATGGTTGACCCGCCATTGCGAGCCGCCCGTGTTGATCGGTATCCGTACCTTGTTGTGTTTGAACATTCCAGACTTGCAACGGAAGTGCTCGGTGTGTTTCATACCGCGTCCGATCCTGCGAAGTGGCGTGGACGAAAGCGGTAGCGTGACGATCGTACAACATGGTTTTCACGCAAAGTCGCGGCTGTCGTCGTTGGGGAGTATTTCGTTTGGTCACGTCGATCGCTTCGGTCGCGTCCCATCTGGTGCAAGTCCGCGATCACCTTCGCTCTTTGGCAATGGGCGTTCGCATTGGTAGAATCTATCTTCATTCAAAGTCACCCGCTTCGTTTACGACGATGTCGTAAAAACCTTTCGTTAGGCGACCTACCCGAATCCAATGGAAAACTTGGCCACTAGCGCAAGCGGTAAAGCCGTTTTTCATACTTGTTTGGCCCCGCCGTACACGCTCGATGCCGCGCCCTTTGGTGGTGACGCATTCGTCGCTCTGATCGTCAACAATGACGCCGACATTTCTTCCTCCGATCAATACGCAATCAGTCTCGCCCTCGTCAGGTTCGGCTGTCGATATGCGGTCTGCATGGGGCATGACTGCTCTTCTTGGGACGACTCGGTAGACTACGCGAACTTGGAGCTCGACCCAGAGCTGACCCCCGAGAAATTTGTGATGACAACGTGGCACGACAACGAATCCATTGATTCGATCGCCAACTTCTTTCTCAATACCACGGCCTACAACGACAACACATTTGTCAACTTCCTCGTGCTCTCCATTGGTCGCGATGATTCGCTGTTGGCCGAGATTCAACGCGAGTGTTCGGTCGCCTAACATGATTTTTACGCTAGACCTTCGGCACACCGCTGTCGTTTGTTCAAGCCGCCCTCTGGTGGTAGAATCGCTCGTTGTTCAAAACTGAATGGCATCGCAACGGCGGTGGCGTAAAAACCTTCCGTTGGGCGACCTATCGTATTACGAGTCGCGGCTTCCGTGGATGACGCGAGATACTTCAATTCCACCGTCGATCGGTCAGAAGAATATCACGTACTGCCCAACACTGAACGACTTGCAACCCGAAATTCCGAACCCTTTCCGTTCCTCGCCTACACCCGGTTGGGTTGCAATCGTCTCGCAAGTAGTTCGCAACTCCATCAGCCAATCTCTCGCCGCTTGTGGCTTGTCTCGTGCGATGTAGTCCACGATCGACTCCAGGTCGTCATCTGCTTCCGGTGCGTAGACGACCTTGGCCATTACCTCTCTCCTCGTTCAATCTCTGCAATACGTTTCTCTGCGCGGGAGTACACCTGATCTGCTGGTACACCCTTTCCAGCATCAAGGCTCGCAAAGCCTTTCGCAACTTCCTCGCGAAGGGTCTCACGAGCCTCAAGCATTCGTAACCCTTCGGCTACCACTTCCTGCTCACTTAAATATCGACGACCAGCGACCATTCTCTGTACGAATGGCTCCATACTGTTTGGGATACCAGTGCTCATTGTCTACTCCAACATAATTCCGAGGTTCGCCGGTCGTCCAACATGGTTTTGCCGCACGGTCCTTCGGCACGCCTTCCATTGTAGGCCACGTGGGCTAGCGGTGGTAGAATGATCTGATTATTCGACGTCTTTCGCTTCGTTGAGAATCGCCGTCGGCAAACCCTTCCGTTGGCCGACTCAACCAATTAGCAGCAAACCGCGTAACGTCCATCCACAGTTCACGATTCGTGGTGCCTTCGCTGCCATCGCGTTCACCGCTGCATTCTTTGCGTTGGCCGTTCCGAATTACTCTGCGTGGCAGTCGACTTGGTACACGACGATTATCACGACCGCCCGCAACTTTGCATTCTCGTGGTCCGTGGTTGTGGTATCCACACTGATTCTCATGCCGGTGTTCATCCGCGTCCGCGTACACGTTGCTGCATGGCTATTCTTTGCGATTGCCTGCATTGCGATGCTTTCCAATTACCTACTCCCTCTTGGGCAACTCTGAGATCACGCACCGTTGCATAACTGCTTAGGGTTTTGGGTCAGCGAGGGACGAGCCTGATCCAAACCTCATGTTCAAGGCGAGCCGCTTCGTGGCGGGAGGCGGCTGGTTCGTCAACGCGACGTCGCGTGACACTACGAAACGCTAGCGGGGAGTGCAGCTCGATGCATCGCACTACTCCGCTTAAATGTTTCGCCGAGTATTACTTTATTACGCGGTCGGGAGAATACAGGAAAATGGATGACAGAAAAATGATGATGCTGCATTTGGGGGCTGACCATTTTTCTGTGTCTCATCTTCCTGTAAATTCAGCTTCGCTTGATTGATCAATGAAGCGATGCTTAGCAAGGTCAACTCCTACACACTGAACTTATTAGCACCCCACAGTACCTTGCCAGCAAGAATGAAATAGAATCGTGGCAATCAGAAGCGAGTCTCCAGCGTGGGGCCTCCTCCCCGTAAAGTACGGCACCGAGTCGTACATAACTCCGTTTGGCGACCTACCGCAAATGAGCGACGACGACTTGGTTCCATTGTTTGGCCAAATGATGACTCGCGACTGGGCGGAAGCTCTAATCGCGGAACAGAGCGACACGGTGGTCCGCGACGCTGATGGGAGTTACGTACGCATCCCATACGGCTCCGAGACGTTTCGGACGCCAATCGAATCTCGCAATGGGCCGTGTCGCCACTGCTCTACCATTCATGGCAAGCTGCATAGTTTCGATTGTGACTACGAGCAATGTCCAAAATGCAACTTCCAATTGATGACTTGTGACTGTGAATTCATCGGTCATGAATGGCGTGAAGAGTAATGCGACGGTCGCCCAACATGGTTTTTACGCTAGTCGCTGCGCGATCACCTTCGCTCTGTGGCAACGGGCGTTCGCGTTGGTACAATTTCATTAGTTCATAGTCACTCGCTTCGTATAGGGCGGTGACGTAAAAACCTTCCGTTAGGCGACAGAGGTGATGACCACCAAACCGCATCCGCGACATGAAAAGAATCGCCATCATTTGGCAACGATTGTTTCGGCCGTCTTCGCCGTTCTGTTGCTCTTGGCGATCTACGTCGTCTTCCCACACTACAGATTGATTTGTGCTGTGTCAGCGATTCTTTATGGTTTTATCCTTGTCGGCAGAACAGTTGTAATTGAATCTGGTATTCGTCGTCGCACGACCAATACCCAAGCTGCATTTGAGAATCGTTGTCGGCGCCGGATCGAAAGATGGTTTGGCATTGTTGCTATCGAAGAACGTTGTTCGGACGCTGACACGGGAGCGGACGCTCAAGACGCCTAGCAATGTGTGGCCGCGGAGTTGCGGCATCCATGCCGCAAACGCCTTCCTTCGTCATTCCACGCGGGCTCTCGTTGTATAATCGTTTGGCTGGCCAACGCCTTTCGCGTCGATCAGGGGCGGCGTCGGCCACACAACCCGTTGTCCGCACTATGCTTGAGCCATTTGAGAACTCGCAGGTTGTTTGAGGGACACCGTCGTCGGCACATTTGAGACGTGGGTTACGATTTCCCTCGGTTCTATGGGCACTTTGTTCCGGGCGTGGAGATCGAACGGTTTCTTTGGTCTAGCGCGGGGACATAACGTTTTCTATTAACTCGATCAAATTACACTTGACTCTGTACTGTTGTACGGAGTCGATAATAGGTGGTGGAGGAAGATGAGATGGCGGGGTTTACGATCGGGAAAGTTGCCAAGGCGTCCGGCGTAGGAGTCGAGACGATTCGCTTTTATCAACGCAGCGGATTGATCGACGAGCCGACGCCGATAAAGACATCCTTTCGCGAATATCCTGACGCGACGGTGGATCGCATTCGGTTTATCAAGCGAGCTCAGAATCTTGGATTCACGCTTGCCGAGGTCCAAGAATTGCTTGGATTGTCCGAGCAGCCCGGAGCGTCACGGCGGGAAGTAAAAGCAATGGCGGAAGCCAAGTTGGGTTTGATCCAGCAAAAAATTGCGGATCTTAAACAGATGGAAGCCACGCTCTCTCAGCTTGTTCACGATTGCTCGGGTCGGGGAAGAGTCCCGGGTTGTCCCATCATTGAAGCAATCGTTGGTGAAACAAACACCTGTAATCACAACGGAACATGAAATCATGAACACGACGTTTTCGACCTCGATGACCTGCGGTGGATGCCTCAGCAAGGTCACTCCCTTTTTGGACAACGAACCGAGTGTCCGGCAATGGAAATCGGATTTGAGCGATCCGAGAAAACTGATTCACGTCGAACTAGCTCCCGAAGGCCGCCCCGAGCATATCGTTGACTTGATCGGGCAAGCGGGTTTTACTGCATCGGTCATTCCCCATGAACCGGAAACCGTAGCGATTGCGACCCCCGCAGCAAAACCCGCGTTTAGCTTGGCGACGTACAAGCCATTGTTCCTTGTCGTCAGCTATGTGATTGGCGCCACGGTGTTGGTTGAGTCCATTCACGATGATTGGCAATGGCCGCGTGCGATGAGTTACTTCATGGGATTCTTCTTTTTGGGGTTTGCGTTTTTCAAGTTGCTGAATATCTCAAAATTCGCCGACGCCTTTTCAACCTACGATATCATCGCCCGCCGATCACGTCCCTACGCGCTCGCTTACCCTTGGATCGAAGTGACTCTGGGGTTGTTATTTGTCACCGGGACGCAGTTGATGGCGGCGAACGTCGTGACCGCGATTGTGATGAGCATCGGGTTGGTGGGAGTGATTGCGGCGGTCAGAAAGAAGCAAGCGATTCAGTGTGCTTGTCTGGGGACCGCATTCAATTTGCCGATGTCGGCGGTCACCATCATCGAGAACAGTGTGATGATCGCGATGGCGCTAGTGATGTTGGCAATGTAAGTGACCGCTAATCCCCCGATCCGATTTCAAGCGAACGCAGATCGCGGGACCACAGTTTGCATGTTTCGGTATACACCGCGATGAAATTCGCTGGATCGGAGGGGCTGGAATTCGGTGACACGGACTGTAGTTGCTGATACAAACGCTTGGCGATCGAAGTATCGATTTCGTGATCGGTTGAGGGATGGACGATGAAATGTTTGCTGGTGTCGTCGAGCATCTGTCGACTGGCGTGCCACAGACGCTCTTCGGGCTCGGAGATCGACGATGCATTTGCACCTCCCGCTTCACGCAATGCCTTCAGCAGCGAGGCGACTTCCAAACAGAATCGCAACATCCGGCTCATCGCGTACCGCGGTTCATTGAAGCGAAAGTAATGCAACACCGAATAGAAGTGATGTGACTCGAGCAACTCGGCCATGTGGGATGCGAGCGTGTACAGATCTTGATGGATTAACGAGGGGTCGTCGCCGACCAGGTAGGGCTTCAAATAAATTAAGCTGTCGCCGGTCCGCTGTGTCCGATAATCGATTTCGCAGGCAAATTGGTTGCGGCGAGCCAACCTGGAATAGATCGAGATGACGTAGGCAAGGACCAGCGTGAAGTAGCTGAACCCGAGCCCCGCCGTCGTGATCGTCAACATTCGCATTGCGACGTTTTGGGGCACCAAGTCACCGACCCCCAGTGTGGTGATGGTAAACCCCGCGTAATAGATTGCGGTGCTGAACGAGGGATCGATGGGCTTGTCGCCATTTTGCACAATGCCTTCGCCCAACTGAGGCCAAACGATCAAACTAACCCCGATCAATAGCAAGGTGGCCCAGCACAGCACCTGGACCGTAATCAGCACGGGGCCGGTGAAGACAACCCAGCGACTGTGTTTGATCGTTGATGCATCCACCACGCAATGAAATGCGCGGTTGATGATGGTCGTGACTGGACCCACCACGGCCCTTGGGTGCAGGACCGCCATAAACGTTTCCCAGACTCCGATTAGAGTGAGCAGAAAGCCGGCGAGGGTGCAGACCCAAAATGTCACGTCAATCGATGACCCCAGCGTATTTGCGGAACAGCTTGATTAGCTCTTCGAGTTTCTCGTCGCGATCGTGTGCGTCGCCGTTTTCGATCGCTTCGGTCACACAAGTCCTTAGGTGTTCTTCGAGTACGATTTGCCCGACTTTGCCCAGCGCACCGGTGGCGGCGGATAACTGCATTAGCACATCCACGCAGTATTTATCTTCATCGATCATGCGAGCCACCGCTTCAACCTGACCCACGACACGCCGCAGACGGTTGGCTAATTTCTTCTTTTCTTCGTCATCAAGCATGGCAATGGGGGTTTAACGCACGAGGCGAAATGAGTGGCTTATTCGCCCTGGGGAAAAGACCCATTGTACCCCGCCAAATTGATTTCGGCAGTGGACGCCCATTTCGGCAGTGAACACGCTTGCAATCTACATTTTCATGTCATGCATCATCTTCTTGGGGCCCGCTTCGTAGGTCGCCGGGTCGCCGAAACGACGCACAATTTCTTCAAAGACACTCCCTTTGGGGACCGCCTCATCCGTCTCCATCACCTTGTGATACAGATCCTCGGGTAACACTCGCAGGGCGGTCATCAAGCCCATGATCGACATCGGCCACATCGCCCGCATCCCTTGGACCTCGCGACGATCCCAGATCGTGTCAATCATTGCATCGGACATGTTCATGCCCTTCATTTCCTGTGGGTACCCCGGCGTGGCAAACCCCGGGTCATCACGAGTTGCATCGACGGGCGGGCGGCTTTGGGTATTAGCCAAGTACTGATCGATCGACTCGTTCTTGCGAATCCGCGGACCGACTTGCCGTGTCATGTGATTCATCATGTGGTGAACCATATGACAGTGGAACATCCAATCGCCTGGGTTATTGGCGATGAACTCAAAATTCGAAGCCTGAGCGATCCCCACCAACTCGGTGTTACGAGGAATCCAAGCCGATTTTGGAATCCGTGCCCCCTCGTGTCCCGTCACCCAAAATGTATGTCCGTGCAAATGAATGGGATGATGTTGCATCGGAGAAAAATCGAGCAAACGAATGCGGACTCGTTCGCCATGCTTGACCACCAACGGTGTCGTGTAGGGACCGCTGCGGCCATTGATCGTATGCCAATTCCAATCCATCCGCCAACTGTCGGCAATGGTTTGAGTCGGCTCAATAAAGAAGTTTTGAAAAATCAAACCAAAGTCACGGTCCACTGGCGGATCAAAAACTTTGCGAGGATGGACGATGAACCAACCGACGCTGCCAAATGCTTCTTGCATCGGCACGTGGGCGTGATAAAAGAACGTTCCTTCTTCGTGCACATCAAATTCGTAAACGAACGACTTGCCCGGTTCGATCGGGTTCTGAGTCAACGTTTCGCTGCCATCGTACTGGACCGGCATTTCAAAACCGTGCCAATGCGTCGTCGTCGCTTCGGGCAATTCATTGGTCACAACAATCCGCACCCGATCGCCCTGATTCACTTCGATCGTAGGTCCTGGCATGCTGCCGTTGTAGCCGTAGACATTCATCTTGTAGCCCGGCAAAAACTCTCGCTCGACCGCCATCGGGACCAAGTGAAACTCCTTGGCTCCGCGTACCATTTTCCAGGGCAATTTGGTCAGGTCGGGAGCTTCAAAGGGAGCCGGTCCCGCAGCGGCACTACGAAATCCTGGCATCAATTTGCCCAGGTAGTAGTCTGAATCGGGGTCGTTGCCGCGACTCGGTTTGAAACGCGAGAAACCATCCATCTCGGCTTGGACATCCGAGTCCGAGGGCACTTTCGGCTGTGGATTATCGGAATGACCAGCATGCCCGTGGGGCATCGGCATCTCTTTCATGTCCATTGGCTGTTGGGCACTGGCAGCGCCCGCCAACAGACCACTGGCGGCTGCCAGCGAACCGGCTTTCAAGAATTGGCGACGAGCTTCGTTGTTCGGCATCGTTCAATCTCTCTTGTTGCAAAAGTAATGATGTCGACTCCTTTCGCATTCGGTCTCCCTTCTCCCTCACTCCTCACCCCTCACTGGCTTCACCCCCTACCGCGGCTTCGGATTTGCATCGATATGGCCCGGAGGTGTCGATCCCTGTGCCGCATCCAAGCCACCATGCAGCATGAATCCACGGACGAGTACCTCGTTTCGCCGGACCATCTCAAGTTGTTGGATCTGTGTCAGCCGTGCATCGAACAAGTCATGTTGAGCCGACAGCACATCGGGCCAATCAACGCGGTTGTCCTTGTAGCTTTCCAGCAGTTCTTCGTACGCCATTTCAGCTTCGGGGATAATCACGCGATCGTATTCGGTGGCGATCTGAAGCGACGTTAAATACTGTTGATACGTGCTTGCTAAGCGACGTTGCAGATTGAGTTCGGTGCGGCGGATCTCTTCTTGCTGACGCATCAAATCCGCTTGCGCCTGGCGAATCGTGCCTTGATTGCGGTCAAACACTGGCAGTTCAATCGAGACCCCTGCGACCGCGACGGTTTCTTTGGCATCGAAGTTGTATCCTGATCCACCACGGGCCACGATATCGGGCACCCACTCGACTCGCTCGCGTTGCAGTGTGACTCGGTCGCCAGCAAGTTTCGCACGAGCCGCCATCAACTCGGGACTTTCGGCCAGCAGGGTCGATACGGCTTGCTGGTACGAGATCGGCTCCGTTTCAGGCATCAGTGATCCAGTAACGGGCGCGATGGCGACGTCGACACCGACGAGCGAAACCAGTTGACGAAACTGGTCGCGATAATGATTTTCGGCGGTCAATACGTCCAATCGAGCTCGCTGCAGAGTGATGTTCGATCGCCGAACCTCGGGGCGTGTTGCTTGGCCTTGATTGTATAATTCGCGAGCGGTGACCGCACCGTCTTCGGCGGTCTTCAGCAGTTCATGACGCAACTCGAGTATTTGTTGTGACGCGAGGCTTCGATAGAAATGGACTCGCACATCGTTACAAACGCGGAACTGCTGAGCGATGGCAAGGTGTTCGGAGACGTGCGCACGGCGCATGTACTTCTCGCGACTCAGACGAAGTTTTCCCGCGGTTACGAAACGTTGCTCGACCAACAATCCTTGGAACTCACCGGGTGAATCTTTGTCCCCGGGCACGTCCAAGCCGATTTGCTCGCCGCTGTAACTCAGCGTTGGGTTTGGATACAGACCGGCTTGCAGTGCTTTGGCTGTTTCGCCGGAAATTTGCAACCGTGCTTGGCGGAGGGTCGGATTGTTTTGTGCGGCCAGTGCCAAGAAGTCACTCAGCGAATGACTGACGACATTGAAGTCTTGAGACATTGGGCCGTCAACAACTTGTCCATCAACGATAACCGGAGGCGGAGCCATCGAGTAGGCGTCATCCCCTAGCTGCGCGTCGGGGAACAGCGGACCGGATGCGTCCAGGTCGCTCAACCCGTACGGAGCTTCAGGGACAGGCGGCGGAGGGACGAACGTTTTCCCTGGATCCGGTCTCTGGGCCGAGGCCAGCGATGCGGTTCCCGTCAGTGCGAGTGCCAATAACATGCGAGATTTTGAAAAACGTCGTTTCACTTTGTCACGCTCCTTCGACAGTTCGGGGGGGCCTCGTTGCCCACAGAACGGTATCGGAGCGATACCCACCCTAGGTACATGTGGTCTTATCCAATGCAGAGCGTTAACGCAAGAAAATTCCGGTTATGCGGAATGGGTAAATTGCGAGCGGCACCCTCGTGCGACGGTTTGCGAACCTTGTGCCAACACGGCTCGATTCACGTCAATTTCGCGGCCCGCAGTCTCAGGGCGTTGGCGATTACCGACACGCTGCTGAAACTCATCGCGGCAGCGGCGATCATCGGGCTCAGTAGAATCCCGAAGAACGGATACAGCAGTCCCGCGGCAACGGGGATTCCAAGCGCGTTGTAAATGAACGCAAAGAACAAGTTTTGGCGAATGTTGCTCATCGTTTTCCGGCTCAGATTGCTCGCCGCCGCGACACCGCGCAGGTCACCTCCAACCAAGGTCACGCCGGCGGATTCGATCGCGACGCCCGTCCCCGTTCCCATTGCGATGCCCACATTCGCTTCGGCAAGCGCCGGTGCGTCATTGATCCCATCACCAGCCATCGCAACGGTTTTGCCTTCGCTTTTCAGCTTACGTACAAAGGCGTGTTTCTCTTCGGGTGAAACGCCTGCATGAAACTCGTCGATCCCTAGCTTCGTGGCCACCGCTTTGGCCGTCCGTTCGGCATCGCCCGTTAGCATCACGACTTTTAAACCGAGTTCATGCAGCGTTTTGAGCGCCGCCGGCGTACTGGGTTTGATCGGATCGGTGATCGCCATCAGGGCGGCCAACGTGCCATCGACGGCGACAAAGATCACCGTCGCTCCTTCGTTTTGATGCTTTGCCGCCTGATCACGCCCCGCTGCGACGCCATCGACGTTTTGCTCGATTAGCAAGTCAGCTTTTCCGATGACCACGTCGCGTCCATCGACCTTGGCTCGCACGCCACCGCCGGTGATGCTGTTGAAGTCCGTCGCTTCGAGTTGTTCTCTGGCGTTCTCTTTCGCACGTCGCACAATCGCTTGGGCAAGCGGATGTTCACTCTGTGTCTCCACTGCGGCAGCCAACGCCAAAATCTCTGGCTCGTTTGCTCCAGCGAACGTTTCGATCGCGGTCACCTCGGGACGTCCTTGCGTTAACGTGCCCGTTTTGTCGACCACAATCGTGTCGACCTTTTCCATCACCTCTAAGACTTCGGCGTTCTTGATCAGTACCCCTTCCTTTGCACCACGCCCGACACCGACCATCACCGACATCGGCGTGGCCAATCCCAACGCACAGGGGCAAGCAATGATCAACACGGCAACGGCGGCGACAAAGGCATGTGCCAATTGAGGTTCGGGGCCAAATATCGCCCAACCGATAAACGCGAGAACGGAACACGCAATCACAGCAGGCACAAAGTAACGAGCCACGACGTCGACCAATTTTTGAATCGGGGCACGACTCCGCTGGGCATCGGCGACCATTTGCACAATCCGGCTCAGCACCGTATCGCCACCGACACCGACCGCTTCCATCACGAGTGCCCCGGTTTGGTTCAGCGTTCCTCCGGTGACTTCGTCCCCTTCGGATTTTTGCAGGGGGATCGGTTCGCCCGTCAACATCGATTCGTCCACGCTGCTGCTGCCGCTAACGACACGGCCATCGACGGGAACTTTTTCGCCCGGTCGAATTCGCAAACGGTCTCCTTTATGAACCGAATCAAGCGAGACCTCTTCTTCACCATCGTCGGTCAAGCGATGTGCCGTCTCGGGGGCTAACTGCATCAGTTCACGGATCGCACCCCCGGTTTGCTGTCGTGCGCGAAGCTCCAATACTTGTCCTAGTAACACCAGCGTGATGATCACCGCGGCGGCCTCGAAGTACAGCGGCGGCACTCCGTTTTCGAAAAAGGCTTCGGGAATCACGCCAGGCAGCAGGACAACGACCAGGCTGAACAAATAGGCCGCCAGAGTTCCCACCGCGATCAACGAAAACATGTTTAAATTCATGCTGTGGAATGACTTGACGCCACGCACCAATAGCGGCCATCCACACCAAAACACCACCGGCGTGGCCAATGCTAATTGCAACCAAGCGAATACCGTATTGGACATCCAATCGGCGATCTGCAGCCCAATCATCGGCCCCATCGCGAGCACCAGTAGCGGCGCTGACAAGACAACGCCGACCCAGAACCGACGTTTCATGTCAGCGTACTGAGCGTCATCGCCATGGTCGGCCATGTCGATGAACTTGGGCTCTAAGTCCATACCGCAGATCGGACAATCGCCCGGCCCCTGTTGCTCGATCTCCGGATGCATCGGGCAAGTGTAGATCGCGTCCGTGTCGGCCGGCGTCTTACTTGCGGAGCCTTTTCCAGGACCGGAACCGTGACAGCAGGAGGACGATTCGTTTGCCGTTGCGTGCGTTTTAGCTAAATCCTTTTCAGTGCGTTCGGTTAGCACTCCGACCGGATTGGCCTCGAATCTTTTCTGACAGCCCTGGCTGCAAAAGTAATACAGTTTTCCGTTGTGCTCGCTATGTAGCGATTCGTTTGGATTGACCGTCATCCCGCAGACAGGATCCACGGCGGTGATTTCAGTGGTGGACATGATCGATCTTTCGGTGTGCCAGTTCGGCAAATGGGCGTATACCCCATACCCGTATGCAAGTTGCATGCCGGATGCATCCGCTTCGCATTTCCTTTATTTTCGCTTCGCGAGGTCCGCTACGATCACACGTGCGTTTTACCTACGGGAAACGGCAACGGTGTGTGCCCGATGTGATCGAGTTTGGGAGTGTTGCCTATCTGCTTCCTGCTTAGGACGTGAATCCGAATCGCACTGACTCATACCGCCGCGGTACTGTTCATCGCCATGGTGCCGATGCGGAGACGCCACTGTTCGACTTGCTGGAATTGCGAATCCGCTCGCTCGATCAACCGTCCATAGTCGAGACTAAGCAATTCCGGATCGCTCAGAGATTGCAGCATCCGCCATAACGCACGTTTGCCGAGAATGCCTATCGATAGAATTTCGAGAGTTTGAAAGTTTCCGAAATCGCCCGCCATGGTTCGGCCGATCTTTGGAGTTGTCATCTTGGCGCCGGCCCATGCGACCGCTTGCTTGACCACCCCAGGCATGGCGTCGTATCGCTTGATCAGACCTTCAAGCTCCGCTTCGTCCTGTTCGATTTCGTTCAACAGGGTCGTGGCGAAGTCGCCCAGCGGTTCCCCTTGATTTTCGTTGATCAGTCGCTCGAGCATGTCGGTCGCCGCAGTCGCTCCGGCACGATGATCATTGAGGTAGGTCGTTAACAATTCGAGATTCATCGTAAAGTTCCTCGATTTCTGTTTCCGTTAAACGGCATGCTCTCGCCCCTAACGAATGTCACAGAGCGATGACTGAATTTTGTGAAACCGTATTGTTGCAATTGGCGTACCCATCGCGAACGCGTTTGCCGAATTTTCAGCGACCCATGTTTTTTGGGGGCGACATTCTTATCCGTATGCAGGCCTGTGATTCGATCCCCAAAAAAACGCTGTGCCTGTGGGATCGGCAACGCCTCGGTTGGCCGATGCAACTCGGCGTGCGCTCGCCACGCGGATTGGCGCTCCGCCGTGAAGCGACTGAGTACTCAACAGCGAACCGCGTTTTATCAGCAATTCAATCGAGCTCGTGAAACTTGCTTAGATGAGTGCTGCGGCCAATGGCTGCTACGTCACCCCGAGCTTGTTTCTTCAAGGCAATCGCCAGGAAGGCGCTTTGCAAGTCGGCGAGTTTTATTCTTGCCGCGACGAGTTGGGCCGGCGGCAAGTGGGCCGACGATAAGCGGGCCGGCGGTAAGTGAGCCGGTGGTAAGTGGGGGGAGACGCCGATGCAGGAATGCCGGCGTCTTGACTCCTGAAAACCGACGTCGGAGACGTCGGGCGACATTGAAGCGGGGCGGTTAAACCGTTGCTTTTTCCATTCGCTGAGCAAGGTAGCTGCGTAGTTTATCGAGGTCGGCTGCGAAACCGCGGATCCCTTCGGCCAATTTTTCGGTGGCCATCGCATCTTCGTTCAACATCCAGCGGAAGACGCCTTCGTCCATCTTGATGCGTGGGATGTCCATTTGGGCCGCTGCATCGGCGTCGAGTGCCTTGGGAACTTCGCCGTCGACCTCGGCAAGTTGGCCGAGCAAGTCGGGTGAGATCGTTAGCAGGTCACTGCCGCATAACGCCATCACTTGTTCCTTGGTGCGGAAACTCGCCCCCATCACTTCGGTCTTGTAACCGTGTTTTTTGTAATAGTTGAAAATGGTCGTGACCGATTCCACCCCTGGATCTTCCTCTACCGGAATCGAATCCACACCCTGCTTTGCTTTGTACCAATCGTAGATACGGCCCACAAAGGGGCTGATCAAGGTAACTCCGGCATCGGCACAGGCGACCGCTTGGCCGAAGCCAAACAACAGCGTCAAGTTGCAATGGATTCCGTCTTTCTCCAATTGCTCTGCGGCGCGAATTCCTTCCCACGTGCTTGCCATTTTGATCAAGATCCGATCCGACGAGACGCCGGATTCTTTGTAGAGTTCGATCAACTCGCGTGCTTTGGTGACCGTCCCCTCGGTATCGAAGCTCAAGCGGGCGTCAACCTCGGTCGAAACGCGACCGGGAATCAGCTCCAGGATTCGGCAGCCAAAGGCGACGGAAAGTTTGTCGATGATCGCATCGAGCAACCCTTCCTCGCTGTGCGCCTTGGATTGTCCATACGCAATCGCTTCATCCACCAGTGATTGGTACTGAGGCATTTGGGCGGCTTTATAGAGCAGCGACGGATTCGTCGTCGCGTCCTGTGGCTTGTGCTTGGCAATAGCATCAATGTCACCTGTGTCTGCAACAACGACGGTATGCTGCTTGAGTTGATCTAAGGAGCTAATGGTTCGACCTTTCATAAAAGGGGCGGGCTGAGTGTGATCTTGTATCTTACCAGATTGGACGCGCTGCGGAGAAGCGGAATGGACTCGCATCGCCCGAACAAATGCTTCGGCCCAATAAATGCTTCATTGCTTCCATGCTTGGTGAAGGTAGGGACGATGTCCGAGTGGATTGCAACGTCGCGTCTGAGTTTGTCCTTTGGGGAGATTGCGGTTAAACCATGCACAACCTTATTTTTTGGAACCGTGGATCGGGGAAAGCGGAGCAGGTTGAAATGCTTCAGCAAGCGTTGTCGGCGAACTCGGACACTTGGATCGAAATGAGTCGCGACATCGATATGGCGCAAATGATTCAGACTGGGTTACAGCGCGGATGCCAAAACGTGATTGCTGCCGGCGGCGACGGAACCATCAATGCCATCGTCAACGCGATGATGAAGATCGACGAGGTGCGTCGTCCCAATTTGGCCGTCTTTCCATTGGGGACGGCGAACGATTTTGCCGGCACCTTGGCCATCCCCGACGATCTGAATCAAGCGGTGGAGGTATTTCGCGAAAGCCAACCGATCGCGGTCGATGTGGTGCGCATCCATGGGAGTGGGGTTGAACGTTATTACGCCAACGTCGCCGCAGGAGGAAACTGCGTCCGCGTTTCCGAAGAGTTGACGGATGAATTGAAAACACGCTGGGGCGCGTTTAGCTATGTACGAGGAGCGGTGGGGGTCTTGGCCGATATGAACAGCTATCGCATCACCGCCGAGATCGATGGAGAACGGCTTGATGGTTTTGACAGTTGGGCCGTGCTCGTTGCCAATGGGAAAACGAATGCGGGACGGATTCAGGTGGCACCACAGGCCTCTCCCGTCGATGGCTTGATCGACGTTGTGTTGATTCGCGATGGCGATCTGATGGACATGGTCGAAGTGGTGACCGGTAACCTGTTGGGAAACTTTCTCGAATGTGAACAAGTCGTTTTTCGTAAAGCAAAACGACTGCGAATCCAATCGGATCCCCCGATGCGATTTACACTCGACGGCGAAGTCATCGACGAGGAACCAGTCGCTTTCGAAGCGGTGCCGGGGGCGATCCGAATGTTCGTGGGTCAGGACTTCGCACGCGAGTGAGGCGGGCAAGCGTCTCACTCCGTTGAATGGAGGGTGGTTTGCGTCCCCATTGTGGGCACAGGTGTCGCTAATGAGCATGTCAACTCGACTGCTGGACATTGGCACGCGTTGCTCGCTAAGACACCGCATTGGTTTCTTTTCGATCAAGGCGGCGTCTGGCAGTATCCTTTTTTTGCGTGATTGGTGATGATCACGGATCACCGCTGTATCGAGTCGATGCGGCGGTGGCCGAGTTACCGCCGCCGTGCGATTGATTTGGAAAAGTGCCCCTAATGCTTCAGTTCTTTCTCAGCCAAGCGAACCTTGGATTCCATCCGCGGGATGGAAAAGAATTGACGCGTCAAGACGCTGGAATTGTTGACGGCGTACGGTTTGCCAAGTAGTGTTCGGCAATTGCGGGTGGCGATCCACCGCGGGGTGTCCCATACCCTCATACCCGCGATCGATGTGCACCGCGAGGCGATAGGCAATGGGGAAAATGACGTGACCACCGAAGTGTTGAAAGCGACCAACGACAACGAGATCCAAGCTGCTGGGGTGCTGCGGATGACTCGCCGGAAGCGGCAAGATCTAATCCGGGCGTTCCGCATCGTTCTAGAAAGTAATATGGCGATCCACGCATGAGGAAACGATGAGTTTATTGAATCAGTCACAGCGAGCCCAGTTTTCCGACGCCCTGACCCGCGTCGGTGGCGATGAGGAGATTTTAATAGCGCTCGCCGAGATGGCCGCTGAGGATGCACCTCCGATGTTGGATCAGTTGCAAGGCCAAGTACAAGCCGAGCAGTGGGGCGCGGTCGCGCAGACGGCGCATGCGTTGAAGGGGTTGCTCAGTGCATTTGAGACGGGGCCACCGGTTGAGGAATTGCAACCGTTGATCGACGCGGCGAGATCGAGTCAGGGTGAGGCCGCTCATGCGGTGTTCGGAGATTTAAGGCCGTCATTACAAAGCCTTGTCGGTCAGGTGCGACGGCTTACCGAATCAACGGAATCGCCTTCGGTCGATCGGCTTCGGAAGCTTTGAGTGACTCGATTCGTTTCACGGCCCGCGAGGGCGGGGTTGCGTGGCTGCGCGTCGATCCGACCGCATTTGTCCTCTCCCCCCGCATGCAGTTTTATTGCTTGAGTGGTTGAAGGTTTTGGGTCGCCGGCAAGCTTGTGAATTCAACGATTCACGTTGGCGAGGGAACAAAAACAGGATTGTTGGAATGTTTTAAATCGATTCAAATTTGTCGGGTTGATGGTTGGCGTCGTCGATTGCAAATGCATGTTGCGGATCGACTCAGCCGCACATCCGGCGTTGATTGTGCACGTTATTTTCTTATCTCGGGAACAGGACGCGATGAGCTTATTCGCGGCTTTGATCCCATTCGCTTCGCATCAAACTTAGCATCGCCAAGGGACTCACGATGTCCGATTCATTGCGTCATTCGTTGCCTGTGATCGAGAGTTTGCCGATTCCACTGGAACGAGATGTGTTTCTTCGTTCCTTGATTCGCGAGTTGTCTGGAACCCTGCAAGATGTCGTGGGGCTTGATGAAGCTGCGGGGTTCATCAGCATCGTCGGTCAAAGAGTGGGTGACCAAATCAATGACGATTATCGCAGCGCATTGCAAGTCAACCAGCTCGATCGTCAGCAGGTTGCGGACGTGTTAGTCGATCTGAAACGCAGAATCCAAGGCGACTTCTACGTGGTCGAACAGGACGACGAAAAAATCGTGCTGAAGAACCGTGCCTGTCCGTTCGGGGAAAAGGTGATTGGCCGCCCGTCGCTTTGCATGATGACGTCCAACGTGTTTGGAGTGATCGCTGCCGAAAACTTGGGGTATGCTAAGGTGGTTATTGAAGAAGCCATCGCGCGTGGCGATCGTGGTTGCACGATCGTGGTTCATTTGCGGCCGACCGAGACTGCGTTGGCGGCGGACGGTCGTGAATACCTACAAGGTTAGAGATAGGCAATGATGTCACCCGACGGGTTTGTTTCGCTTGCCAATCGATTCTCCGAAGCTGCGTTGTTGGTGTCGGGCGACGGGATCGTGCTGGCCGCCAACCGTTCATTTCACGACTTTCAACTTGCCTCTCCACCGCTACCGGGTTGCCATCTATCGGCATTGGCGACCACGCCCGAAAGGGACGTCCGAAGCTACCTTCGCGACTGTGCACGCAACCGCGATCCGGTTGTCGGCGCCCTCACGTTCAAGACGTTGCAGGGCGAAGAGATTGTATTCCGATGCGATGGAAGCATTCTTCATCACGAGGAAGATCGCCGTGCATCGCAATTGATGATCAAGTTGGTGCCACGCGATCGGTCCAGCACGCAGTTCGCGGTGCTGACTCAGAAAATTGCAGATCTCAACGAAGAGATGCGTCGCCGTAAACAGTTACAGTCCGACTTGTTGGCACAAAGTGAGTCGTTGAGAGTCACGTTGTCGAGCATTGGTGACGGGGTGATCGTTTCGGACACCAACGGGTTGGTGACCTTTATGAACCCCGTCGCAGAGACGTTGACCGGTTGGCGTCAATCCGAAGCGGTCGGTCAGCCGGTTACGAATGTTTTCCAAATTGTGGACGAAGCGAGTCGCCAGCCCGAAGAGGACCCCAGCTCCCGAGCGATCCGCGAAGGTGCGATCGTCGAGCTTGCCAATCGGAGTGTCTTGATTAGCAAAGACTTAACCGAGCGACCGATCGATGACAGTGCCGCTCCGATCCACGATCGCGAGGGGCATGTTTTAGGAGTCGTGCTTGTTTTTCGTGATGTTTCTCAGCGGCGAGCGGCTGAGATTGAGCAGGGGCGTTTGGCGGCGCTGGTCGACTCGTCGGATGATGCTATTCTTGGATTTACATTCAAAGGAGTCATTACCGACTGGAACGCTGGAGCGGAAAAGTTGTTCGGATTCTCCGCCGAAGAAACGGTGGGCCAATCGATGTTGTCCAGCATTGTGCCGGAGGAAGAGAAGACGTCGTTTTTAGAGACCCTCCGACGCGTTGAACTTGGCGATCGAATTGAACCGTTTGAAACCGTTCGTTTACGAAAGAATGGCCAATTGGTGCCGGTCGCGATCCGGGTTTCTCCCATTCTCGATAGCGCGAAGCGAGTGGTGGGAGCTTCGGCGATCGACCGCGATATTTCGAAGCAAAAAACATTCGACTTGAGACGCAATGCGCTTTTGGCGGTGACCCAAGTGATCGCTTCGGAAAAGAATGCCGAGCAAGCGATCCAAGAAATCTTAGCGGTGCTCGGTTCGGTTTTGAATTGGGATGCCGTCTTTTTTTGGCAAGTCGAGTCGGACCGAGATCAATTGCGTCTCGTGCAAGCGTGGCATGCGCGTCCATCGGACTCGGTGACTCGGTTGGTTGATTCGCTTTCGGTAACATGCCAGCATGGCGAAGGGCTTTGCGGCCACGTTTGGCAAAGCCAACAACCGCAGTGGATTCCCGACGTCGTAGAGGACCCGCGTTTTGGACGCGATCCGACAACAACTCAGAACGGCTGGCACACCGCGTTCGCCTATCCGATTGGAATGGGGGAGGCCTCCTTTGGTGTGATCGAGTTGTACAGTTCCGAGGTGCGTCCGCGTGATCAAGATTTGATCGAGATGATGGGGACGGTGGCTTCCCAATTAGTCCAGTTCCTCGAGCGATGTCACGCCGAGAACAAACTTCGCCTCAGTCGGCAGGAGTTGAGAGAAAGCGAAGAGCGGCTGCGGCTCGCGCTCGATGCCGGGCGCATGGGCAGCTGGGAATGGAATATTGCAAGTGGGAACGTGATTTGGTCCTCCACCTTAGAAAAAATCCATGGGCTCGCCGAAGGCAGTTTTGAAAGATCGTTCGAGGCTTATCAACGGGATATTCATCCGCAGGATCGGGAACGGGTTTTGGCGTCCATCCAAGAGACGGTTCAGCAAGGGCAGATCCATCATCTTGAGTACCGGATTGTGTGGCCCGACGCTAGCGTTCATTGGCTTGAGTCGCGAGGGCGACTGTTCCGCGACGAGGATGGCCATCCGATCCGCATGATCGGCATTTGTTCCGACATCACCGAGCAAAAGCATTTGGAGCAGACGTTGCGATTTTTGGCCGAGTCGAGCCGGTCATTGTCGACGTTGGTCGATTACAGGTCGACGTTACAGAAAATCGCAGCCCTCTCGGTGCCCCATTTTGCCGACTGGTGTGCGGTGGATATGCTCCAACCCGATGGGACGATACAGCGAGTAGCGGTGGCGCACGTCGATCCAGAAAAGGTCCGTCTAGCCGATGAGCTGTATCGACGTTACCCGCCCAGCCCGAATGCCGCGCATGGAGTCATGAAGGTGTTTCGTACGGGCGAACCCGAGTTGGCGACGGAGATTCCTGATTCGCTGTTGGAAAGGGTGGCGCAGGACGAAGAGCACTTGGCAATGATGAGACAGCTTTCATTGACCTCGTACATGTGCGTGCCGTTGCGAGTGAAAGACAAAGTGCTAGGGGGCCTCACCTTTGTGGGGGCGGAGTCGGGGCGTCGCTATAACGAAACCGACTTGGCCATGGCCACCGACCTTGCCCAACGTGCGGCAATTGCGATTCAGAACGCGCTGCTATACCAACAGGTACGCGAGGCCGACCGTCGTAAAGATGAGTTTTTAGCCATGCTCGCACACGAGCTGCGAAATCCGTTGGCGCCGATTCGCAGTGGCCTCGATCTGTTGGCGATGGAATCCGGCGGCCACCGAGAGATCGTCGAGTTGATGCAGGACCAAGTGGAGCATGTCGTGCGATTGGTCGACGATCTGTTGGACGTCTCGAGAATCATGCGTGGCAAAGTGGAGCTTCGCAAAGAATCCGTCCCGTTGGCGGATCTCGTCAAACGCTCGGTGAACGCGGTACAGTCGACCGTGGACAGCCGCCAACAACAGCTCACGGTCCATCTGGAGAGCGACTCGATGTACCTAAACGCCGATCCGGTGCGAATCGTTCAAGTGCTCCAAAACTTATTGACAAATGCTTCGAAGTACATGGACGCGGGAGGCAAGATTGAACTGACCGTCGAACGTCGCAACGAGATGGCGGTGATCACCGTGCGGGATACCGGGGTGGGGATCGAGGAAGAGCTTTTACCGCAGGTGTTCGATCTGTTTACCCAGTCATCCCGATCGCTCGATCGAGCTCAAGGTGGGCTGGGGATTGGATTGACGCTAGTGCAACGGTTGGTCGAAATGCATGGCGGCACGGTCTCGGCACATAGTGACGGGCTCGGTCACGGCAGCACGTTTGTGGTGTGTTTGCCGCTGGCCAACGCGGTTGACCAACCCTCCGCTGCACTGCCGGAGGACGCCCAAGTTCCCCCGCATCGCATCTGCGTTGTGGACGACAACCGATCAGCGGCCTGGTTGCTCAAAGCATTGCTGATGAAAGTGGGGGAACATGAGGTCGAGACGGCGGCGGATGGGGCAACGTTGCTCGCGAAGATCCATGATTTCAAGCCGCAAGTGGTGTTCCTCGATATTGGGTTGCCAGGCATGGATGGCCATCAAGTCGCCCGAGAGATCCGCCGGCAAGCCGAATTTGACGATGTGTTGCTGGTTGCCTTGACGGGCTATGGTCAAGAGGAAGACCGCAGGAACTCGCGTGCCGCGGGCTTTGATTTGCACTTGGTCAAGCCGCCGTCGGTGGCCCAAATCAAAAGTGTTTTTTCGCATCCCAAGCTGACGGCCCGATTCGCAGAAAATCCAGAGCGGCCGCTCCCTCATCGCACCGCGAACGGCGGCAGCGGAGAAACACAGCGGAGTGAGGAGTGAGGAGTGAGGAGTGAGGAGTGAGGAGTGGTCCGCATAAACGAAGAGTTCTGCCAGCACTGGCACACCACTTGCATACATATTGATTCCAGTGGCAAGTGAAGTTCACAGCCACGTTGGACTATTGAAACACAAGGGGATTGCCATGTTAGGCTGGGCGTTAACTTTTCTTGTCATCGCGTTGATTGCTGCGGTACTTGGTTTTGGAGTCGTTGCGGGAACTGCAGCGAGCATCGCAAAAGTTTTGTTCGTCGTCTTTTTGGTATTGTTTCTCGTTAGTTTGGTCATGGGCCGACGCGGCCCGATCGCCTAACGCAACGTACCCATCGACGTGCGTACCGATAACGCGGTGTTGCGCAACCTGAGCCCCGCGACGATACCCCGCGACTTGATACCCCGCGACTTGATACCCCGCGACTTGATACCCCGCGACTTGATACCCCGCGACTTGATACAAAGTGAAACTCCATGGCGGGTGAGCTTCGTGAGCTGGTAGACCAATTTCGCATCGCCGATGCCCTCGACATCGGCATTGTGACGATGGTGATGTATGTCTTGTTGGTTTGGTTGTGCAACCGTGCGACCCAATCGGTAGGCTTGGTTTTTTTGCTCATCGTCGCGATCTACTTGCTGGCGGGTTGGTTGGAGATGTACTTGACCACGATGATTTTCCAGTATGGAATCATCGGGGCCATCTTCGCCAGCATCGTGATCTTTCAGCAAGATATTCGGCACGGCATTGAACGGGTTTCTTCATCGCGATGGCTGCGGCAATCCAGCACGGAGGTCGTTTCGCAGCCGAGTCTCGATACGATTGTGAACTCCGTTGCGATGTTGGCGAGCCAAGAGGTCGGCGCCTTGATCGTGTTTCCCGGCCGCGAACCACTGGGGCCTCATGTCCGCGGCGGGGTGCGGGTGGATGCGGAAATTAGTGAACCGCTTCTGCTGAGCATCTTTCACCCCGAATCGCCCGGTCACGACGGCGCCGTATTGATCGAGCAACAACGGATTGGGCAACTCAGTTTGCACCTGCCGCTATCATCCAATTTGATGAAAGTTCAAGGTGGAGGGACGCGTCACGCTGCCGCGTTGGGATTGTCCGAGTGTTGTGATGCACTCGTCGTGGTGGTGTCGGAGGAGCGGGGAACGATCACGATGGCTCACAATGGAGTGTTGGAGGAAGTTGATCCGGAGACACTCGGGAATCGATTGAAGACGTTCTTGGCAAATCAAACCGTCTCGCGCGAAGCCCATCCAGGAACGGCCTTAGATCGGCTGACGATCAAGTCGGCTTCGTTGACGCTCGCCGTGTTGCTGTGGTTTCTTTTCGCCTATCAAACCGCAACGGTCCAACGCACCGTGATGGTGCCGATCGAGTATCGGAATTTGTCGGAAAACTGGGTCGTCGATGAACCCAAAATGACCCATGCCGAAGTGACCCTCGTAGGCTCGGACAAAGCCTTCCAGCATCTCGATCTCTCGGCGATGACGGTGTCACTTGAATTGAAGGAGGTTCGCGAAGGCGTTCCGATGCGATTGCCAACCGAGAAAAGTTTGCAGCACGTGCCGAGTGAATTGACGGTGAATCGAGTTGAGCCGCACAGCGTCTACGTGGTCGTCCGCAAGAAGCAAGCGACGACGCCGTTGGAAATCGAGAGCGGCCGCGAGGTGGAACGATAGCGAGGTTGAACGATAGCGGGTGTTCGTCACGCGGAATTTGCTAACGCATTGACCTCGTGGATGAAGGAATCGATCGCGAGTTTGCAGTCGCTCCAAAGCACCTTCGCCCGATCGCCATCGCCCGAACGCAATACGCTGATGACGTTTCGCAGCTCGATGACCGGGGAGCCTACTTCAAAGGTGCTTAGCATCCCTTGCAAGGCATGTCCGGTGGCGACGGCCTCGAGAAACCGGTTTTCAAGCAATTGGCGATCCAGCTCGATTTGAAGCCGAGCCGCATCGTCGCTGACCAGCGACGCCAAGGTGACCAGCAGATTGCGGTCGCCTCCGATTCGTTTAATCGCTTCTTGGAAACGCTGCGTTTGTTCGATCGTCAGCATGGTGATCTCCACGAATAAGTAACGTAGGAAACGAGGGGTGGCGATGATCAGCCATGGCGGCGATTGTTACAGGAGAAATTTTCGGTTCCCGGCTTAAGCGGCTTGAATCGTTGCTAGAGGCATCTCAGGAACGCCACCAATGCGTCACTTTCTTGCTGGTTGAGTTTTAAGCTCAAAACGATGTTGAAGAAGGCGACGGTATCGTCGAGGGTTAGCAATCGACCGTCATGTAAATAGGGAGGTGAATCTTTGATGCCTCGTAGCGTGAATGTCTTGATCGCGCCGACGGCGACATCGTGATGGCCGTTGATGGTTTCAGGTTCGTAGAACTGGTCGACACGGAGATCGTGCATCTTGTCGTCGAGATAGAACGGAGCGGGGTGGCACTCGGCACAGCGGGCTTTTCCAAAGAACAAATCCTGTCCCCTCAGCTCTTGTTCGGTCGCTTTGGCCGGGATGAGTTTTCCGTAAATGTCAAGTTTGGGTGCGGGAGGAAAGTCCAACATATTTTGCATCTGAGCCATCATCGCCACTTGATCCGAGCGGTTCGGGAGATGCACGCCCTTCTTGGCTGCCGTGACATGATCGCCGTCGAAATACGCAGTTCGCTGTTCAAACTCCGTAAAGTCTTCGACGCTGCGTAGGGAGCGTTTGGATCCATGGATTTGTTGGTTGAACATTCCTCGTAGACTGACGGTGTCGATTCGAAATCGGTTCTGCTGGGGGCGAGTGTCGGGGTTCAGATGAAAGGTCGCGTTGCTGTGCCCGTTGACGTGACAATCAAAACAAGCCACTCCCAACGACGGTTCGGCGACCTTGCGATCGTCGGTTTGATTGAATTGTTGTTGCGGAAATGGGGTCAACAGCAATCGCATGCCTTCCATTTGAACCGGCGTGACCTTGCCTTTGAGCAAACCAAAGTAGTTCTTGATCGTGATCACTTCGCCACCGGACACATCCCCCAGATCGGGGCGATTGCTGAGGAACATGGGAGGCGGGTATTCGGGAGTGAGGTGATCGGGGAGATCAAAATCGACATCGAACCGGCTTAGGTCTCGATGTTCGGCTTGGTCAATCGCCGCGATTTGTCGCTGCGGAAATACCATGCCGCCGATGGCATGCTTGGCATGCGGCAGAGGGCGGAATCCCGCAGGGAAAATTCCTTTTTCGCGAACCCTCTCCGCTGTGGCTACGCTGAGTTGAGACCAGGACACCCCCTCGGGCAACTTAACGCGAACGCCCTGTTGTACCGCTTTCCGGCCTCCAGACATCATCACATCCGAAGGCGAATCGGCGAGGTCGTATCGCTGCTCGAGCAACGATTGATGTTTTGCCATTACCGCGGATTTCTCCGCTTTGTCTTTGGCAAGGATGACTTCGAAATCGGCCACGACCACGGGCATGTACGTTTCCGGTTGAGGCGCCTCCGTTTCTTGGGCGACGCCTGGGATTGCCATCGTGATGACTAGAAAGATTAGCGTTCCGCAGACACCTGTCGTTGCCGTTTTCATTATCGGTTCCCTTGTGGGGTTGCTTGGTGGAATCTCCGCTTCGAAAACCCGCACGGCGTGCCAGTGGGGAATAATCGATCGCGGGGTCGGTCGTGGACATTGCGGCAAGCATTGCAAGATTGCCGGTGGGGGTCGGCCGAGACAAAGGCTTGCCGAACAGCACCCGTAAAGAGCCTCGCCAGTGAAAAAACTCGCCAGTGAAGAACCTCGCGAATGAAAAAAAGTCGCCATACAGCACCGTGTGCGACGCTGTATGGCGTCAACGACCGTTGGGTGAAATGGGCGCGTTGTCTACTTTTTCTCCCGTTCCACGTCGATGTCTACTCCATTGCGATTGACGTCCACATCAACGCCTCGTAAACGATTGCGGTTTTTCCGATTCCGCTCGACGCCATACCGTTGATTCAGTTCGCGAACGAAGTTCTTGTCGGCCATGTTGGGCCAATGGTCTTCGTCGAAGCCTTGGGCTCCTTCGAGTTGTTTCTGGGTGACATTGAGGACCAACACGTAGTCATCCAAGTCGTCAGGATCATCGGGATCGGGCTGCACTTGAAAAGCTTCGAAGGGGACCGCGAACAGCTTGTTACCGATACCGATGATGCCGCCGTAGGTGACGGCCGCGTAGCGTACTTTGCCACTGGAGCTATCAATGACGAGGTCATTGATTTCGCCCACGCTTTCGCCTTGGTCGTTTTGGATGTTCATGCCAATCAATTGACTAACACGAATGTTTGCGCCTGATGTTTTTTCGTCCAACTTGCCCGCGTTTGGACCACGCGTCTTGTCCCGAACGGGGTTTGTCGTGTCCTGGGCGGTGGCATTCACGGTCATCATGCCGATTGCAAAGGCCATCGTTACCGCTGTCAAAGAGTTGCGTTTCATGAGAATGTTCCTTGATGTGTGGATCGGACTCGGTCGCCGCAATCGTTCTGCAGTCTGACGAGCCCTTAAGCCTTCTTTGATTTGCATTTCGTATGCCAATTGCAATTCATTTTGTGATCCAACGCGACTCATCGATTCCCGGTTTGGTACCGCGTCGTGCGGTGGCGAACGCGAGTTAGCGTTGCCCCATCGAGTCGCCCTTGCGGGCTGAGTGGGGGCTGTCCGAGTAAAGAGGTCTCGAATCTGCTTGGCGGCGACTCTGATTCCAATGAAACCCGATTGGAATAGACACCGAATGGAAACGGACGACACGCAATCGCAGCGGGAATTGCGTTGAGCGGACGGTATCGTGAGCGGAGCGTTACTGCAAAGGTCGAGGAGGCTTCGATTGCGAGTCGCGTTCTAATTGTTCTTCGCCCTCCGCCGGTTTGTTGAATTCGGATTGCCGGGTCGCGGTTCGTTTACGGACATGTCTCGCAATGCGTCGTTCGATTCCACCGACCAAGGTGAGAACAAGAACAGCCAAGATGGAGATGCTGACCGCAAAGATCAGCTGTCCAACGGCGACGGCAATGCCGATGCCGGCTGTTAATAGAATCGAAGCGGCGGTGGTCAGCCCTTCGACACGTTTGTCCTGGTGGTGGATGATCGTGCCCGCACCGAGGAAGCTGATGCCCACGACGATCGCTTGGATGATCCGGATCGGGTCAGCGCTCAAACCACCGCGATCTTCCTGTTGAAATTGATCGAGGACGCCATCGCCCAATAGCATCAACATGGCCGACGCGGCGCCAACGAAGATATGGGTCCGCAATCCGGCAGGCTTATCGGCGAATTCACGTTCAAAGCCAACGATCGCACCGAGCGCACCGGCGATCGCGACGATTCCGATTTGCTGAAGTTGATCTTGCATGGCGTGTCGGCGATCGCGCGCCGGTTCCAAGGTGAATTCGCTCGACTCAGGCTGCTGACGTTGGAAACAGAAGGGGGGGATCCCCAGGGAGGCACCGTGACCATGCTTGGACGTGACCATGCGTGTACGATGCAACGCTCGGCATTCAACAACCCTCTAAAGGACGCAACTAGTACGCAACTGCTGTGCCATGACCTGCACGCCTGCGATTTATTTGTGGGTGAATTGGTAAACCATTTGAGTCAACCTTTCAACGTTGATGGGTTTACTCAGGTAGTCGTTGCAACCGCTATCGATACAGCGAGTCATGTCGCCTTGCATCGCGTCCGCGGTCAAGGCGATGATGGGGCCACTGAATCCAAGTTTGCGAAGCTGCTCGGCGGTTTGATATCCATCGAGTCTTGGCATTTGCATATCGAGCAGAATCAGATCGTAAGATCGGCCTTGGCTGATCATCGTTTCCACCATCCGGATCGCGACTTCACCGTCTTCGGCTTCATCGACTTTAGCCCCTGCTTTTTTAAGCAGCGACTTACTGAGGAAGCGGATGTCACGACGATCATCGACTACCAAAACGTGGCAATCCAAGGCCACCGATTCCGCAGGCGTCGCATTGGGAGGCGGCTGGGTCGTCAATTGCGGATGGATCTTTTGCACCCCGGCAATGTCGCCGGTCGCGATCGTTACGGTGAACGTGCTGCCTTTGCCCAGTTCGCTCTTGACGGAAATTTCACCCCCTAACATCTCGGTCAAACGTTTGCTGATCGCCAGCCCGAGTCCGGTGCCTCCGAACTCGCGATTGACGTTGCCGTCGCCCTGTGAGAACGGTTGGAACAATCGCTGTTGTTGTTGCTGGCTGATGCCGATGCCCGAGTCAACAATTTCGATTCGCAACCAGCCCGCGTCTGTTGGTTCATCGACGTAATGCACGATGATTTTTACCGTTCCTGCGGGGGTGAACTTGATCGCATTTCCGACGAGATTGATCAGGATTTGTTTCAGACGTTTGGGGTCGGAGATGATTTCGGCGGGGATTTTGCCGCGATATTCGACTTCAAGTTCCAAATTGCTTTCCGCCGCACGCACTTCCATGATCGAGCGAACATCTTCGACCAAGTGGTTGGGGGCGAATCGTTGTTGGCTGATTTCAAACTTGCCAGCTTCGATTTTTGACAAATCGAGAATGTCGTTAATGATATCGAGCAGGAATCCGCCGTTGCGTCGGATGGTGCGCACGTGTGCGAGCGTTTCGTCGTCGTTGACCTTTTCGGCGATCAAATCGGCATAGCCTAAGATCGCCGTCATCGGCGTGCGAATTTCGTGACTCATGTTCGCCAAAAAGGCACTCTTGGATTCGTTGGCGGCGACGGCTTGGAGCCGAGCCTCCTTGAGCGACTGTTCAAACTCATGTTGATTGGTAATGTCTAACAACGTGCCGATGATTTGCGACGGGCGTTTGTTTCCCTCATTGTCTTTAATCCATAACGTCTTGGTTTGCAGACGTACCCAGCGGAGTTTCCCGTCCCGGCGAATGATGCGTAGATCAAGCGGTGTCAGCGGTTGACGGCGAGTTTGGGTGGCTTGTTGGAAATGGTTTTGATAGGCGGAGACGTCTTCGGGATAAACAAACGAGGGCGTCTGACTCGGTTCGAGTTTGAATGCGTGATCCGCGGGGTAGCCGACGATTCGCTTGAATTCGGGAGAGAATAACACTTTCTGAGTGCGTAAATCGACGTGCAACATGCCAAACCCGGCGGACTTCGCCGCAACACTTAAACGTTGAGCACTGAGCCGGATTTCGCGTTCGTTGTGTTTTCGTTCGGTGATATCCACGCCGCTGGGCACCACGAACATGACCTCGCCTTTTTCATTGCGTGCCGGTGCGATGCGGAATTGAACGGTCCGTTTCGAGTTGTCGGCGACCGAGTAATCCAGTTCCATTTCGAGGGTTTCGCCAGCGACAGCACGCTGGAACGATTCGCGAATCGAGTTCCGTACCTTCGCGGATCGACGCCACCAGGGACCCTCCCAGAATTTCTTGCCAATGACTTGATCGCGAGTGTAACCACATCCCGTGGTGGCCGCTTCGTTGACCTCGCTCACGTTACCATCCAGGTCAATGACTCCGACAAAGATCAGGGTTACATCGAAGATGCCCTGTAGTTTCGTATTGCTGCTTTCGTAATTTTCGAGTGCCGATTTGATTGCTTCTTCCGATTCACGTCGCGTCGTGATGTCCAACTCGATGCCAATCATTTGCAGCGGTGATTGGCTGTCTTTGAGCGAAAGGTGTGCTAGCGACATCACCCATCGATAGGCTTTGGAAGAACGACGAATGCGGTACTCGCATCGGTAGGGTGTGCCTTTTTCCAGGCTGTCTCGCAATGCTTGTTCGACATGGTGTTGATCATCGGGATGAACCAGATCAAGGAATGCGTCAAGGCCGCCGATTGGTTTAGCCGACTCCAATCCCGAGTATTCACTTAGCTCACCGGCCCGATAGAACTCATCCGCGTGGACGTGCCATTGCCATAGTTTTAGCTCCGCAGCGCTGAGTGCTAATCGCAATCGTTCTTCGCTGGCGAGAATTCGTCGCTCGGATTCCTTTTTGTCAGTCGTGTCCCAATTGAGACCATGCATCCGGGTGATGTCGCCTTGTTCGTTGCAGATGATGGTACCGACCGCGGCCAACCAGATCACGTCGCCGTTGGGGCGAATGATCCGGAATTCGGTTTCATAGTTTTCGCCCTTTTCGGTGGCAGCCGACCAGATCGATCGGAGCGCGGGAGCGTCATCAGGGTGGACGCTGCGAAAGAATAAATCCGACGAGGGGTTTTCCTGGCGAGGTATCCCCAGCAATTCAAAGAGCGAGTTTTCCCAAATGCTCTTCTCTGGGGTCCATTCCCAGGCGGCCATGTTGCCGGCCTTGAGTGCCATCGACATCCGTCGCTCGCTGTCAATGAGACGCATCTGCGCTGCGTAGCGATCACTGATATCAACGCCCGAGGGAATCAGGTATTCGATATTACCGTGCGCATCATAAGCCGGTGCCATCATGAAATCGATCATTAAGGGCGCCCCCTGTTTCGAGAACAACCCAACGTCGAAACGCACCGTCTCGCCCGCAAACCCACGCTCCATGGCGTCACGCATTTGATTCGCCACCGAGTCATCGTAAGTCCACCACGCACACTCGGCGAAATGTTTACCGATCACATCGTCACGTGAAAGCCCCGCGATACTCATCGAACGATCGTCGACTTCCAACAGTTTTCCATCGGGTCCGATGACGCCGACAAGTCCCAATTGATTGTTGATGACGCGGCGCAAATGAGCTTCGCGATCCGCCAATTCCAGTTCCCATCGCTTTTGCTCAGTGATGTCGCGGGAAACGGCGACGAGAAACTTGATTTGATCCGAGACCCCACGGACCGAGGTCACGATCACGTCCCACCACTTGGGCGTTCCGTTTGCAGTGGGACAGAACGCTTGGAAGTTCCCCGTCCCTCCCGCAAGCGTGTCGGTCAATGCTTGGCGTACGCTGGGATGGCTCTCAGTAGGCCACAACGATTCCCAGGGTTTGTCACGCCATGTTTCAAACTCCGAGATTTCAAACGACGCGATTCCTGCGGTATTCATCGTTAAAATGCGGCCCTCTAAATCGAGGACGTTGATACAGTCTGGACTGCTCTCAATGATCGTTCGATTGAATTCTTCGCTATCTCGCAATGCATCTTCGGCTCGGGCACGCTCGAGCCGAACATAAACACGCGATGCAAAATCTTGCAGGAATTCTTGTTCGTCTTCTTGCCAATGATGAGGTTCACTTTGGATTGCCGCCAAAACAAACTTCAAGCGTCTACCGCTGATATAGGTGGCCGCAAACAAGGCACCGATGTTGCATGCAGCGAAATGTTTCACCGATTCGGCGGGCCGCGTTTGACTTTGGCAGTCGTCGATGGCGATGGGGTGACCGCTCAGCAGTTCGATTCTCTCTTGATCATGATGGAAATCCGCAAGCGGATGACGCCCCATCATGCTGGGAAGATCGTTGTCGGCGGGATGTTCATAGAACACGTTGGCGGTTTCGTTTTGTTCGTCAATCTCGGCCAGCAAACAACGCGACAGTTGCAGGTAATTGACGATGCGTGAGCACGCTTCTCGAATGATCTCGTCCGCGGACAACGAGTTGACGAAGAACGATTGTAAATTGGCTAAAAACGCCAAGTTCAATTCACGTTGCTTTCGTTCCGTGATGTCGACGGCAAACCCGGTGATTCGCAATGCGTTGCCGTGTTTGTCGCGATCGACCACTCCATGAATCTGAGTCCAGATGACGCGCCCATCGGTTCCGCGAATACAGCGGACCTCGAATTCTTCGCGTTCGGATTTCGAATGAAGCACGGAATCAATGACTTGCTCGACAATCCCGTGATCCTCGGGATGGACAATTTCCACAAAGCCCGCGGGGGTCCCCTTGAATGCGTCTTTGTCATAGCCATACATCACGTGCAAGCGATCGGACCATGTGATTTGGTTTTTAGGAATGTCCCAAACCCAACTGCCCATGCGCCCCGCGTCCAGCGCCAATGAGAGCGTTCGCTCTCGTTGGATCAAGTCTAACTCCGATTTTTTTCGCTCGCTAACGTCACTGGCCACCGCCGTGATGCTTAGCGGTTTACCGTGTGCATCGCGATCGATTACTCCGCGACCGTAGGTCCAGATGACTTGCCGATTGTCCCCACGGTAGACGCGGAAATCCATTTCGAATTCTTCGCAGCTGCCGCTGAACATAGCGTCAATCCGACTTTGAACATAGTCGCGATCGTCGGGGTGGATGATCTGCAGAAATCCTGCGCACGTGGCTGTGAATTGATCCTTCGAATAACCCAACAACGCGTACAAGTGATCGGACCATGTGACACGATCTTCGGAAATGTTCCATTTCCACGAACCCAAACGGCCCGCGCGAAACGCCAGTTCGAGATCCTCGCGTTGATTGACCACGATCTGTTCGGCTTCCTTACGGTGCGTTACATCGAGAAACGTCACCACGCAACCGATCGTCTGGCCATCCCGGATCATCGGGTACGACCAATACTCAACATCAAACGGTGTTCCATCGGAGCGCCAGAAAATGTCATCGTCGATATGGACTTGGGCGCCGACTCGAAAGGCATCGTAGATATGGCATTCATCGTGCTCGCACGTCGTGCCATCACGTCGTGTGTGGTGGATCAACGAATGCATGTGTTTGCCTACGAGTTCATCCGGATCCGCATAGCCTAGAAGTTTGCCACACGATGCATTGGCGAACGTACAAACGCCTTCAGGGGTGATGCCGTAGATGCCTTCGGCGGTGGAGTTTAGGAGGGCAACAATCCGCTCATCGCGATCAAAGATGGTTTGCACAAATTGTTTGTGCTCGGTGATGTCACGAAGGTAGGCGGTAAAAAAAGGTGAACCATCACGCGATTTTGTCGCGTTGATTGCCAGTTCGACAGGGAAGATTTCGCCGTTGGATCGCTGCGCTGTCACTTCAACCCGACGGCCGATGATCGTCGATTCGCCCGATGCTAGGTAGCGGTTGAGTCCGCGGGTGTGCGCCTCACGCAGTTCCTCGGGAATGATGGCTTCGGCTAGTAATCGCCCTTTCACCTCGTGTTGTTTGTAACCAAAGGTGCTCTCGGCTGCGGGATTGAAATCGACGATCCGGCCATCGACGTCCATCGTGATGATCGAGTCGAGTGCCGAGGCTAGGATCGCAGACTTGCGAGCCTCTTCGTCACGTAAATTCGCATCGGCTTGGGTGTGCCGAATGAACTGTCCTAATTCAATTCCCATCGATTGTAACATCGCCAGGAATGGTTGCTCGTATCTCCCTGGGTGTCGCGAGAAAATTTCAATCACGCCAAAGAAATCCGTTCCGACCACGATGGGCATCGCCATCGCTTGGGTCAGTCCCGCAGCAATAGCGTGAGTGCGAGAAAAATCGGTGTCCTCGGCCAGTTTTTCAATCGATTGCGCGGTTAACGATTGCCAGACACGGCCGGGTAGCCCCTGGCCTTTCGTAAACTCAAATTCTTGGTTTTGGACGGCGACTTGCTCCATCTTGGCGTCGTTTGGCCAAACCGAGGCGTCCGTGCATCGCAACGTTTGGTGCTGAGCGTCGGGAAGCCAAATGGCACAGATGTCGGCCCCCAGCGTTTCGCGAATCGCATTGAGCACTTTGGGGACCACGGTGTCAAACGATTTTGCTTCGGCGAGCAGTCGGATGACTTGGTGTTCCGTCGCCATGCGAATCGTTGACTGTTTTTGCAGCGTGATGTCGATGAAGGTCAAGATCATTCCATCGGCTTTGTCACCTCGCATGTACGGCAGCACGCGCCGCAGGAACCAGCGTCCGTCGTTCGTTTCGATCTCATCTTCGATTCGCACGTGGTCGCCCGAAAGATCCTCGGCGTCGGGGATCGCGGGCATCTTTAATGCGACATGCGAGATGTCACTCAGCGGTCGACCAATGTCGGTTGCAATCAACCGATAGATTTGAGCTGCAGCGGGAGAGTACCACAGGGTATTTTGGTTGTTGTCCAGACAAATCGTGGCAATTTGCGTGCTGCGGAACAAGTTCTCGAGGTCGCTATTGATATTGGCAATGGCGTCGCGGCTGGCGCGGATCTCTTCACGCGAAGTTTCTAATTCTTCGTTGGTCGAATGCAGCTCTTCGTTCATCGACAACAATTCTTCGTTGGACGACTTTAACTCCTCATTGGTGGCTTCGGTGTCCTGCATCATGCGCTCAAGATCGCTGCGAGTGGTCGCCAATTCATTTTCCATCTGCAGGATCAACGAATCGGTGTCGGGGTGAGCATGCGGCGTGAGTGCTTCGTGCCCATCACGTTGGATGGGTAAGCCGACATCGTGAAAAACGACCAAGAACAAGGGCTCGTCTTCACCCAAGCGAGGCATCGGTTGGACGGTCAACATCACTCGTTGCACTTGGTCGCCGTCATGCAGCGATAAATGATCGTGTTGGACTCGACGGCTGGTCCGTTTGGCTTCTGAAATCGCCGCACGCAAGCCAATTTGCAATCCACTTGCCGCCATTTTGACGATGTTGTTTTCAAATGGACCGGTGGTCAGATTCAGGTACTTTTTGATATTCGGCGACGACGTTAGCACTTGGCCGGATTCATTGATGACCGCCGTTTTCGGTGTGAATTCGTCGAGCGCGATCCGCTGCATCATCTCCGTCAAATCGACGGGGGTGCCGGGGATAGGGATGGCTTGTGATGACGTCGCGGCTCGCGGTTGGAATCCCGTCGGAGTTGCCGATCCAATCGCGGTCCCTTTGCGTTGCGAAATGCGCGACTTGACATCGATGGGGCGAAATAATTCACCATGCGAGACGATGCTTTCGCTAGGACCAAGAAGCAGATAACCCGCAGGACGCAAGGCATAATGAAACAGCGGGATTAGTTTTTTTTGCAGATGTGGTCCGAGATAAATCAACAGATTGCGACATGAAATCAGGTCGAGACGCGAGAACGGAGGGTCGCTGATCAAATTGTGTTGTGAAAATAGAACCAGCTCACGAAGCTCCTTCGTAACGTGGTATTGCTGGCCCTGTTTGACAAAAAAACGCTGCAATCGCTCGGGGCTGATGTGATCTTGGATCCCCAATGGGTACTTGCCATTGCGGGCAATCGCGAGGGAACGTTCATCAATGTCGGTGGCAAATACTTGGACCTCGGGCGGCGTGGGGATGTTGTCCATGACTTCGCGGCACAAGATCGCCATCGTGTAAGCTTCTGACCCGTTGGCGCAACCCGCAACCCAAATGCGCACCGGGTCATTGGAGTCCCGATTTTCGAATATGCTTGGCAATACCTGGTTGCGGAGAACCGCAAAGACTTCGGGGTCTCGAAAGAATGCGGTGACCCCAATCAACAAGTCTCGAAATAGAGCCTGGAGCTCGTTCTCGTTTTGTTGAAGATGGGCAAGATAGGCCTCTACCGAAGCGGTTTTCAGCATTTGCATTCGCCGCTGAATGCGGCGCTGCAGCGTACTGGATTTGTAATGCTGGAAATTATGCGAAGTTGCCTTCATCAACATTTCCGCGATCACCGGAATCGCGGCTTCAATCTGTTCTTGCAAGCGAACCGGAGAGGCGGATTCGACTTGGTCCCTCAGATGTCTGGCATAACGCAGTAGTTCTGCGGCAATCTCGCGGGGTGGCATCACATGATCCGCGACGCCCGCTGTTGCAGCACTCTGAGGCATCGCATCGTATTTGGCCGAGGCTTGGTCTTGAGCAAACGTCAAGCCTCCGCGGTCGCTGATCGCTTTAAGTCCCAGCGTTCCATCGCTGCCGGTGCCCGACAAAATGATGCCGAGCCCTCGGTCCCGTTGGTCTTCAGCGATCGAATGCAAGAAATGGTCGATCGTCGAAATGCGGCGAATTTTTTCGTCTGGATTCAGAATGCGTACCGAACCGCGGTGCAGTTCAAGCAACTTCTGCGCCGGGCAGACGTAAACCGTGTTGGTGGTCAACGCGATACCGTCGGTGATCTCAATCACGTCCATCGAAGTTGATTGTGATAACAGTTCGACCAACAACGATTGGCTATGCGGATCGAGATGTTGAACGAATACGATTGCCAACCCGGGGGTGTTTCCCAGCGCCGTCAATAGTTCTTGGAACGCTTCGAGTCCACCTGCCGAAGCTCCTACACCGACAATCAACGGCGAGGAATCGACGACGCGATCGTGTTGCGAATGATTGCCATGATTCATGCGTTTGTTCCTCGCTGGCGGGCACCTCGTGCCACTGCCGCGTTCGCTTCGGGTGGCCCAAGATCATCCTTGGGGATGCGGTTCGCAATCTGCGACTCCGCTGTCACAGATAGCTTGGTGGTGCGTTCGCCTATGTCGTTCATTGCGGCTCGCGTTTGGCGACGATGGCTTTTAGAAACGCCTCGAGGTCCGCTTGCCGATAATAGCGATACCCGGTCACCGGATGCCGTGTCGGAACAAGTCGGCCCGATTTATCCCAATTCCGTAGCGTTTCGGTCGTCACGCTCAAGTACTCGGCCGCTTCGCCTACGCGAAGCATGCCGTCGAGCTTGCCCACCATTGATTTGACACCCATCGCACACCTTCCAAACCTTACAAACATTGAGACGGTCTCAAATTGAAGAGGGCGACGGAGGTTTCGTCAATTCCCCCTAAGCGTCTGAGGTCGAGCAACGAAGGATTCAAGACGCTGCGGCGACCTCGTTTCGACCCACCATTGGTGGGGGCGTTGGGGTCGATTGCGTTCTCGCGGAGCATTCGCTGCAAGCATTCTCGCCGCTGAACCTTTTCCCCTGCATAACGGACGTCGCCCACTTCCAAGGCGCCAAAATGGAAGTTCGAATTGGATCGCGGTGCGACGCGAGTTGCCCAGCGTTTTACGATGCAAGCCGTCGGGACGGCCTGGCGCCGCAAACGTGAGCGATTTCGCGGTGTTGCCCTTAGAGCGTGGCGAGATCGACGTTGCGCATGCGTGTGCCGTAATATTGCTTGTAGCGGACTTTGCGTTGGAGATCACGGATGATGGCGACGGTAAAGTCGACTCCGGTGAGTTGCTGGCTGCTGCCGAGTCCGCCGGGGCTGAACACATTGATTTCCATCAGTTTGTCGTCGACGATATCCAAACCAACCAAAAACATGCCATCTCGGACGAGTTTCGGGCGTACGATTTCGACTAATTCGAGCATCTTGTCGGTCACTTCGGCCGCTTCGCACTGGCCACCCGAATGCATGTTGCTGCGTGCGTCGCCGCTCTTGTTCACGCGACGAAAGGCTGCGTAGTGGTCTTGATAGAACAGCGGTCGGCCATTCATCACGAACAATCGCACATCGCCTTCGGCCGCCGCAGGCAAATATTCTTGGACGATGCAATAACCGTCGCGCAAAACCGCGTCGATCATTTGGTTCATGTTTGCCTTTTCATCCTCTTCGATCAGAAACACGCTCTGGCCACCAGAGCCTTGGAGCGGTTTGATCACGACTTTCCCTTTTTGGGATTCGATAAACGCCTTGATCTCCTTGGTGTCACGGCTAATGCATGTTTTAGGTCGCACTTGCTCCGGAAAGTGTTGGAAGTAGGTTTTGTTGATGGCGTTGGCTAAGTTCTCCGGATCGTTCAACACGATCACGCCACGGGCTGCGGCGAGTTGGGCGAACAGAATGCCGCTGGTCTGAGCCCATGAGCGTTCTGCGGCGTCCTCCGACGGGTCGTTCCGCAGCAGCAGTACGTCCAAGTCATCAAGCGACACCTTTAAACCGTTGGATTGTTTGTCCTTCAGTTCATTCAAAAAATCTTCCTGCGATTCATAGCCATCGCCGTTGACCGAACATGCGCACGCATGAATCGCTCCGTCCGGCGCATAGACGAAATCTCCCACCCCTAGGGTGTAGACTTTGTGCCCCATATTCACGGCGGTCATTGCTAACCGAGTGGTGGTGTAAACGGCTTGTTCTGTCATCAGATCATTGACCACAAATCCAATATTCATTCGTCGATTTCCAACAGGTTAAGGACCGATTTTCCGCGACAGGATTTGAGGCGGTTACGAATCCGTGTGTCGTTCCAAAAACGAGGCAGGATACGAGGCGGTGTGATGATTTCTCGCCGCCGCATCTCTTGAATGTAGGGCACATGTTGCAATCCGATTTTGCCGACATACAAAGGGTCGATCTCGTGTCCCGAATCCAAATAGTCCAGTAGATCTCGCAGCCCACGCAAGTAGATCAGGTCTTTGCTAAAACCCCCGCCACGGTAAACACGTAGCGCGGTCTTGAATGCCCGTGGTGGAGGGAATCGGTGTGTGTGGTGCAGTAAATCAAAGGTGGCCGCAAACGAATTTCCTTGGGCCATCGAATCGACGGCGAGCACGCGAGCGGCGAGGGTGCGGAGGCGACCGTGCGTCAAACCGCCACAAAGGTATTCCGCCAATACCGCCAAACCTTCCTGCAATTCCTCGTAGCCAGCTAGGCCTGCGTAGAGTTGTCGGAACGGTTGGCAGCGACCGTTGAAATACGTTAGCAAATGAGTGCCGATTTCATGATGCAGTAACGCTTCGACCCGCTGGGGCGAGATGCGGAGATTGCGATCGATCAGCAAGCGATCCTGAGACACCATGATCCCGGCGGCGATCGAGTCGGATACTTCGACCGTGGCACTGAACTCATTCATCTTGGTGTGGTAATAGTCGATTTCGTCGCGAGCTTGAGCGACAAGTTCGGTCGCCGAGATGCAGTCGGCTTCTTCTCCAATTTCTGTTTGTTCGGCTGCTGATGTGATCTTCTCGGAACGCGCTGGGAGAGTGGCGATCGTGTGGAGGATGGTGTCGGCCAGTTCGACGAGCGAGTCTTCCGGGCGACCATACAATTGCAAACTGGTCGTCAAGAAATTCGATGGTTGAACATGAGCTGTGGTGAGCGCTGGCATGCTCAGGTCACGCAACGCTGTTAATTGTCGATCGATCTCGTCTTGTTTCTCCGAAAAGAGATAAGCCAATGTGGCATCTTCGACTCGTTCAATCTCGATCTCAAATAATTGGCGTTTGAGTCGATTGGGGTGATAGGGTAGCGGGCGGTATCGAAGCGGCGCCAACTCGCGATAGCCGCTCGCTTGGAACTGTTCCCACAGCTCATCGGTGTTCGTGGGAGTGACTTGCAATAGAAAGTCAAATGACTCTGAAACCTCACAGAGTTGTTGGTCGATCAAGCGGCATGTTTTTACCAACGAAGAGGGGCCGAAGGTTTCGTAATGGAGCTTTCGGGTTTTGTTTTTGGTACCCGTGAATTCGGCGATCGCTTTTCGAAACGCAGTAGCCAATTGCCGCCGCAAGATCTGTAAAACCATCGGGTAAACCGATCCCGATTTGCGGTCGCGATAGATCGGGTTGACCGCCAATCCGATCGTGCAGCACCCCGCAGACGCATTTTCCAAGTCGGTCGGGACAATGGGGGCGGTCCCAAACGGTGCAACGCTCGCTGCGTACCGTGAGCTGACGAGAGACGGATGACCGTAGACGGTGATCTCGGACAAGGCACGCTGCAGTACCTCGAGTGTTGAGGGCAACGAGTCGAGCTCCGGGGTGACGATTTCAAACGCCGGGCGCGAGTTCAGGTCGCTTTCACGCTCGTCCATCGACCACACCTCGATCAACAGGAACGTACCAAAGTGTTCTTGCATCGCGGTATAGATCGCGGCAAACAACTTTGACAAACCCGGATGGTATTGGGGCGCGGCCGACGCAAATAGGTAAGCGGCTTCGGTGGTCACCAACTCGCGTGTACCCTTGTCATCGCGGTCGATGGGCGAGCGATAAACGCACAGAAACGGAAGCTGGCGATCGAACTTCAACCGACCCTCGCCTGGCAACGTTCGGCGAACGCGTTCGTTCTTTGCCAACCGAGCGCATGCCGCAGCGGCGATCTTCGCAAATTTAGTTTCCGCCGATGGGCTCTCGCTGGCGGTTTGCCCGTTGGGAGTGTTCACAATCGTTCCAGTGCAGCTTCGACTGCCGGTACGGTGGACTCCAACGCCTCGTAAATGCACTCCACTTCGTACGGGTCAGGATCACCTTGCCATTCGTCCATAAAGAACTTTTTGAATTCGATCGCGATCGAACCGACTTGCTTGGGAAACGTGGTGTGAATCCACTCCCCGAAGTATCCACCCCGAAACTTCACGTTCTCGCGAACGTCCAAACGGCGACCGTGGAAGTCGTAGCCGCGCAGGGCAGCGATAAAACCATCGACCACGGGAGCCCAGAATTCGCGATCCATTGTCCCGGTGCCAATGTTGACCTCAGGGTTGGCGTGGGGATCGGCCGGCGGGGCATCCACGCCGTCGCGACGATGGTTGTAGGTGTGCAAGTCGTAGACGACGACACGCCCGTGTTGAGCGACCTTCTCTCGCAACAACGCTTCCACATCGGCATAGAATTGGTCGTACTCACGAAGCGATGCTTCCATCATCTTGGGATCGGGCGGGGTGTCCCAGACTTTCATGCCCCAAGCATCAGCCGGTCTCTGGTAGACCGCTTTGTCACGCGGTCGGTTCAGGTCGACTTCGAAGCGAGAACGCAAACCGACGATCTGAGTTTTGGCAATCTGAGTCCATTCGCCCGTGATCGGATCTTCCTCTCGACGTTGCTCGTCTTCGTCGATCGCCAAACGTCGCTCGATGCTGCGACGCGTGTCGTGCCCATTATGAATCGCCGCCGCAATGATCGGCCCCGCGCCCCGTTGAAAGATGCAGTGAGGTGTGATTGCCACGATTTCAAATTCCTAAAAACGAAGCGGTTGAAGAAGACACGATGCAGCGGTGGTGAGAGATCGAGTGGGAGCCGATGCCACCACGTTGCCTAGTGAGAGCCTCGTGAGAGCCTAGTGAGATGCATTGGCAAATCGTGTACCGCACGGGCGATCAGGTACCACACCGGTGATCAGGTACCGCACGGGCGATCGTGTGGCACACCGGCGGAAGCACCTTTGGATGAACGTTGCTCCGGTGGCGAAATGCACGATGCAGCGAGAAGGCGAAAACGCGAGAAGGCGAGAGGTTAGTTGGCGGAGCGTGGTGAACACGTGCGGCTGTGAGGGCGCGTTCCACAGTGAAAGCACGCGAGAAGCAGGAGGCGAGACGTCGCCGCTCAAGTGCTCCGATTCGGTGCCCTCTTACCGCTCGGATCCCGCAGAGCGTCCCCCCGCGAGCGGACGCTTGTCGTTCGAGCAGTTTGAGCGATTTGCGGTCAAGTTCAGGGGGAGCTGGCGTCCTTTGTCGCCCCAAATACCGAGCGGCACACGGTTTGCTTTTTCGTTTTTGTGAGCGCGGCGAGAGTGTCGTGCTCATCCTAACACGACATTTTAAACCACCCTATGATCGATTGGAGTTAGTCATGAGTCTTGAAACAAAGCACAAGCTTAGCGAAACCACGCTGACCAAACTGCAGAAGCTAATCCGCGCGAACATTGACGCTTACGATGGATTTCGCGAGTCGGCCGAAGAGGTTGATGACGCCGCGCTCTCTACCCTGTTTCGTGAGATCGCCAACGAAAGGTCTGCACTGGCCACCGAGTTGCAAAACTACGTCGAGTGGAACGGCGCTGAAGCCGAAGACGACGGTTCGGCCACTGCCGGTGTCCACCGCGCTTGGATCAACGTCCGTAGCAAGCTCAACGGAGGTGATCCGTATGTCATTCTGATTGAAGCCGAGCGAGGCGAAGATCACATCAAAGCGGCCTATGAGGACGTGTTGAAGGAGACGGCCGGTAGTGCGATGAACGACGTCTTGATCTCGCAGTACGCGGTGGTGAAAGCAGGGCACGACAAGGTGCGTGATTTGCGAGATTCGTACAAGAATCAATAGTCCCGCCGATGTCGTTGACGCCCAAGGGAAGGCGGGGGCGATAGCACGTCACTGGGGCCTCGCGACGGCGTAGTGAGGTTGTTGCTTTGCGGCCTTTGGACTGTGGAGCGATAGCCGTAATGAAGCACGGAATTAGGCACTGTGATGGCTCATTCGCGCGAGCGCAAAGACGTCGCTTTGCAACATGGCGATAGCATGTCCACGATGGTGGTAATCATCTTCACGTGGTCACGCCGCCGTCATTGCGACACGGGACCCAGTGTGCACCGGCCCTAGCAAGCAATCTTTGATTGGGGCCCTTCGGTTTCGTCATCGTCATCGTCATCGTCATCGTCATCGTCATTGGGGGTGTGCTGTTGTTGAGTGGGCTGATTGTGGTTCCTGTTGGATCGTTGAGCCCCATTCTTGAATCTCTCCATTTTCCGTTTCTCTGACTCGTTTTCTCGTTTGCGAACAAAGGATTCTCATGAACGCCGTTGATGATGCCCTCCGTCTTTTTCTGCTAGCCGTCACACTCGTTGTGGGATTCTTCGTTGCTGGTTGCGACCACAAGGAGACATTGCTCGATGTCGATGCACCCAATGGTGGTGTTGAGGTCGAACGCTCGACCGACACGGGCGAGATCACCGTCGACGTCGACAGGGAATAACGCTTTCTACGATCGGGGGCCTGATTTGCAATCGATTGAATTCGATTGGCCCAGAAAGTGCTTCTCATTTTTAAAGCGGTTCGCCCCGTGGGGCGATTCATTTTGGCTTACCTAACACAGAGGAACAGAACAATGAATTGGGACCAAATTCAAGGCAAGTGGAAACAAGTCAAGGGACAAGCACAACAGAAATGGGGTGACTTGACCGAGGACGATCTCGATGTCATCGATGGCAAACGCGAAGAACTTGTAGGGAAAGTTCAAGAGCGTTATGGGATCGCCAAGGACGAGGCGGAGCGACAAGTCCATGACTTTGAATCGTCGTGCCGTTGATCAGGCTCTAAGGCGGACGTATTGCAGTGGCGCTATTGCCGTTGTCCTTGATAAGTGCTGACCCGGCGTGTCAGTGAGGGATCGAGTCAAACGCGATTTTCCCTCGCGTCACGGCGGGTGATGAGAACGGCGATCGATGAACGGCGATCGATGAACGGTGTGCAGCTTCAGATTCAAAAAGTGGGCGTTGCGCTTTCCCCGCCGGCGCGGTCGAAAAGACTGGAACACGGATGGCAAAGCAGAGGATGCAATGAAAGACAAAGGAGTGGTGGGGTGAATCTCACTGCGGACGAAATTCGGCCGAGTTGGCGTTCAACCAATCGTGGGCGGATTAACACCGAGGCAACCATGATGAGCGCAGAGGTAGACAACACGGTTGATGCCGGGCCAGTCGCCCGCAGGGGCGGATTGATTTCGATCCGCGTGTGCGCGTTCATGTTGGTGCTTTACGCCCTCTATTTTGCCCGCAGTTTGGCGGTCCCGATTGTCACCGCCATGGTTGTGTACTTGGTGCTGCGGCCGATCGTCCGGCACGGCAGCCGGATCGGTATCCCGCCTTCGATCGGGGCCATCGGTACGATGCTGGGGATACTCGTGTTGCTCGGTCTGGGCACCTACCTTGTGATTCAGCCCGCTCAGGAGATCATCGCCGACACGCCGCGTCATTTAGTGGTAGTGAAGGAAAAATTGTCGTTCATCACCGAGAGATTGAGAGCGGTGGACGCGGCGACCGAAGAGTTGGCTGAAACAGCAGAGGCCGAGGAAGTCGGTGTCGCTGAGGAAGAGACGCCCGTGCCGGTTGAAATCAAGCAAGCCAATTGGGCGAGCAATCTGTCGTACCTCAGTGGCACGGGCAATATCGTCTCGTTTCTAACGATCTGTGGCGCGCTGCTCTATTTTTTGTTGGCAACCGGTGATGACTTGTTGCGCAGCATTATGCGGACGCTGCCTAGTTTCACTGCGCGCCGTCGTTTGATCGAGGTGATTCAAAATGTACAGGAAGGCTTAGGCAGCTACCTTGCTCAAGTTTCGGTAATCAACGCGGGGTTGGGGGTTGCGGTCGGCACCGCGATGGGGTTGCTGGGGATGCCCTCGCCGATCGTTTGGGGCGTGATGGCGTTCGCATTCAATTTCATTCCGATGATCGGGGCCGTTGCTGGAGCGTGCATTATCTTTGTCACCGCGCTGGTCAACTTTGAAGCAACGTATTATGCGTTTGTCGTTACTGGCACCTTCTTGACGTTGACTTCGATCGAAGGGCAATTCCTTACACCTGCGATCTTAGGAAGGTCGATGAGCATGAGTCCTGTGCTCGTGTTTTTGTCGATCGTGATCTGGGGATGGATGTGGGGATTGATGGGGGTGTTTTTGTCGATTCCGATCCTGATTGCGATGCGTATGGCTTGTGAAGGCTTCGAGGGATTGACGCCGTTGGCGACGATCTTAGGGGCTGAGAGTACGGACCATGAACCGCAAACCAACAAAGCTGCTGAGACTCAAACCGAAAAGTGTGTTGTCGAAGTGTCGACTGAAGTCGTTTCTTTTAACGGTCCATCCACGACCTAAACTATTGCGAGATAAAAACATGAACGAAACCAATCCTGAAATTGAAGCCAGTTTGGACGCCCTTGCGACGCTGTGTTGCGAATCGTTAAGTGGTACGGCGGATCCCGCAGTCGATCGCAGCGAACGTTTGTTAAAGACGTTGCTGATGAGTGGCTATGTGGGGAAGAAGAAAGCCTCGTTTCAAGTCGACTTAGAGACTCGAGTGAAGGCGAAGTGCCGTGATTGTGCGATGCATCGTGGGGGTGCGTTGTCGTCGATGTCGGAAAAACTAGCAAAACAGTTTGCCGACCTGGCACGTTGGGAGTCCAAAAATCCTAGCGACACGTCACCATCGAAAGCCGCCAACATCAGCTCCGCGACCGACGCCTAGATCAAACGATTGCTGCGATTGCGGTTTCATCGGACGCCGCACGTCGTGCGTTTGGAATGGTCGTTTCCCGGATCTGCGGGCAATTTCAATCCAATATTGCTAGCGCGGGCAGCGTTATACTATGAACAGTCACGCACGTAGGTGACGGTTCTGTAATCCCCCTCGGAGCAATCGCGATGTCTAGCCACATTTACAAAAAGATCGAGCTGACCGGTACTTCACCATCGTCCATTGAAGACGCTGTGAAAAACGCGATCGAGCGAGCCGCGAAGACCTTGAAGGATCTCCGCTGGTTCGAGATCGTCGAGACACGCGGCGATATTGTCGACGGCAAGGTCGCCCATTGGCAAGTCACGATCAAGGTTGGGTTCACGCTCAACGATTGACAACGATCGCGACTGCGTGCGTGAAGCTCGAAATGGGAAATGTGCTGTAGCGCACCACTACTTTTTTACGAAAACGAAAGCGAATTTCAATGTCACACCAACAAGTAACCGACGCTTTAAACGAGCAACTTTGCTGCGAATTGTCTTCTTGGTATTCGTACCTCGCGATGAGTGCTTGGTGCTCGCGCGAACAACTCAGCGGTTGTGCCGGTTGGCTCCGCGCACAAGCCCAAGAGGAATACACCCATGCGATGAAAATCTATGATTTCTTGCTCGCTCGTAATGTTGGAGTGACGCTCACACAAGTCGATCCCCCGCGTGAAAACTTTGCCTCGATCGTCGAAATCTTTGATTGGGCGTTGCAGCAAGAGAAAGAGAACACGCAACGGATCGATGCCCTGTTTCAACTCGCGATGGACCAGAAAGCCTTTGCCTCGTTGGTCGAGTTGCAGTGGTTCATTACCGAGCAGGTGGAAGAGGAGCAATCGGCGCGAGCGAATTTGACCCGTATCAAGATGGTGGCCGAGGACCCTGCGGCGATCCTCGATTTTGACAATACGCTCGCCGAACGCAGTCTGCCGCTCAACGTCACCGCCCACTAGTTCGGCCATTGGCATCGCAACAACCCGAAATGACTCCACCGCTTATTTGACAAAGCGGTACGGTTTGTGGAGGGATGCAGGAAATCAAAATCTAACCCGAAGCGAGGGTTTTGAAGTTGCGTTATTCGATAGGGTGCGGGCTGCGATAGGTTGTGGGCTGAAGGTCTAGCAATTTGCCTAGCCCGTGGGGTTTGGTCAGCTAAACTTCCGCAGCTTTGCCCGGAAATACAAACGCGCAACCTCAAAGCGCGTACGCATCGAGTACATTGAATTCGTCTCAATGCAGCCATCGGAGCGGTGGCGAGCCAAGGGGGAGTGAATTCAATGCAGCGGCGAGCGTTCACGGTAGCGGGGATCGTCCAGGGAGTTGGCTTCCGGCCGTTTGTCTATACGCTCGCTTCGCAATTGCAGTTGGCTGGGTTGGTGCAAAATCGATCCGGCGAGGTGTGGATCGAGGTGGAGGGCCGCGACGCGGACCTCGACCGGTTCACGGCATGTTTGCGTTCACAGGCCCCGACGTTGTCGCGGATCGATACCCTTTCTTGGCGTTCGATTCCGGCACAGCATGATTCTCGCTTTCGGATCATTGCGAGTGAGGACGCTTCGTCGACCCAGGTTTTTGTCTCACCGGACGTGGCGACCTGTGTGGATTGCCGACGCGAATTGTTTGATCCCTCGGACCGCCGCTATCGCTATCCATTTTTGAACTGCACTCATTGTGGTCCGCGGCTGACGATCATTCATCGTGCGCCGTATGATCGCGTCAATACAACGATGGCCACGTTTGCAATGTGCTCGGCCTGTCGCGCCGAGTATGACGATCCAAGGGATCGGCGTTTTCACGCTCAACCGATCGCGTGTCCGGACTGTGGACCTCGATTGCAGTTGCTCGATGGACAGGGAGTGCCGATGGAATCCGCCGATCCATTGGCTGCGTTTGTTGTAGCGATCGGGCGTGGCAAGATTGGAGTGATGAAAGGGATCGGAGGCTATCATCTGGTTTGCGATGCAACCAATGACGCTGCAGTGATCGCACTGCGTCAACGTAAACATCGCGATGAAAAACCGTTTGCCGTGATGGTTCGTGATGTCGATGCAGCGGCGCAGCGGTGTGTGCTCGACGATGCCGAACGGGAACTTCTCTGCTCGCCGAGGCGGCCCATCGTTTTATTGCGCAAGCGAGCGGGTGAGGCATCAACCAAGGATACAATCGCGCCTGGCAATCCATTCCTTGGGGTGATGTTGCCCTACACACCGCTGCATGAGTTATTGTTGGATGGGGTCGGCGACAAGCCCTTGGTGATGACCAGCGGTAATCGCAGCGATGAACCGATCGCGTATGATGACCGCGACGCGGCCGAGCGATTGAGCGGGATCGCGGATGTTTTTCTGGTGCACAATCGCCCGATTCGCGTGCGTTGCGATGATTCGGTGACCCGTGTGATCGCAGGACGAGAATCGCCGGTGCGTCGTTCGCGAGGCGATGCACCGATGCCGATCAAACTGCCGATGGCATGCTCCCTGCCGTGTCTTGCGGTCGGCGGTCAATTGAAAAATGTCTTTGCATTAGCGAGCGGACGCAATGCCTTTTTGAGTCATCACATGGGAGACCTCGATCACTTGGCGGCCTTGGAGTCATTCCAGCGAGACATTGAACTGTACGAGTCGATGTTCGGGATTCATCCTCGCTGTATGGTTCATGATCTGCACCCTGATTACGCATCAACGACCTATGCACTCGCGCGTGCGGAGCGAGAGACGATACCGACGTTGGCGGTTCAGCATCATCACGCCCATTTGGCGAGTTGTATGGCCGAACATCAACTCCAAGGTGAGGTGATTGGAGTCATTTTTGATGGCAGCGGCTATGGCACGGACGGAACGATTTGGGGAGGAGAGTTTTTGGTTGGCGGTTACGAATCATTTCAGCGCGTGGCCCATTTGCGTCCGGTGCGACTTCCCGGTGGTGACCAAGCGACGAAAGAACCGTGGCGGATGGCGCTAAGTTATTTGAGTGATGCGGGATGTGACGTGGAGCAATGGAGTGCGGGCGTCGCTGAGTTTTTTCAAGACTCGAATCCTGAAACACAACGAGGTCGAGGTTTCGCGACGCCGGTTTCTCCCGCGGCGATTCGTGTCGTGCGGCAAATGATCGATCGGGGCGTCCGTTCGCCATGGACATCCAGCGCCGGACGACTCTTTGATGCCGTTGCCGCAATCGCGGGAGTTCGCCAACGGGTCAGCTTTGAAGGCCAAGCGGCGATCGATCTTGAGTCGCTTGCAACCCAGCGAGACTCAGACGAATGCTACTGCGTCGCACCATGCTTCGTGCGCGATGGTGAAGCAGGTTCGCGATGGGGCGTGGATACGCGTCCCTTGATCCGCGGTGTTCATCGCGACCAGCAAAACAACGTCGAAGTCGCCACGATTGCCCGTCGTTTCCACAACACATTGGCAACCATGGTCGGGCAAGTTTGCGGCCAAATTGCCGCTGTCGTTGGGCTCGATCGGGTTGTGCTCAGTGGCGGTGTGTTTGGCAACAGCTTGTTCCGCAGTTTGGTAACACAACAGCTCGAAAAGCAAGGGCTTCGGCACTTTGTCCACCACCAAGTTCCTGCGAACGATGGGGGTTTGAGTCTCGGCCAACTTGCCATTGCGGCACGCCTTTTGCAGACCGACGCGCGCCGTTGACGGTCCCTTTCATCGACGTTTTCGCACTCGGTGACAAAGCCTTGAAAATCGGAGAAATCGAAATTTAACAGTATCCAGTGGTTGCGTTAGCGTGATACGTTAGGTGGATGCTGCATCCTCCATGTTCTTCAAAAAGCGAGTGAGTCGATGTGTCTTGGTATCCCCGGAAGGGTGACTGAAACGTTCCTCCAGCACGAGGTGTTGATGGGGAAAGTCGACTTCGGTGGAGTTTCGAAGCAGGTCTGTTTGAACCTGACTCCCGAGGTCGAAGTCGGCCAGTACGTGATCGTGCATGTCGGGTTTGCGTTGCAAGTAATCGACGAAGCAGAAGCGGAGAAGGTTTTCGAGTTTCTGCGGAATATGGACGATCTTGAAGAGCTAGACACAGATCAATCGGACTCGAAATTGGAGTCAACGCTGTGAAGTTTCAAGAGGAGTACCGAGACGCGGGGGCGGCCAAGAAGTTGCAACAAGCGATCGCGGATGTGGCGACGCGGGACTGGACGATCATGGAGGTTTGTGGCGGCCAAACGCACACGATTGTGCGTTATGGGATCGACGAACTGTTGCCCAAGAACGTGGAACTGGTCCATGGGCCGGGGTGTCCCGTTTGTGTGACTCCGTTGGAATTGATCGACAAGGCGCTTGAGATTGCATCGCGTGACGATGTGATCTTTTGTTCATTTGGCGATATGTTGCGTGTTCCCGGCAGTCACCGCGATTTATTTGACGTCAAAGCCTGTGGCGGCGATGTGCGGATTGTTTACTCGCCATTGGATTGCTTGCAAATCGCTGAACAAAACCGCGGTCAAACGGTGGTTTTCTTCGCTGTCGGGTTTGAGACGACGGCGCCCGCCAACGCGATGGCGGTCTGGCAAGCCAAGAAGCGAAACATTGAAAACTTTGCCGTGCTCGTTTCCCACGTCTTGGTGCCGCCAGCGATCGAAGCGATTCTGTCATCACCGACCAATCGCGTGCAAGGATTTTTGGGCGCGGGACATGTCTGTTCGGTGATGGGGTACGAAGAGTACGAACCGTTGGCCGATCGCTTTCAAATTCCAATCGTGGTGACGGGGTTCGAGCCGGTCGATTTGTTGGAAGGGATCTATCGCTGTGTGCGAATGTTGGAACAAGGGGAAGTCGGAGTCGACAATCAATACGCCCGTGCGGTCCAACGCGAAGGAAGTCGGTCGGCGCAGGGGCTGATTGAAGAGGTATTTGACATTACCGATCGCAAGTGGCGCGGCATCGGCACGATTCCCAAGAGCGGCTATCGCTTGCGTGATGAGTACCAGGGCTTCGACGCGGAGCAGCGATTCGAGGTTAGCGACATGGAGGTCCAGGAATCCAGCCAATGTATCAGTGGCATGATTTTGCAAGGCATTCATAAACCGCACCAGTGTCCGGCGTTTGGAAAAGAGTGCACGCCCGAGCATCCCTTGGGGGCGACGATGGTTTCGTCCGAAGGCGCCTGTGCGGCGTACTACAACTACGGCCGTTTTCTTCACGCTCAAGACGAGTCAAGCCAACTTCACAACATTCCTATACCCGCCGATTGAGCCGACATGACGCACGTCGCCGACTTTGACCGCATGACATGCCCGACACCTCGAAACCAATACGAGCGTGTGCTGCTGGGACATGGTAGCGGCGGTAAATTGAGCGCGGATTTGATCCAGCGTGTCTTCTTGGCCGAGTTGGGTAACGATGTGCTTTTGGCGCTAGAGGATTCCGCGACCCTCGATCTTGGGTCGCCCGACGCGGCGTCTGGCCAGCACCGCGGCGGGCCTCGAATCGCCTTCACCACCGACTCCTTTGTCGTCAAACCGCTGTTCTTTCCTGGCGGGGACATCGGCAAATTGGCCGTGCACGGGACGGTCAACGATTTAGCCGTCTCGGGCGCGACGCCGCGGTTCCTTTCCGCTGCATTCATTTTGGAAGAAGGGTTCTCGATCGAGTCGCTGCGGCGAATCGTGGTGTCGATGCGTGAGGCATGCGTCGAAGCTGGGGTGACCTTGGTGACCGGCGACACAAAGGTGGTCGATCGGGGCAAAGGGGATGAGGTATTCATCACGACGACCGGGATCGGAGTGCATGAGGTCAATCACCATTTGTCGATCCATCATGCCCGTCCTGGAGATCGCATCATCGTTTCAGGTACGATCGGCGATCACGGGATGACGATCATGTCGACTCGCGAGGGGATCGAATTTGAGACGGCATTGCAGAGTGACACCGCGGCGCTAAATGGTTTGACGCGAGCGATGCTCGAGGCTTGTCCATCGATTCGCGTGATGCGTGATCCAACACGTGGTGGCGTCTCGAGCACGTTGAATGAATTGGCGGCGGCATCCGAAGTCGGGGTGGCGTTAGACGAGTCTGCGATTCCGCTGCGCCCGGAGGTGCATTCGGCATGCGAGATGCTCGGTTTGGATCCGATGTACGTCGCTAATGAAGGAAAATTGATTGTGGTGGTCCCCGAACCTGATTGCCAATCTCTGTTGCAGGTGATGAAACAACATCCTTTGGGGCGTGACGCTGCGGTGATTGGGCATGTCGTTGCCGATCACCCCGGCATGGTCGTGATGCGCAGTTTGATCGGAGGCCAACGTGTGGTGACGATGTTGGCGGGTGAGCAATTGCCGAGGATTTGTTGATGAATCCATCTCGCCTACCAACGTTGCGCAACCATTGCCGCGAAAGGAGTGGCAACCATGGGCAAAGAACGATCCGAAACGGACTTGAACTCCGAGGATGCGTCGGAGCACGAAACGGAGCCGAAGAAGCCGTCTCAGCAGATCATGCGTCACGAATTGAAGGAGGCGTTGGCGGCCTTCCAACGCTCCTCCGTTCGGCTGTTCTTTTCCGGTTTGTCGGCGGGACTCGAAATTGGATTCAGTCTGTTTTTGATGGCGGTGATGCAGACGTTGCTGCAAGACGATTTGCCCAAGTCCGTGGTCGATTTGCTGGTCGCGAACATGTATGCGTTCGGCTTCCTGTTGGTCATTTTAGGCCGCTCCGAATTGTTCACCGAACAAACCAGTTTGGCGGTGTTGCCGGTGCTCAGCGGCCAAGCGTCGCTGAGCGGGTTGTTGCGACTTTGGGCGATCGTCTACGTCGCCAATATTCTCGGGGCGGTTGCCTTCGCTGGAATGGTTGCTTATTTGGGGCCTGCGCTCGGGGTGATCGATCCAGTCGTCTTTACCGAGATTGCTCACAGCGTCGTTCATCATGCACCGCCGGTAATCTTGGTCAGCGGGATTTTGGCGGGCTGGTTGATGGGATTATTGTCGTGGTTGGTGGCTGCCGGTCGCGACACGATCAGCCAAATCGTGATCGTGTGGTTGGTCACCGCGACGATCGGGCTCGGTCATTTGCACCACAGCATTGTCGGCACCGTCGAAGTGCTTGCCGGAGTCTTTACCTCCCGCGAGACGACGGTTGCCGACTTCGGTTATTTCCTCTTCTGGACCACCTTGGGCAATGCCATCGGTGGCCCTGTTTTTCTAGCGTTATTGAAACACACTCACGCGCGACCCGACGATCCTACCGAGATGACTTCCGCACGCGTTCACCGTTAACCGTTTCTCAAGCGTCCTGCATAGGAGATCTGCGATGAAGACGATCCAAGCGCACCGGGAACCCGACGTGAAAGAGATCCATATCGTGTGGATGACCACCGGGCTGGGTTGTGATGGAGATTCCGTTTCGATCACCGCAGCGATGCAACCGAGTATCGAAGATGTGGTGCTCGGCGCGATCCCCGGCTTGCCGAAAGTCCATTTGCACAATCCCGTTTTGGCCTATGAAGTCGGTGACGATTTTATGAAGTGGTGGTACATGGCCGAGCGCGGCGAGCTCGACCCGTTTGTGTTGGTCGTCGAAGGCTCGATTCCCAACGAGAATCTGAGCGGTGAGGGGTATTGGGCCGCGATGGGGACCAATGAAGAGACCGGTCAACCGATCACGACGAACGAGTGGATCGATCGTCTCGCTCCCAAAGCGTTGGCGATCGTGGGCGCGGGCACGTGTGCGACCTATGGTGGCATCCACGCCATGCAAGGTAATCCGACCGGGTGTATGGGATTGGCCGACTATCTCGGCTGGGATTGGAAATCCAAAGCGGGGCTGCCGATCGTCAATGTTCCCGGTTGTCCGGTTCAGCCCGACAATTTTATGGAAACACTCTTGTACCTGCTCTACCAAGTTGCCGGCTTGGCACCCATGATTCCGCTGGACGACAAACTGCGACCGAAATGGCTGTTCGGCTCGACCGTGCACGAAGGTTGTGATCGCGGTGGTCACTATGAACAGGGCCGTTTCGCTAGCGAGTACGGTCAACCCGAATGTTTGGTCAAACTCGGCTGCTGGGGACCGGTCGTTAATTGCAACGTGCCCAAACGCGGTTGGATGGCCGGCATCGGCGGCTGTCCCAACGTCGGTGGAATTTGTATTGGTTGCACAATGCCTGGGTTCCCCGACAAATTCATGCCGTTCATGAATCCACCGCCCGGCAGTTACGTCTCGTCGGCCGGATCGATGGTCTACGGTGGCATCATCAAAGCGCTGCGAAATATCACTCAGCGAAAACTCAATAAAGAACCCCATTGGAGACACAACCGAAAGGAACTGACCACAGGCTACAAGCCTAAGCATTAAGCCCACGCGTCGCTTTGCGAAGTAACGATGACCGTAATTGCGATCGCCGTGGGCCCCATTTGTTTCCATTCACCCCGCTAGGAACCCTGTGATGAGTACCGCCACCAACCCGAGTCGTGTATCCAAATCCGGCAGCGGGAATTTGGTCGAGATGAGTTGGGATCCGATCACCCGTATCGTCGGCAGTTTGGGCATCTACACCAAAATCGACTTCGATAACAAAGTCGTTGCCGAGTGCCACAGCACCTCATCGATCTTTCGCGGTTACAGCATCTTTATGAAGAACAAAGACCCGCGGGATGCTCATTTCATCACCAGCCGGATCTGTGGCATCTGCGGTGATAACCACGCCACGTGCGCCACCTACGCTCAAAATATGGCCTTCGGGATCAAGCCGCCAGCGATCGCGGAGTGGATTATGAATCTTGGTGAAGCTGCCGAGTACATGTTCGACCACAATCTCTACCAAGACAACTTGGTGGGCGTCGATTATTGCGAAACAATGGTCCGGGAAACCAACCCAGGCGTCTGGGAGAAAGCGCTGCACAGCGAAGCGCCCCACGCCCATTTGCATGGTTACAAAACGATCGCTGAGATCATGACGGCGTTGAACCCGTTCACCGGCGAGTTCTATCGAGAAACGCTGCAAGTCAGTCGTTATACCCGCGAAATGTTTTGTTTGATGGAAGGACGCCACGTGCATCCGTCCACCCTGTATCCCGGCGGCGTGGGCACGGTACCCTCGGTGCAACTGTTTACCGATTACATCGTCCGGCTGATGCGGTACATCGAGTTCATGAAGAAGTGTGTGCCGTTGCACGATGACTTGTTCCAATTCTGGTACGAAGCGTTGCCAGGCTACGAAGAAGTCGGTCGACGTCGAATCTTGCTGGGGTGTTGGGGATCGTTTAACAATCCCGACCACTGCGATTACACCTACCAACGGATGGACGCCTGGGGCAACGAGATGTTCGTGACCCCAGGCATTGTCATCGATGGTGAATTGGTGACGACTAACTTGGTGGACATTAACCTCGGCATCCGCATTTTGCTTGGCAGTTCGTTCTATGACGATTGGCAAAACAGTGAGAAATTTGTTGAGAAAGACCCGTTGGGCAATCCCGTTGACATGCGGCATCCGTGGAACCAAACCACGATTCCCAAGCCTCAAAAGCGAAATTTCGACGACAAGTACACGTGGGTCATGTGTCCGCGATGGTTGGATAAACGCACCGGTGACCATTTGGCGCTGGATACCGGTGGCGGACCGATCGCTCGCTTTTGGGCCACCGCATTGGCCGGCAAAGTCGACATTGGTTACGTCAAAGCGACCGGGCACAGTGTCAAAATGTTGATGCCCAAAACCGCCACGATGGGCGAAGTCGAGTTTGAGTGGGAAATCCCAAAATGGAGTAACGCGATCGAACGCAACCGAGCGAGAACCTATTTTCAAGCCTATGCGGCAGCGTGTGCGATGCACTTCGTCGAGCGGGCGCTTGCAGAGTTGCACGCAGGCAACACAAAAACGTGGACCGATTTCAAGGTCCCCGACGAAGCAATCGGTTGCGGATTCCATGAGGCCGTTCGAGGCGTGCTTTCGCATCATATGGTGATTCGCGATGGCAAAATTGCTAATTACCATCCCTACCCGCCGACACCTTGGAATGCGAACCCACGCGATAGTGACGGCACGCCGGGACCCTACGAAGACGCCGTTCAAGGCACGCCGATCTTTGAAGAAAACGGGCCAGAGAATTTTAAAGGGATCGACATCATGAGGGCCGTTCGCAGCTTTGATCCCTGTTTGCCCTGTGGCGTCCACATGTACGTGGGCAACGGCAAAACCATCGAAACGCACCACTCGCCGATGTTCGGTGCCGCACACGGCTAGCTTGGATGATTCACAACCCGAAGCCTTCTGCGCTGTTGCAGCAAATCATAACCCGACGCGTCAGTTTTGAAGTTGCGCTATTGCAGTTTTACCTAGCAAATCATAACCCGACGCGTCAGCGAGGGACCTCGACGACCCTTTGTCCCTTTCCGAAACGTATCGAAGCCATCCCCCCAGAGAATTTGTTATGACCCACGACGCTGCGGAATTCGAACAACGAATCGGCCAAATCGAGAGCTTGCTCGAGAGTATCGACGCCATCGCTGACCCGCTGATTCGCGAGCAGATGCTGGACGTGCTCGCCGCGATCCTAGACTACCACGGTGAGGCGCTGACGCGAATGGTCACCGCCATCACCGTCAGCGACGGTGTCGGTAACCGCGATGCCTTGGTGCGGTGGGCCGAGGATCCGTTGGTCGCAAGTTTGTTAGTGCTCTATGATTTGCATCCGCAGGCATCCGAGCAACGCGTCCGCGACGCGTTGGAGAGCGTCCGACCGTACTTGGAATCGCATGGTGGCAACGTCGAACTAATCTCGATCACGGCCGATACGGTGCGATTGCGAATGCAAGGCAGTTGTGATGGTTGTCCTTCCTCGGCATTAACCGCTAAGCATACGATTGAAAAGGCGATCTTCGAATCCGCTCCGGAGATCCGCTGGGTGTTGGTCGAGGGCGTGGCTGATTCGACCCAGGTTGATTCGACACAGGCCCCCAAAGTTCTCGTGCAATTGGGATCCCCGGCGACACGATGACCACTCAAATGAACTCCGCAAAGCCGCTGCCATCCGGTTTCACCCGACTCAGGCAACTTGTGCAATCACGTCGCCAGCCGAGTGAGCGTTGCGAGTTATGTAATCTCAAACTTGCCAAAAATCACGATCATCTCGTGGAGATTCACCGCCGGAATATTCTCTGTTGTTGCGAAGCGTGTGCGATCTTGTTTACGGGGCACGTCGGCAGCGATAGCGATGTCAGCTACCGCCGCGTACCGAGACGGTTTGCCGAGTTGACCAATTTTCAATTGAGCGATGCCCAATGGGACGATTTGCGTGTCCCGATCAATGTGGTGTTTTTCTACGATAGCACGCCGCAGCAAAAAGTCGTGGCGGTTTATCCCAGTCCAGCGGGTGCCACGGAGTCCAGCTTGACATTACAAGCTTGGGATTCGATTGCCACGGACAACCCAATCGTCGAGGACATGCAGCCAGACGTCGAAGCTTTGTTAGTGAACCGGCTCGATCGCGACGGTGATTTCCAGTACTACCTCGTCCCGATCGATCGCTGTTATGAACTCGTCGGCATGATGCGCACCCATTGGCATGGGTTGTCCGGCGGTACCGAAGTGTGGCGGGAAATCAACGCGTTCTTTTCAAGGCTGCGCATCGCTTCGGCTCCATTTGCAAAGGAGTCCAGTCGTGCTTGATTTGAACTTCGAGATTTTGACAGCTCAACCGATTACGTTTGCCGCGGCACCCATGATCGGATTTGGACTCCGGGTGACCCATCATGACGGGGAACCCGCGGTGCAAAACATTTCACTTCAATGCCAACTTCAAATCGAAACGCTCCAACGTCTCTACAAGGACGATGAAAAGCCGGGGTTGCTCGATTTGTTCGGTCCACCGCATCGCTGGAGTCAAACGTTAAAGACGATGTTGTGGACGCACGCCACGGTCAATGTGCCGCCGTTCACCTCGAGGGTGGAGGTGACTTTGCCGGTGACTTGCACATTCGATTTCAATGTCGCAGCCACCAAGTATTTTGCGGCCATCGATGATGGCGAGATCCCGTTGTTATTTCAGTTCAGCGGGACGATCTTCTATCGTGGCGAGCGGGGGCTTCAGACCACTCAAATCTCTTGGGACAAAGAGGCTCGCTATCGGATGCCCATCGCCGTTTGGAAGCAGATGATGGAGCATTACTACCCCAACTCGGCTTGGTTGTGTTTGCAACGTGATGCGTTCGATTCACTACAGCAATACAAGCGAGACCATGGAATCCCGACATTCGAGCAAGCGCTAGAGCGATTGCTTGAAACCGCAGCAGAGGGGACGACGCAATGAATATTGAGCGAGTCAAGCAAATCGCGGACGCGGTTTTGTACGAGGGCTATATCCTCTATCCCTACCGGGCCTCGGCGATCAAAAATCAAAAACGCTACCACTTTGGGACACTCTACCCGGCGGGGAATCGTGCTGGCGAACCCTCCACGATGCGGACCGAGTGCTTGGTGATTGGCGAGACCCCGACCGTCAATGTCACCGTTCGTTTTTTGCATCTGCTGAATCGGGACGTCTTCGAGCTTGAGATACCGGTTGAAAGATTGCCCGAGGATTGGGAGTTGCATGCGCATCGGGTCGCGTCGATGGACGTTGACGGCACGCTTTATCAGACATGGCAGGAAGCGATCGAACGCGAAATCGTTGGTCCGATCCAACCGCTTTGCGAACTTGGGGGCTGTCACAGCCACGACGTGTATTCCTTCGGGATCGACTCCGGTTTGCAGTTGTTGACCCGCGACGGACATTGTGTGGGACTCGTGCGTCGTAGCCAGGCGATGATCGGCGTGGGTGTCAAAACGGCTTGCGTCGCGTTGGAGGATCGAGTCTTCCAATTGACCGTCGAACTACAAAATATCTCCGAAATGGCGATGCCTTCATCCGCCTACCAAGAGGATCCGTTCGATCAAGTGCTTGCCTCGACGCACATCATCCTCGGTGTCGACGGGGGCGAGTTTGTTTCCGCAATCGATCCGCCGCCGGAATATGCCGACCGTGTGGCGGCATGTGAAAATAGAGGGCTGTGGCCCGTTCTCGCAGGCATTGAACCGGATCGTGGCTGTATGTTGGCTGCCCCTATCATTTTGTACGACTATCCGCAAATCGCGTCTCAAAGTAGTGGTGACTTTTTTGACGGCACCGAGATTGACGAAATGTTGGCGCTGCGAGTGATGACGATGACCGATCAAGAAAAAATGGAAATGCGGAATGTGGATGAACGAGCGAGACAGATATTGAATCGAACCGAGTCGATGTCTTCGGCGCAGATGATGAATTTGCATGGATCATCCAAGGTCACGTGAGGGGGCCAGCGTCGAGGTCGAAAAGATTTTCAAACATCATGGCTGCAATCAAACACTCGTAGCGAATTCTGCTGCGTTTTATTGGAGGGAAGCAAACATGCAACAAGACGACTGGAATCGATTGGAGGCGCGGCCCCAACTCGAGAGCGTCTGCTGTGGAGGACGCGATTTGCGAGTCGGCGACCGTGTTCGCGTTTGTCCCCAAAAAGGAGGCGACGCGATGGATTGTCTGTTGAGCGGGAAAGTCGCCATCATCGAAGCGATTGAACAAGATTATGAAGATCACGTCCATCTTGCCTTGGTCATGGAAGACGATCCCGGTCGTGACCTTGGCATGTTGCGGCAACCGGGACACCGCTTCTTTTATCAACTCGAAGAAGTCGAACCGATGGATGCCGAGGCGACGTGAGCATTTAGTCAAAGCGAGGTTGGCGTCTCCAACGCTACTGCGAAAGGTCCGTGATCATGAACCTATCCTCAAACTCCCATTCAATCGATGCGATTCTAGTCGCGGGGATCGGAAACATCTTTCTCGGCGACGATGGCTTCGGAAGCGAAGTGGCGCGTCAGCTACTTTTATTGGATTGGCCCGACGACGTGCGTGTGGTGGATTATGGGATTCGTGGCATCGATTTGGCCTACGCACTGCTCGATGGACACGAGGCGGTGATTTTGATTGATGCGATCCCAGGGGACGAAGCTCCTGGAACACTGCGGGTGATCGAACCCGAATTGGAAGGCTTGGAGCTTGAATCGAACCCGTCCGCCCTGCTTGATGCACACTCGTTGCACCCTTTGAGAGTGTTGCAAATGGTCAAGGCGATGGGAGGCGATTTGAAACGAGTCATGATCGTTGGTTGTCAGCCGGCGGACTTGGGGGGCGAAGAGGGACGGATGGGATTGAGTGCACCGGTTGGGGCGGCGGTTAGCGAGGCGGTGAAGTTAGTCAAACGGTTATCGGAAACCTTACTCACGCAGCGGCTTGAAGCATCAAGCCGTATCCACAAGGGAAGTAACAAATTATGCACGAACTTTCGATCGCAATGAGCATTATCGACATCGCCTGTGAAGAATCGCGTACACGAGGCGACGCCCGCGTGATCGCGGTCCATCTGAAAATCGGTCGCATGTCGGGCGTGGTCAGCGAAGCGTTGTTGTCGGCGTTTGAATTGGCCCGTGAGGACACTTTGTTGGCCGCTGCCGAATTGAAGATCGAGGACATGCCCGTGCGAGTTCATTGCCCGCAATGCGGTTGTGAACAATTAGCCGATTCCATTCAATGTCTGTGTTGCAGCGTCTGCGGAACCCTGTCGCCCGAGATCACTCAGGGCTGCGAATTGGAAGTGGTCGCGATGGAATTAGAACCGATGGAGGTAGTCTAGTGCCGATTCCAACCGTCTCAAATGCAACCGTCTCAAATGCAAACGTCCCGAATCCAGGCATGTCGAATCATTCAGCGGCCAATCCGACAAGACTGGTTCAAGTCCGTACCAAGATACTCAAACAGAACGATGTCGCGGCGCGTCGCTTGAGACAACGCTTTCGCGACCACAATGTATTTGTGGTCAGCTTGGTTTCAAGTCCCGGATCGGGCAAGACGATGTTTCTCGAACAAACGCTCGCATCCATGCGACAACGGGGACATCGCGTCGCAGCGCTGGTGGGTGATTTGGCGACTGAAAACGACGCCGCTCGACTGGCCCGCGCCGAGGTGCCGGTACGTCAAATCACGACGGGGACGGTGTGCCATTTGGAAGCCGAGATGGTGGAGAACGCATTGGACGGCTGGACGCTCGAAGAACTTGATTATTTGTTTATTGAGAATGTCGGCAATCTGGTCTGCCCGGCAACCTATGACTTGGGTGAAAGTCTACGGTTGGTGTTGTTTTCCACGACCGAAGGGGAAGACAAACCGCTCAAGTATCCGACGATATTTAACACGGCCGATATCGCGGTGATCACCAAGATGGACTTGGCCGAAGTGGTCGAGTTCGACGCGGTGACCGCCCACAAACATATTCATGCCGTGCGTCCAGGGATGGATATTTTGGAAGTATCGGCCAAGTCAGGAACTCAGATGGAGCGTTGGTTCCATCGCTTGGAAACGCAACGAAATGCGTCAATGACCGACCCTACCTAACACTCGCACCGTCAGTTCGTTTTGGGAGAGATAATCATGCACGTTCCAGACCACGTGATGGACCCCAGTACCGGTATCGCCATGACCGCGATTGCGGTGGCCGGCGTTGGCTACGCGGCGTATCGCGTTTACCATGAATTTCCACGACAAAAAGTTCCCTCGCTGAGTGTCGTCGCGGCCTGCGTCTTTGCTGCTCAGATGTTCAATTTTCCGGTCGGGATTGAGGTTTCGGGGCATTGGGTCGGAGCCGTATTGGCGGCGGTGATTCTTGGCCCCTGGGCCGGGATGTTGGCGATCACTGCGGTCCTGGTTGTCCAGTGTTTATTGTTCCAAGATGGTGGGATCACTGCGCTGGGGGCCAATGTCGTGAACATGGGCATGGTCGGTTCGCTTGTCGGCTACGCGATCTATGATCGTTTGCGCAAACGGTTCGATGGGAAAGCGGGTTCACTCTTCGCCGCGGCCGTCGCATCTTGGGTCGCGGTAACGATCGGCGCCGGAGTGTGCAGTTTGCAGTTGTCTACCAGCGGTGACTTTCCACTGGTTCCGACGGTAACGGCGATGGTGCTCGCCCATAGCGTGATCGGTATTGGCGAAGCGGCGATCACGGTGGCGGCGATGTCCGCGTTGTGGAGCTGGCGGTCGGCTGCATTGCTGGGCAACCACCAGTCGCCAGCGCCAGCGATCCGTGTCAGCCACGCGGTCGCGGGACTGGGGTTGGCGGCAATCCTGGTGGTCGTTGCCACGCCGTTTGCGTCGCCGTGGCCCGATGGACTTGAAGCGACGTTGACGGCGCTTGGGCATCACGAAAGCCCCGCCATTCTCGCTGCACCCATGCCCGATTACCAATGGCCCGGGATGGCTTCGATTGCCCTGCTCAATATCGTGCCGGGGCTGGTGGGAGTCGCAGCGGTGTTCGCATCCGCGATGGTGGTACCCGCCCGCCGGTGAGCCTCGTACGAATCAGACGCAGCACACGCTACGTGCCCGCTTGCTCCCTTGGCACGTGTCACTACGTGCGTGCTACGACAGCGCGTGCTACAGCAGCGATTGAGGATCGTGGCCTCGTTCGGCATTGGCCGATTGGCTGGATTCGATTTTCCATTGGGCCAATCGTTTCCAGCACACTAGTTGCATCCGTGGCAGGTGGAAGGGGCCTTTCCAAAGCCCGCCTTTGAGTTGAGAGCTGACGCTGCCATCGCGGTGAAGGTAGCCAAACCACTCTCCGTGCTGAGGATCGGGGAAATGAGAGTAAGCCCAATCGTGAATCTGTTGATGCCACTGCAAATATCGAGGATTGCCGGTCAGCGTGTAGGCCATCAGCGTGGCGATGATGGTCTCGTTTTGAGGCCACCAGAACTTCATGTCATGCCAATATTCTTGAACCGAATGTCCGTCGACATCGACGAAATAGAGGATGCCGCCGTGGGTTTCATCCCAACCGCGGTGCCACATCCAATCGAGCATTCTGCAGCCGGTATGAATCAGTTCTTGGTCCCCTCGCCATTGGCCTTCCCGCATCAGAAACCAGGCGGCTTCGATCGCATGTCCGGGATTGAGTAGGCGGCCATCGAAGTGATCCAGCGGTTCGCCATGGATGCCCACGGTTTCCATCACGCACTCGATCTGTGGCTTGAGATGATACCGCCGGATGTCGTCAATGCCGCGATCGATCCACTCGTTCGCGCTGGCCAACCCGATGGACTCGCGAAGCTCTTGTGCCGTGGCGATCGCGATCATCGGAAACCCGATGCTGCGGGTCGGACGCGTGTGGGTGAATTTTGGTTCAACGCCCTGCGGATTGAGATTGTGATCGATGAAACGCTCAAACGTACGTTGGGCTTTTTCGGCATAGTGTGATTCGCCGGTCGCCTTGGCGAGTTCACCGTAGGCGATCGCAGCAAAGCTTTCCGAAAACGCATAGCGACGTTTACGAATCGGTGTTCCATCGCGAGTGAGGTGGAACCACATGCGAGAATCGGCGGGATCGAAGCAGTGGGTGTCGATAAAGTTCGCACCATGTTTTGCTAGTTCAAGCCACTCTTGGCGTGGTTCGACATGATTGTAAAGCTCGCCGAGCAACCACGTAAATCGACACTGTTGCCAAACCCCTTTATCGGTATCGATGACGTTGCCAGCGCGATCAAGTGACATCATGAAGCCACCCTGTTCTCGGTCCACGCAATGCTTCGTCCAAAACGGCAACGTGTCGCCGAGCAAGCCATCTCGATAGGTGGCGAGGAGATGATCGAGTTGGGCGGGATTCATTTTATGAGATTCCTGTGTCAGATCGTGTTTCGTCGCGCGCCGTAAGTGGCGACCCGTAAGTGACGGCGACGATGCGCTCCTCAAAATTCAGCGGTGATGCGTCTGCAAGCTCAGAGTTGGTACTGCTTGCGAAGACGGTCGAGTTCCCGCTTCAATTCGTCTCGCCGTCCTCGATTTTCGCTGCGTTCATAAATGTTCAACATTTCATGCGGATCTGCTTCGAGGTCGAACAGGTTCCATTGGTCGGTCGCGGGGAAATGGATCAGTTTGTACCGCTGCGTACGGACGCCGTAGTGGATCGGTACATTGTGTTCTCCCCCCGCCTCGTAGTAGTGATAGTAGAGCGATTCACGCCAATCTGCGGGCATCGTGGTCGTGTCGCGCAGCACCGGCAACAACGACCGTCCCTGTACGGCTGTGGGAATGGAAAGGCCGGCGGCCTCGAGAAACGTCGGTGCATAATCGATGTTTTGGATCATGGCTTCGGGACGCGTGTTCGGGGTGACGACGCCGGGCCAGCGGATCAGGAACGGCATTTTGAATGACTCTTCGAACATCCATCGTTTGTCGTACCAACCGTGTTCGCCCAGGTAGAAACCTTGATCGGAGGAATAGATCACCAGGGTGTTGTTGGCCAGATCATGCTTGTCCAAGTAGTCAAGTAACCGGCCCACCGACTCGTCGACGGATTTTATCGTGGCGAGATAGTTTTGAAGGTAACGCGCGTACTTCCAACGGGTGAGCGTTTTGGGGTCGTCCTTGTTTCCGGCTTGGTAGTCGGCAATGAATTGTTGGTTTAGCGGTCCATAGTGCGCGTCCCACGCTTTCTTTTGCGCCGGCGTCATGCGGTTGTATTCAATCGCGAAACCGCTGTCCGGACCAGGCAAGTCAATGCCCTCGTGTTCTTCGGGACGCACTTTGAGGTCATAGGTCCAGCGGAAATGGTTTTCGATCGACATCTGGTTCGTCACCAGCGTTTTGGACCGCGTGGCGTAGTCGTCGAATAAGTTGCTGGGTTCCGGAAACTCGACGCCGTCAAAGGCGCCCAAATGTCGCAGTGCGGGGGCGAAGGTGCGATGCGGAGCTTTGTGCTGACACATCAACAAAAAAGGCTTGGTTTTGTCTCGCCCGTCGAGCCAAGCGACGGCTTTGTCCGTGACCAGATCGGTGCAATACCCTTGCTCGCGATGTCGCATTGCGTCCATCGTGATGAAGTCGGGGTTGTAGTAGTTTCCTTGGCCAGGGAAAATTTCCCAGTGATCGAAGCCTTGCGGTTGACCATGCAAATGCCACTTTCCGATCAATGCCGTTGTGTAGCCGGCTTGGCGAAGGTCTTTTTGGAACGACCATTGGTTTCCGTTGAAGTGGTCACGATTCGTACGGAATCCGTTGATGTGCGAATGCTTGCCGGTCAGGATGCAGGCGCGAGAGGGACCGCAGATCGAATTGGCACAAAAGGAGTTGTTGAAAATCGCACCCTCTCGAGCGATACGGTCGAGATGGGGTGTCGGCGCGATGTCTTTGAACCGACCACGATAAGCCGAGATGGCCTCTAACGCATGGTCATCCGAGAACACGAACAAAATGTTCGGGCGCGAACCCTCCGGCTGGGCCGCTGATGCGAGAACCCCCAATAGTAAAACGGAAATCAGAAATAGCATCGCTCTCATTGTGTGGCTTCCGTTGTTTGTAAGCAGGGAGGCAGGAATGATTGGGTGAAGTCCCATTAGCCGCTTGGGCGTTAGCCCCGGCTGAACCGCTTGAACCGTGGCTAACGCCAAAACGGCTAATCTACGGAAAAGACTCCTGCCTACCGGCTTAGTGAATAGCAACGTCGAGACGGTTGCACTTCATCGAGTTCGTGTTCCTTAGCTGGGGCTGGGCGGGATCAAGTGTTTTGTCAAAGGTCACCGTCGGCTCCGTTGTCTTCCTGCAAAAGTGAGTCGAGCGAAAGGGCGGTGAAGGTAATGGCTTTGTATCCATCGCGTTCAAACAGGACTCCGATTCGCCCGTCAGCGAGCTTGGTCAGGCAGGAGTAGGCAAATCCAGCGGGATAGATGACGCGAGATTTGGGCCACGTTTGGCCTTCGTCTTCGCTCAGCCGTAGGATTCCGTTTTGCCGGCCGCTTTGCGAAGCGGGATTGGAAAACAGGATGCGGCTGGCGCTATCCTCGGCCGCTCCATTTTCGGCCGCTCCATCCTCGGACCACGAATAACGCAGGATCGAAGCTTGGCACACCGGATCGATCAAGTTCACGTCGACTTGGAGTGGCGTCCAGGTTTGTCCGCCATCTTCGCTCCAGGCCACTTTGCGATGTTTGGTTCCACCGCGGCCTTGGGTGCGTGCGTTTAGCATCACGCGGCCATCCTGAAGTTCGACCATCTGAACCTCGTTGCCGTGCCCTTTGCCATCTCCGGGTGCCAGATCGCCCATTTTCCAGCTCTGGCCCTCGTCGTCGCTATACGCGGCATAGACTTGCCACTCACCATACGGTCCTTGGTTGAAAGGCATGACGATGCGCCCGCGATATTTTCCTCGTTCGAGTACGATGCCAATGCCGGGACCCGAAGCGACGCTGGTGACATGTTCGGCGCGTTTGACCTGCCGTGAGACATCGACGGGATCGGACCATGATTTTCCATCATCATCGCTGAATTGAGTGAATGTGAAAAACGCATCGGGACCAAAGCCGGCTTTTGCGTTGCGTTCCCCTAATGTGCTGCGCTGGTACATCAACAACACTCGTCCCGATCCCAGCACGACCGGTTGAGGATTGTTCAATGCCAACTCCCCTGCCCCATGAACGACCTGTATGGGGCCCCAGCTCGTTCCGTGGTCGGTCGAGCGTTTCAAAACAATGTCGTTTTGAGAGTGATCGCCTCCTTGCCGCGCTTCGGCAAACGCCAGCAATGTGCCTTGCTTGGTGGTCACCAGTGCGGGAATGCGAATCGCCGGGTATCCGTCTTGCTTGGGGACGAAGACGTCCACCATCGCCGTATCCGCGTTCGCACTCGACTTGGCGGGTGCGGAATCGTTAGGCGGGTTCATTGCGTGGCTTGGGCTGAGCAATCCTCCAGAAAGCAGGCCCCCAGAAAGCAGAAAGACGATCATGATCAGCGTTGGGTAGCGGAACGGCTGGTAGCGGAACGGCATCATTGAGGCTTCACTTTTTACGGGGCACAGTGAGAGGATTTCCGGTAGTCATGGTTGATGTTATAACATGTTCTAACGTGAGCGGTTTGACACGACCCATTGAGAGAACGGTGTTTTAAGGTTCTGCATTGTTCGCGTCAGCAGGAGTTCCGTTTGCGTAAACGCGGCTGCGAGTTCCGCAGCGTTAGGCGGCCGGCGGAGCGATTCCGTATGAAAACCGAACCAGGACGACTGCCATGGATCAAAGTCTCGTTACAACGTCATACCAATACATCCGTGACAAATTGGAGAGCGGCGAGTTCTCGGCTGGAAAGCGATTGGTCAATCGAACGCTGGCGGAAGAGATTGGGGTCAGTGTGATCCCGGTCCGCGAGGCAATTATTCGGCTCGCAAGCGAAGGTTTGGTCGACCACGTGCCCAACGCAGGGGCGTTTGTGCGTCGTGCCAATCGTCAGGATCTTGACAACATGTACGTGCTGCGAGACGCGTTAGAGAGTTGCGCTGCAGCCGAAGCGGCCAAGTACATTACGGAAGATCAACTCGAAGAATTTGACGTGATAGTGGGGCAATTTAAACAAACCGCTCAGCACATCGCTCGTCAAGCCAAAGGGCATAGCACAAAAAAACAGTGGAACCAATGGCTTGATGATGAAGAGCAGTTTCATGGTCTCATCATCGAAGCGTCGCGGAACCCCTTGCTGGCGAAGGTTGCCAATGATAACCGAGCGGTTTGTGCGGTCTTTTCGGCACAGCGATCTGAGCCGCAAATATTAACCGCCGAGGTTGCCGAAACCACTTGGCAATCCAAAGCCGAGTTGGTGGAAGCGTTGCGTGATCGCGATGCGAATCGTGCGCGTCAATTGATGAGTGACCATATCCAGCGAGGTCGCAAGCTGGTCACGGAATTTTTGACACGCAAGAAACGACGGCGAGTCTAACACAGGCGAATCGATCGCGGTCACTCAGGAATCGTGCAATCGAGTTGACGTTCGACGCGGGCACAGTTGCGTCCATCTTGCTTCGCACAGTAAAGCATCTTGTCAGCGCGATGAAACCAACTCTCTGGGGTATCGATGGGACGCAAGATTGCCACGCCGATCGATGCGGTCACCCGGTGTAGCGATTGGCCACTTTGCTTGTGCGTAAAACGATTCGTTGCCAGCGTATTGCAGATCGCTTCCGCAAAACGCAAGGCATCGCCCGATTGGGTCACGCGCAAGAAAGCACCAAATTCATCGCCTCCATAGCGGGTGACCGTGGCGTTGCCCGGGAGTTCCTGGATCTTCGCGGCGGTGAACTTTAGCAGACTATCGCCTACGGCATGACCTTGGCTGTCATTGATGTGTTTGAATTCGTCGAGGTCAACCAGGATCAGCGCCGTGATGGTCCCTGCGGCCGAATCTCGATCTCGAATCGCGGTCTCCATCAATTTGTCAAAACAACGACGGTTGCCAACTCCGGTTAGCGGATCGATCAGAGTCGCTTTCTGAGAGTCGAGAAGATCTTGCTTTAGTAAACTGATTTGAGCTTGGGACTGCTGCAGTTGCGTTTTCATGCTCTCGAGTTGTGATCGCATCTTTTCGTTGCTTACGATCATCTCGGCAACGCAGGACTCGACTGTCTGAGGCGTGAGGTTGGGAGATGTCAAATTGCGGTTGGTATGATCGATTGAATGTCCAAGCTCTTCGCCCGCATTCACTTGGCGTTCGATCGCGAGCTGCAAGCCATGCATCTCATGCTCGAGGCCGTCGCGGATCTTGCTGTTGAGCTGCGGATCTGCAGCAAGGCAGAATTGTTGATGCAGGTCCTCAAGTTGCTGCGTGGTAACCGATTTGGCTTCATGAACCGCATGGGAGAGTTGTTCGCCAATCGCCGTGTCGGCACCTGCGGCGAATCGATACCAAACCTCATAGACAGCAGGTGTCGGAGGGGTTTTAAACTTCCCAATAAACAGGAGAGCCTTTTTCGCGATCGCGATCGCTTCGTCAAAGTCGGGGGACGAGGCGTTCAAGGGGTCCACAGCCACGCAAAAATCCTAGTTAAGTTTTGATCGATTCGTAAAATGCTCCGAGTCAATCATCAAGCCGCCCGGGATGCCCCGCTTGTACAACGGATGACCGATGATCCCTCGTTCACTATCAGACTTGCTTCCTGTTTATCCGTGCTGACGGTGTTCCTTCCACCACAACCGAGGATGGGAAGCCGTCGTCTTAATGTCGACTGGCTGGCCGTCCTTACGCGATGCCCTCCGCCACAAAGGAGGATGGCTTCTGGGTGGTTTGGAGGTTTTAGTAATATCGGTATTCACTCACTTCGATGACAACCTTTTTTAAGCTGCGGGAACTCGTTTAGGCAAGCTTGCTTGCCGCAGAGGAAGTATTTCCCGGATTATTCGGATGGTTGGTTGTCCCCCCGAATTTTGCTTCCGCAGTCGCTGAAGGGCCGAATTCGGGAAAAATGGCTTGTTTTTATCGCTGCGGTTAGTAGGTGACCTACGCTTCCCTAATGTCTTTATGCACTTTGTGTTTTAGCACACGGTGGCAATTTGAAGATCTCGCGGGGGGCAAATCTGTGGGTGGTTGTTTTCGATTCGGGTCCATTAAAAATCTGGGAAGCTACGGCACCCTTAGGGTTCCTGTTGGGATGCTTGGGATGGTCGTAGGGATGGTGGCTTGCGTACAACAAGCCGCCGCAGCCGACGCCAGCGTACCGGGAAGCGTTTGTTGCGTTACTCAGGGTGCTGCTACGACTGCCGCTTTGGGACGCGAATTTCACGCCGAAGGTCCCGTCACCTTCTTTTCGAAGTTGGTCGACACCGCCGATTTTCCAGCCCGTTGGTACTGTGGTGTGTGGTCGTCCGATGTGGGTTGGTTGCACGTTGCGTCGGATGTCGCGATTTTTGCAGCCTATGCGGCAATCCCGTTCGTCCTGCTCTGTTTTTTGTTGCGCCGGCGAGACCTCCCCTTTCCGCGCGTGGTTTGGCTCTTTGCCGCCTTCATTCTTTCTTGTGGGCTGACGCACTTAATCGAGGCTGCGATATTTTGGTGGCCGGTCTACCGGCTTTCGGGGCTGGTCAAGGCGGTTACTGCGATCGTCTCTTGGATGACGGTGCTGATGCTCGCTCGCGTGTTGCCCGAAGCACTGAATCTTCCCTCCGCCGCGCTGCTTTCGAAGCAGATAAAAAAGGACAAGGAGCGTCTTCGCTTTGCCTTGGAAGCGGGGGAAATTGGCGTTTGGGAGGTAGACCTCTCCACTCATGTGATTTCTTGGGACAAGACGTGTTGTCAGATTTTCGATATCGATCTGGAAACCGAGGTCAACATGGAGCGGATCATCGCAGGGATTCACCCCGACGATCGAGAACGTGTGCAACGGGCGTTGAATGCGAGTCTTCAGCAGGGAACGGCTTTTGATATGCAGTATCGCTTTCTCCATCGCGACGGATCGGTTCGCCACATTCGAGGACAAGGCAAGGTGCTGTTCGGAGAAGATGGCAAGGCGGAAACCTTTACCGGGGTTTGTCTCGATTTCACAAAAAAGCAATTGTTGGATGACGCAATTTTGGAAAGCGAAAACAACTTCCGAACCACCTTTGAGCAGGTCGCGATGGGGATCGCGCATGTCGCTCCGGATGGCACATGGTTGCGAGTCAACAAGGGGTTGTGTGACATCATCGGGTACACTGAGTCGGAGTTGCTCCGCTGTACATTCCAACAGATCACGCATCCCGATGACTTGGACGCGGATCTCCACAAGACGAATGAGTTATTGAGCGGCAAGATTGATTCGTACTCGATGGAAAAACGCTACCTGTGTAAAGATGGCACGCACGTTTGGGGCAACTTAACCGTTTCGTTGGTGCGTGACGCGAGCGGAGAACCCAAGCACTTTATTTCATTGATCGAGAATGTTCAGGGGCGAAAGGATGCGGAGGCAAAGTTGCTGCAATACACCGAGCAAATTCAAAAGCTTTCGCTGGTGGCGAGCAAAACAAAGCACTCCGTCGTGATCAGCGACGCGGAAGGTCGCATCGAGTGGGTCAACGATGCATTTACGCAATTGACCGGTTACCGCTTGGATGAAGTCGTCGGGGAATACGCGGGGGCTCGACTGCGAGGGTCTGATACCGATCCTGCTACGGTTGCCTTGATCGAAGCGTCTGTGATGCGCAGGGAAAGCGTCGCGGTAGAAATTGTGAACTATCGAAAATCAGGTTGCCGGTACTGGGTGGATTTGAAAATTGATCCCGTCTTCAACGAGCAGGGAGAGTTGACGCAGTTCATTGGAACGCAAGTGGATATCACGGAGCGAAAGAATGCGGAATTGGAATTGCGGAAACAGCAGAATCGATTTGCCCGGTTGCTGCGGTCGGATATCGTGGGCATCACGATGTGTCGTTTGAGTGGAGAGGTGGAACAGGCAAACGATGAGATGTTGCGGATGATTGGTTACTCTCAACAGGAGCTTGACCAGGGACATCTTAACTGGCGAGAACTCACCCCCGCCGAGCTGCTGCCCATGGACGAAGAAGCGATTCAAGAACTTACCATGACCGGGGCTGTCAAACCGTATGGAAAAGAGCTCATTTGCAAAGATGGATCCCGTGTACCCGTTTTCCTTGGTGCCACGCTGCTCGACGATGAAGACGATTTGATTTTGTGCTTCGTGTTGGATGCCTCGTTACAGAAAGCGTCAGAAGCAAAACTAATGGGGGCGAAACACGCGGCGGAAAAGGCCAGTATGGCCAAAAGTGAATTTCTTGCCGCGATGAGTCACGAACTGCGCACTCCGCTCAATGGGGTGATCGGAATGACGGAGTTGTTGTCCGAAACGGGACTCGACGCTCGCCAACAGCGATTCTTGAACGCATGTCAATCGAGCGGGAAGGCGCTGATGACGTTGATCAATGACATTCTCGATTTTTCCAAAATCGAGGCGGGGCGCCTCGAGTTGGACGAGCATCCCTTCGATCTGTTGGAGCTGCTCGATGATGTGATGACGTCCATGCCGCTACGGCTCGACGGCAAGAATGTCGAAGTGCTCTATCATTTGGATCATCCCTCCACACTATCGCTGGTAGGAGATAGCAATCGGTTGCGTCAAATCCTGTTCAACTTGATCGGTAACGCGATCAAGTTCACCGCGGAGGGCGAAGTGACGCTGCTCGCCGAACCGTTGCAGCTTTCCGAGCGCGAGGCGACCATTCGATTCACGATTGCTGATACCGGCATCGGGATCCCGCGAGATCGCTTGGACCGACTGTTTCGTTCGTTCTCGCAAATGGATAGTTCGACGAGTCGCCAATACGGCGGTTCCGGTCTCGGGCTCTCGATTAGCAAAGGACTTGTCGAAGCGATGGGGGGGGCGATTGGTGTGAAAAGCGAAGTCGGCGTGGGCTCGCAGTTTTGGTTCACGCTCTCCTTCGAACGATCCGATGTACCGAAATTACGTGAGCGAATCGAGTACGACGAATTGCACCAGCTGCGTGTGTTGGTCGTAGAAGACAACGAGGAATCTCGGAAAACGCTGGTCAGTATGATGCAGGGTTGGGAGATGAGTGTGGTCTCGGCCGGCAACGCGGAAGATGCCCTGGAGCAACTTCGCAAGTCACAATCGCAGGGAACGCCGTTTGATCTGGCGCTGATTAATATGACTCTTCCCGACATGAACGGTTGTCAATTAGGGCAACGTCTGCGAGCGGACGTGGCGTGCAAAGAGATGTTGCTTATTTTGATGGCGCCGATCGAGCAAGAGATCCCTGCCGCGTCAAACGCGGTGTTTGATCGCCATGTGCGAAAGCCGCTCGGCCAATCGGTGCTGTTGAGCACGATTGTCGATTGTTGTTGCAAGCAACCACCCTTGTTGGCCTCGCGCGATGTCTCGACGGTGGGTGGCGATGGGATTGAGACTCCTGTGACGCATTCGGATATCCGTATTTTGGTTGCGGAAGATAACGCCACCAATCAACTTTTTGTCCATGAAATCTTGAGGAGTCAGGATTGGCCTTGCGATTTTGTGGGCAACGGTCGAGAGGCGGTCGAGGCGGCCGTGAACGTGGATTACGACATGATCCTAATGGATTGTCAGATGCCTGAAGTGGATGGTTATGATGCCACTCGCCAGATTCGAGAGCGGGAAGCGGACGGGCGATTGGTGGGACGTCTGCCCATTCTTGCTCTGACCGCCAATGCGGTGAAGGGGGACCATGAACGCTGTTTGGACGCCGGCATGGATGATTACATCTCCAAACCGTTTCATCCCGATCAGCTCACCGATGCGATCAATCGATTCCTGCGTCAGGACGTGGACCAGCCGTTTGAATCGCTGGAAAATGCCGACCGGGGGCACGCGGTTGAACCTCGCATTCTGACACCAATTGATAGCGAGACATTCTTTAATCGCTGTATGGGCGACATGGAATTCGCGTCGTCGTTGCTCGATTCGTTTATGGAGGATGGTCGTGATCGCTTCGATGAGATTTGTGCTCATGCGAAACGAGGGGACGCCGTTGCCGCGGGAGCGGTGGCTCATGGCTTGAAAGGAATTGCGGGAATTGTTGCAGCGCACGATGTGCAGTCGGTCTCCGCAAAGGTCGAATCCGCAGGAAAAGCGGGCAAAATAGAGGTCTTGCGTAGCCTGATCGATGATCTGCGTGAGGTCGTCGATGAATGCTTGGGCTATGTCCCCATGGTGCGGGAACAAGCGAATCAATCAGCGCAGAACGGGGGCGGTAAATAATGAATGTTTTAGTTGTAGACGACGAAGCGGTCGCACGTAACGCGGTGGCTCATGTGCTCCGAAACGCCGGGTGGGAGGTCAGCACGGCATGCAATGGGATCGAAGCGCTCGAAGTGATTGAGAGCGGGCACTGCCAATTGGTCGTCTGCGATCGCGAAATGCCGTTGATGGATGGCATCGAGTTGTGTCACGCCGTGCGTCAACGTCGGACAGGCGGCTACGTCTATTTTTTAATGCTGACCAGCCACGATAGTCCAAAAGATATGATTCAAGGCTTGGGCGCCGGAGCTGATGATTACATCGCGAAGCCGTTCAATCCTGGTGAGTTGCTGATGCGTGTGAACACGGGACGCAGGATTGTCGCACTGGAAACTCGCGATTTGGCTGTCTTCATGATGGCGAAACTAGCGGAGTCCCGCGATCCCGATTCGGGAGAGCATCTCGAACGCGTTCGCAATTATGCGAGGTCCCTCGCCCAGCAGTTGTATAAGAAGCAGGAATTCGCATCGGAGTTGGATCAGTGCTTCATTGATTTGATTTACGAGACGAGCCCGTTACATGATATTGGCAAAGTTGCGATTCCCGACAATATATTGTTGAAACCGGGGAAGCTATCCGATGCAGAGTTTGGTATCATGAGCGGGCATACGGTCGAAGGGGCCAAAACGCTCCAGGCTGCATTGGATCAATACCCCAACGCAAGATTTCTGCAGATGGCTCGCGACATCGCGATATCACATCACGAGAAATTTGACGGTACGGGGTATCCCCATGGGCTCGCTGGTGAAGCGATACCGCTATGTGGACGGATCGTTGCCGTGGCCGATGTGTATGATGCGTTGACTTCGAAGCGAGTCTACAAGGACGCGTATTCTCACGACGTCGCAAAGGCGATCATTGTCGAGGGCGCCGGGCAGCACTTTGACCCGCGAGTCGTCGATGCATTTTTAGAACTGGAGAGCAATTTTCAGACGATTCGCTCGCGTTTCGCAGATCGGTTGGAAGTGGAATCTTGCGAAGAGAGTTCAGGACTTGTAGGTTCGCCGAGCGTGACTTGGAGCCCGGTTGAGACGCAGTCCTGTGGGCATGGGTGGTAAAAAAGTTAGTACGGGGGGCATCTCCATTAGGGGCAATGACATGAGTGATCAAACGACAGAGCGATTTGCGATCGTCGTCGATGACGAAGGTATCGTAAGAAAGATGATGGCGTTTGCGTTGCGCCAGGAAGGCTTCGTGTGTCATGCGGCCAGTGATGGGGAGGAAGCGATGCAGTTGATTGAATCGCGCGAATACCATCTCGTGGTCACCGATTTGGCGATGCCGCACAAAAATGGTCATGCGCTCGCGGTTGAGTTGTTAGCTCGACCGAATCGCCCCACGATTGCGGTTCACACCGCGATCGTGGAACCCAAGATTACCAAGGATTTAATGAACCGGGGGGTGGATGACATTATCTTCAAGCCCACCGATTACGCTGCTTTTGCCGCGAAAATTCGAGGGATTGTCGATCGTCGTCTCAAGTCGTCGGCAAGCGACTCACCACGCTCGACGCCCGCGAACGTTGCGACGGCGGAACCGGTGCTGGGCTCGGCGGATCCCGCTGTGGACCCATCGACGGCGGACGTTCCCGAGAGCCAAGTGGGTGACAAAAAAACACCGCCTCCGGCGGAGGACAAGGCTTCGGCAATCAAGTCCATCGACTCATTGGGGGTCGAGTCGTTGCCCTTTTCTCAGGCGGCTCTCGACGTTTGCCGGCTGGCGTGCGACGACGATTCGGAGGCGGATGAGATCGCCGAGGCAATTGAGCTCGAGCCTACATTGATGGCCGAACTGCTGCGGTTAGGAAACAGTAGTTTTTACAATCGATCCGGCCGCACCATGTTGAGCATGGAAGAGATCATCGTTCGTATCGGACGACGTCATATCGGAGAACTGGCGCTTGCGCTCAATGCATGCTCGTCCATGCGTGACATGATTGTTCCTTCCTTGGATGTAAAGCTCGCATGGCATCGCAGTCTTGCGGCGCATGTGGCAATTAAACAGATCCTCTCTCAGAGAACGAGTGCCCAGCGTAGTGCCGGGCTGATGCTCAGTGCGGCGATGCATCTTCTCGGTCGCATGGTCCTTGCGAAAAAATTCCCAGACGACATGGCCACCTTGACCGAGTTGGCGGAGCAAACGGGTGAGTCGTTGACGGTCTTGGAGCGGCGAACGTTCTCGGCGAGTCAGTCGGAGATACTCGCACGACTATTGAGCAATTGGCAGGTTCCTGATGATGTCATCGGACCGCTACGGCACTTCGATACCTCCTACGAACAATTGGTATCGCTCGACCGGCTCGACCGCGAGGACGCGGAATTAGTCAAAATTGCCGTCTTAATCGGCTGGCTTGCGGTCGGTAAATGGGATTCGTGGGATGCGGTTGAAATTCCATCCCCCAGCGTTTTTCGGCGCCATTGCAATTCCTCGCCAAGCGACCTGGTCCACCACACGCGTGCGGGATTGGTCGAGATGCTAGCTGATCTCGGAGAGACGCTGCCGTCGCTTGCTGCGGATGCGAACGCAGGTCATTGCATTTACCGTTGCCTGGGGGAACGCGATGTCGATTTTATCCGTCCCCTGTTGCCGTCGCTTGGCTTGACGACGGATGCGGACGCTGGAAAGGATCAACCGGGCACGATCGTCAATTGCATCGACGCCTCGTCAGGACAGGTTCAGCGGTTCGCTGCGTCGCTAGAGCAGCGAGAGAATCTGATCTTAGGAAGAAACGGGGAAGACGAAGGGCTCCAGCGCGGCGCCTCGCTGCTCTTGCTGCCTTGTACCTTCGGGAAGTTCACCGAATCGACCCAATCGTGGAGAGTTTCTGAAACACGAAAGACGTCTGACCGTTGACCGCCCTCCAGCGGTGAACGTTTGCTTCGCTGGTGGTCGATCGAAGTTGACCATCGGTCGTGCCGCCCGTAGCCCCTGCGCCCAGCCCAAATAGCCCTCAGGTGTCCGCGTCGACTCTGGGGGTTGCGACAATCTGCACACTCCAGCGTCTGGCATGCGCGAAAAGTGTTGTTTTCGATCAATGGCACTCCGTTTGCTTTCTTTTTCTTGGAATTCCTCCAAGGAGATTCGGAGATGCACAAGGTGTTGCTCGCCGTTGATGGCTCCGCGGCGTCGGACGAGGCTGCGTATCAGGTCGCTTGTTTGGCTCATCACGATCGTTGGGATGTAACCGTGCTGACCGTCGTACAGCGACCCTATCGGCTCGACAGCGATGGGGTGGTCGAGGCCTTTGAAAAGGCTTGTGATCAAGACCGCGAATTTGCAGTGGAGCACTATGGAAAAATTTCGGCGATCTTTGACGGCGCCAATGTGTCGATCGGGCAGCGGATCGAAAACGGGAGCGTCAATGAAACGATTATCGAAACGGCCGACGAGATTGGCGCCGATCTGATTGTGGTCGGCGCGAAAGGACGCTCGCAGATCAGTCGTGTGTTGCTAGGCAGTGTCAGCGATCATGTGGCAACACATGCCCATTGTAGCGTTTGGGTGGTGCGACCGAGCGACCGTGAGGTTACCGAGAGGGGGAGCCGAGTTTGTTTGACGTACGACGGTCGCGTCCCATCCCAAGCCGCACTGAAGGAGATTGCCGAGATCGCTTGGCGTCACGATACCGAGTTTCATGTGCTCTGCGTTGCTTCGTATCTCTATAACTTTTTTGGCGAGCTCCGAGAGGATTCCGATGCGGCTTCGCAATACAACGCGTACTTGAAACAAGCCCAAGAACAACTGTTGGGCGTGGCGCCTCAAGCCCAGACTCATTTGCTCGAAAGCGAGCATGTGGGAGAAGGCATTGTGATGTTTGCCGAGCAGAACGACATTGACCTGTTGGTGTTGGGCGAGACGCCACGCTATGGCTTGAGTCGGTTTTTGCTAGGCAGCACATCGCGTTATGCCCTTCGGCATGCTCGTTGCAGCGTTTGGATCACTCGCAATCGCTTGTTTCAGGGCGCCGATCCTGTGGCGTCTGCCGAGCAGGCCGTTGTTGAGTAAGCCGTTGTTGAGTAAGCCGTTATTGAGTAAGGCGTTGATGAATAAGGCGTGTCGTGCAACAGAGGAATCATCCACCGGAGCGAGAGGACGATGCAACGTTTCAAGCGAATCCTATGTTATGCCGGTACCGGTTCCGATGAGACCGCGATCTCACGCGCGGTCGGCTTGGCGATCACGAACGGTGCCGCCTTGACGGTCATGGATGTGATCAAGCCCATTCCTAAAGCGGTCGGCTTGATCACCAAAGCATTTCCCTCCAATGACCTCCAGAACTTGGTCGTCAAGGATCGTGAACAGCGGTTGTTGGATCGCATGTCGGAGTACGCCGATACGGCGGTTTCGCTCGAATTGGTGGTCGCTAGCGGTGATCCCGCGACGGAGATTATCCGCAGGGTGATTGCTGAAGACATCGACTTGGTGATCAAAACGGCAGACGGTTTTTCGACCACAGGACGGCTTTTTGGGAGTGTCGCGAGATCGCTGTTGCGGATGTGCCCCTGTCCTGTCTGGCTGCTCAAACCCGAAGTTCACGGGCCGTTCGACCAAGTGCTGGCTGCGATCGACTTGGATACCGAAGACAAGGTTCATCAAAACCTCAATCGCAATATTCTTGAGCTTGCATTCTCCATTGCCGCACGAGAAGACGCTCAACTGCATCTCGTTAGCGTTTGGGGGCTGTGGATGGAAGAGCCTTTGCGAAAGCGAATGGGGGACGATACGGTCGATCGTCTGGTCGGAATGCAGGAAGCGAAGGTGCGACAGGCACTCGATGATTTGTTGCAAGCTCCCTGGGCGGAGGACACCCACGTTCATGTCCACTTGGAACGAGGCGATCCGGCCGAAGTCATTCGGGCGGTTGCGGACCAAATCGAAGCCGACTTGATCGTCATGGGCACGGTTTGTCGCACCGGAGTTCCTGGGTTCTTGATTGGCAACACCGCCGATTCCATCATTTCGGAGCTAACGTGTTCGATGCTCGCGCTCAAACCCACAGGCTTCCTCTCGCCGATCGAGGTCGCTGGTAAAGAGGTCGGCCGTTGAGTCGTTACTTGAACATGGAATAGCCGAGGTTCTCGCCGTTCGCGATGCGTACCGCTGACCTCCCTCTCTCGAATTTCTTGGGGGGGAGTCTGTTTCGCGGCCTTGGGTGTTCCTTCTTTTCGATTGCATTTCCTCCTCGACGGCGAGGTGGGTCTTTTCTCTGAGCACTATGATGAAGATTGATCTCTCGACCGCGTACGGTGGCTTGATTCTTGATTCCCCAATTGTCGTGGGGGCCTCGCCGATGGTGAGCGACGAACAAACACGCTCAAGTCTCGAGGCGGCCGGTGCGGGGGCTGTCGTGTTGCCATCGGTTTTTGAAGAACAGGTGATCCGCTGGACACAAAAGATGGGACGCCCCATCACCGAGCGTGAACAGGCATTGTTGGCCCGCAGCGAACGATTTCGAATCCGTTCCGCAGGCGAAGGTGCCGAAGACTATTTGGCATTGGTCGAGCGTGCGAGTTCGCAGCTCTCCATTCCCGTGATCGCAAGCTTGAATGGCTATTCGGCGAACGGGTGGCTTGATTTCGCGGGAGAATTAGAACAGGCGGGCGCCGCCGGGGTTGAGCTGAATGTCTATCATGCACCGGTGAGCGATTATCGTGGATCGGGCGAGATCGAAGACTCGATCGTTGCCGCAGTGGGGGAGGTGAATGAAGCCATCTCGATCCCTTTGTTTATCAAGTTCGAACGCGTCGGCGTTAGTCTGCCGCATCTTGCCCGCCGGGTATGTTCCGGAGCCAATGGCTTTGTGGTGTACGGACGTGGTCCCGATACGGATATCTGTCTCGAAAGTTTGAAGTTAAAGTCATTCTGGAGTTTGACTGCTCCGGGGTCGGCGATTCAACTGCTCAACCCCATCATGCGAGTTCATGCAACCTGTCCCGCGATGTCGATTGCGGCAAGCGGAGGAATTGCCAGTTGCGAAGACGTCATTAAAGTGTTGTTGGCGGGAGCCGACGTGGCCATGATCACGTCCGAATTGTATCGCTCGGGGCCTACCACGATTCGCACGTTGATCGACGGCTTGGTCGCATTTCTACAGCGGCACCATTTTAAATCGCTCCGGGATTTGCAGTTGCATCGCCCGCTCGAATTTGCCAATGACCAAGAACGGGTGCACTACATCGCCGCGTTGTCGGCCCGGCTCAACGTCGCCTCCCCTGCGGATTCGGTGAGTCCTCGGCCGTGATTCTCCAATGCCGCCGTCTATCGCCCACTTCACCCCTTCGGCCGCTGGCAATCGGCGCAGCGGCGTTTTGTGGCATACCATTGCACGAACGCCCCGTGTGAGGGACGCGGTGACGTCGGCAGACAATCCTTCGGGGGCCACCGCCACGAAAACGCCGTCGAAAACGCCGTCGAAAACGCCGTCGCGGCGGTTCCCATCCAAGCCATCGACGATCGTTCGGTCAATGCTGTCTCACGAATCGTTGGCGGCATCCTTCGTTTACCTTGCCGGGTTTTCTCGAATCGCCGCGACCTCTTCGGTCAAATCGATGCCAACCGGACACCAAGTGATACAGCGACCGCAACCCGTACACCCGCTGGTGTCGAATTGGTCGTGCCAAGTCGCAAGCTTATGCGTCAGCCATTGTCGATAACGGCTGCGAACATCGTTGCGAACGGTTCCACCCGCCGTGTAGCTAAAGTCGAGATTGAAACAGGAGTCCCATTGGCGAACACGAGTCACCTCGGTCTGGTCCAGATCACTCAACTCGTTGACGGTCGCGCAAAAACAAGTCGGACAAACCATCGTACAGTTCGTACAGGAAAGGCATCGCTGGGCAACCTCGCTCCAATGCGGATGTTCAAGATGCTCCAACAACAGGTCGTGAATGTCGGTCGTATCAAGCCGCTTTGTGATTGCGCGGATCGCGTTATTGGTTTCGTTAGCAGCTAAGGCTGTTTGTTCGCTATCGGTAGGGGCCAACTGCAACTCGGCCACGATGCTCGCACCCATTTCACTATCGGTTTCAACACAGAACCCCTCGTCCGTCTCGGTCAATGCGATATCGAAACCCGCATGGCATTTGGGCCCGGTGTCCATCGAGGTGCAAAAACAAGTGGGTGCGGCGGTGGAGCATTGAACCGCGATCAGGAGCACCGCTTCACGGCGGCGGGTGTACACCGGATCCACGTAGTCACCTTCGCTGAATACACGATCCTGGATCCGGATTGCCGCCAAGTCGCAGGCGCGTATGCCGAGCAAAGCCCGTCGCGGAGGATCGGCAATTTTGCTGGCGAATTTCCAACCGTCCTTGGTCAACGTGGCGCCGGTGAGCTCTTGGCGAGCGGGATAGAGATACTTTTTCCAAGAATCGGGACTGGAGTTAAAGTAGAATTGGCGGTCGTTTTTCGTTTCGCGAATTCGGTAGGTTGCCGGGGATTGATCGTCCGTCCAACCCGCTGGTAATTGTGCGGCTTGGTCGATCGGTTCATAAACGATCGCCGTGTCACGCTTCGTCGGGCCAATCACCTGATAGCCACGCTGCTGTAAGACGTCGATTAACCGTTGCAGTTCCTGACGCGGTAACCACTTCATCGGCGGATTCGATCGATTCGATGCGTCATTCATCCACAGAGGCCATTGGGGGCTGAAACAGGTCGAGCAATTGCAAGCGAGTCGCCAGCAAACGCTTGGAAATCGACTTGGCGATCATTTGCATGACCTTGTAGCCGATCTCATGGTTCTCGTCACAGAGTTGCTGCAGTGCATCGGCATCCAACGCAATCAACGTCGTCGCTGTCGCGGTGATCGCGGTTGCCGTCATACGTTGGTCTCCGAGCAATGCAGACCAACCCAACAAATCGCCTGGGCCGACCGTCAACATTGCCATCGCACCGCCGCCGGTTCCCGACATCTCTAATCGGACGCGTCCTTGTTGGATCCAATAAATGTAACGGTGACACTCTCCCTCGCGAAACAAAAGGGATTGCGGTGGCCACGCGACGATCGTGGCTAAATTGGCGAGACGGGTACGCGACGTTGGCGAAAGCTCGCTGGCGAGACTCAGCGTTTCGAGTTCGTCGAGACTCATCCGCGTTGATTCCTTTTCTGTCTCAGACTCATCGAGGGGTCGGTCTGATTTGGGTTTCGGAGGGTGGGACGGTGAATCGCAACGCGGCCGATACGGAACGCTTCAGATCTCAACTGCGATTCGCAAGCGAATGCAACGCGAGTGCATCACGCAAAACGAGTGCCAACCGCCATAGCGAACGAGTCACTTGATCCTGTGGACGGGAAATGGGAACGAACCGGGATGGCTCCTGGTGGCGGTGATCGATCCGTGGTCTGTATTGACCTGCGTTGCCAGCGAGTGAGCAGCACTCAATGTGTGCCATGTGACACATGAGTGTGCTCTTGCGCCCATCGTTTACCAAACCAACTTGCTTCGCGTCGTGCTGAAACCGATGTCGATGCGGATTCGATATCGAAGTGGTACAGGCTTTGCCGTTGGATTGTTTTGCAACGTTTAGCACCGTCACCTGAGGACTTACCCATGCGTATGATCGCCACCGTCGTTTTGGCCACCGTTTTTTCCATGACCCTGCTTGCGGATTCCCCCAAGGAATCGCAAGCCGAGTCGGATGGGAAACCGACTAGTTTCTGGATGCAAAAGAAAATGGAATACTCGCAAGATGTTTTGCGAGGACTTGCGATGGCGGACTTCAAAGGCATGGCTGAGAACGCTCGTCAAATGCGTTTGCTGAGCAAGGTGGAAGGGTTCGTTCGCCGTGGGAACCCTGAATACCAGGTGCAATTGCATGCCTTTGAGCGAATTTGTGACGAGCTGATTCGCCAATCCGACAAAGGCAATCTAGAGGGAGCGACTTTGGCGTTCAATCACTTGACCCTTAGTTGTGTCAGTTGTCACAAATTGCTGCGCAGTTCGGATGCCAATGCTTCCGAGACGCGTGCGCCGGATGCCTCCAAAACAGGAGTCAGCAATGACTAAGTTCGGCAGCCATGAAGACTCCGTCCAGCAATGGATGTCGATCCCCACGAACTCGGTGCAGCGCGAGGGGACGGTTCGCGATGTTTTAGAGTTGATGAAGGGCAAGCAGATCACTTCGGTCCCCGTGGTGGATCCTCAGGGGCTCGTCATCGGGATCGTGACCCAGCGTGACCTCGCAAGTGTGGTCCTTTCCACGGACCAATTGCTCGACAGTGACTATCCCCACTACGAAGATTGTTTGTGGGCCGTGGACTTGATTCAACGACGATTGGGAAGCGACAAAGTGACCGAGGTGATGAGTGAGAGCGTGGCATCGATCGAACCAGGGCGATCGATGTGGGAAGCGGCAAAACAGATGACCGAATTGGGGATCCATCACCTCGCCGTTACGAAGAACGGAAAATTGTTAGGCATGTTGTCCTCAAGCGACTTTATGCGTTTGGTCGCGAGCATGGGATAGTCCCATTGCCAATGCGGTGTTATCCGGAAGCACATGCGGCGACCTCGTTGACGCTCGCTGTGACCGGCCTAACTTGGATCGTTAGCCGAGGGCGGGACGTCGCGGGAAATCAGCACGCTACATTCGGCGTGTCGCAAAACATGCCGTGAATTACTGCCTAAGAATATCCGGTGGATCAATGTCTCGTGTTGGTCACCCGTGATGATTAGATCGCATTTTTCACTTTGAGCGTACTCCAGCAAGGTTTGCCCGATGTGCTTTGCAGGGATTAATTTCGATCGCGTGGCAAAACCTTGCGACTGAAGTTGCGACTTGAGTGTTGCAATGGTTTCTTCGGAGATCGATGGGGTCGGTTCGCGAAACTTTGATGCGTATTGAAACAGATCTTCGTCGTAGAATTGCAGGATCGGTTTGACGTGAACCAAGTGAATCTGGGTCGTCGTCGGAAGGCGAAAACGAGTGACCCATGTGGTCAGACTCGCGTCGCTGGCGGCATCGCCAATCGCGATCAAGATACGTCGAGGCGCGGGGCTTGCCGCGTGTTGCTCAGGCTTCTGTTCGCCCTGTGGACGGACCACCAATGCCGAGCATTCGACGTGGGTGGCCACGGTGTCAGAGACGCTGCCCAGCAAAACGCGTGCAATCGCGGAATGGCCTGTTGCCCCTAAGAGCACAAGGTCGGCTCGCTTTTCTTTTGCGAACCGGATGATCTCCGTAGCGGGTGACCCGATCGGAGTGCTTGTCTCAATCGATCGGAATTCATCGTGAGCAAACGCGACCATCGCGTTGAGTGATTTTCGCATCAACTCGATCTCGCGTTTCATGATCACCGAGGCATCCATGGCGAACGCGGTGCCGCTGAGATCATACTCGGGGACCATCGGAGCAACGCTGAGGAGTGAAAGGTCAACTTCGTCGTGGCACGGCAGTCGCTTCAGACAATCCAATGCGAAGGAGGCGTACTCCGATTGATCGACCGCCGCTAACACACGCATACCACTTCTCCTGACAAAGAACGACGTTGAGGTGCAGGTCAACGCAACGCAAACGCTGTGCCTCGTGCAACGGTTTGATCTGTTCGAGTGAAAATGAGCAAGGACGAGCTACGTCGCAACGTCGAGACGGGCCTTCGTGAAACGTCGGGCGTCGGCGACTCCCCGATCACTGCGGTCAAGCGGCCCGTCGGAATCGGCACAAGAAGTGCGTTTTGATTTTGATGTTAAGCAGGTAGGCAGGAGTCTTTCGGTAGATTAGCCGTTTTGGCGTTAGCCCCGGTTGAACCGTGGCTAACGCCAAAGCGGCTAATGGGATTTCACCCAATCATTCCTGCCTCCCTGCTTAGGATCCGCTGTGACCCCATCCTGCCGAGGCAAACCGATGAGCCGAATCAAATGGAAAGACACCCCACACGAAAAGATTTTCTGGGGAGTGGTCATCGCGACCGCCATTGCGTCGATACTGCTGTTCGCAACGAAGATCGCGGGCAGTTAGTCGCGGGCAATCAATCGCGAGGGATCGACTCGAGACAAGCCAGCCAAGTGTGAGGGAGGGTCAGACCGCTGCGGCCGTCGCAGACTGTGCATAGCGTTCGAGCAAGCGATACAATTTGCGGCGATGGATGCCGAGTTTTCGTGCCGTCCGTGCCTTGTTTCCCTTCTCCTTGGCGAGCACTTCAAGCACGTGGGTTCTGACCAAGTCGTCGACTTTCAAATCAGGGGATCCGACCACAAATTGAGGCGGCAGCGAAGCCGACCCATGGGAGGCGTCACCGTTGAAGATCGGGGTGTGCATGTCCACAGGATGGGCGATTTCGCTAGGCAGATCGTCCAGCGTAATGTCGTGATGATCCGCCAAGATCGTGGCCCGTTCAATAACGTTGATTAACTGACGCACGTTGCCGGGCCACGGATGATGCATCAGTGCCTCCTTCGCATCGGAATCGATTGACCATCCCTTGGGCAGCAAGTGATCGATCAAACGCTCGACGTCGCCCTCGCGATGGCGTAGAGGCGGCAGTGTCAGCGACAGCACATTGACACGGTAAAAGAGGTCTTCGCGAAAGTGGCCATCTTTGACGGCTTGGGTCAGATCGCGGTTGGTCGCGGCGATAATCCGCACTTTGACTTTCCGCTCGCGATGGCAACCAATGCGGCGAAGCGATCCGTCTTCGAGAACACGCAACAACTTGGGCTGGAGCGCGAGTGGCAATTCGCCGATTTCGTCAATGAACAACGTGCCACCATCGGCGATTTCAAACAGCCCCAATTTATCGGACGTGGCACCGGTGAAGGATCCTTTTTGATGGCCGAAAAGTTCACTCTCGACCAGTTGTTCGGGTAACGCGGCACAATTAATGGTGACGAATGGCTTGTTGGCGAGCTCACTACGCTCTTGAATCGATCGAGCAACGACCTCCTTGCCCGTCCCGCTCTCCCCTTCGATCAACACCGGTTTCCCCGTCGGTGCGACCTTCTCGATCATCCGCACGACCTCCTTCATCGCGGCCGATTCACCGACCAACTTTTGCTTCGGCGTCGAACGAGAAACCAGGGCTTTGAGCTGCAGGTTCTCTTTGCGAAGTTGGTTGCGATCGCGTGCGAGCAGGCAACGGTGCTCGAGGTCTCCCAGTGAACAGGGTTTGGTGAGATAGTCGCAGGCGCCTAACTTCATCGCGGAGACGGCGGTTTCAATGCTGCCGTGACCGGTCAGAAAGACCACTTCCAGATCCATCTTGGCTTCGTAAATCCGCTGCATTAACTCCAGCCCCGTCATTCCGGGCATGTCGATGTCCAACACCGCGACGTCAAAGGACCCTCGTTCCAACAGCATCATCGCTTGAGCGCCACTTCCTGCTTCTTGGACATCATGCCCTTTGCGCTGCATGTATTTCATGCAACTCCGGCGATAATCATCCTCGTCATCGACCAAGAGCAATTTGATAGGTGAGTTTGTCATCGCGAGTGGCTCGTTCGGGGGCGGTGATGCATATTCAGGATGGGGCATGCTGCTCCAGATGAGCGAAACGTGTTCCAACTTCCGTTTTCCAATGAAATCGGGGGGGATGCATCAAAAGTGTGCGTATTGTCTCAAGATAACGTGCGTTAAGGCACATTTGGAGACAGTAGAGAGTCGCGTTTCCGCGGGCGGCGGTTAGTAGGGCGATTGGCGAGGAAGGCTGAGCGGTTGCGGATGGACCGAGAGGGTCATTTCGATGATGCCTCCTCCATCGGCGTGGTTTGCGGCGCGAATCTCGCCGCGGTGGGCTTCGACAATGCGCCGACAGATAGCTAGGCCGAGTCCCGTGCCATGCTGTTTCGTGGTGTAGAACGGCTCAAAGACTTTGGGAAGCGATTCGCACTGAAATCCATGTCCATGATCGTGGATTGTCAACTTCACCGCTTCGTTGTCTTGCCAGCGGATCCGTTTACAGGCAACCTCGATTCGGGCAATCTCGTCGGCGGCATCAATTGCGTTCTCCAGAATCGCCAGGAAGACCTGTTTCATTTTTTCGCGGTCAAGCTGAGCGATGACATCTCGATCGCTGACGCGTGAAAATTCCAGCTGATGAGGGAAGAAATCGTGCTCGACGGCGATTTCGTCAAACGCAACTTGGCAAAGGTGTAGCAGGTTCACGCGTTGTGGTTTGAGCGTGATCGGTTCGGCATAGCGCCGCACCTCGTCATAGTTTTCGATCAGATCCCCCAACGAATCACGTATCCGTTGAGAAAGGATCATTTGTTCAGGATTATTCTTGAGATCGAGTTCGAGCAGGTCCAAACAGGCCACCGCACGCTGCAACGCATTTCGGCTTTCGTGTGCTAAACCACTGACCATTTGTGCAATCGCCGCGAGTCGCTCGGACTGTAACAGATCGTGGTCGACCGAGGGCTGGTCACCGCGAACAAGGTGCGCGAGCAAGGGGGATTCACGCTGATTCGCTATTTGGTGCACGCTAATCGTGACGTGAAGCTCGTGTCCATTTTTATCGCGGGCAACGACGGATTGCTCGTTTTCCCGCTGATTTGAATCCGATTGTGACACACAGCGCGCCAATTGTGCTTCCTGGAACCAATTGACGCCGCTTGGAAAAAAGAGTTCGGAGGGACGCCCTACGAGTTCTTCGCTCGTATAGCCAAGCAATTCAGTCAGCTTTTCATTGACAAAGAGGATCGTCCCATCCGGATCGATCACCGCAGCGGCGGCGGGGGAAATTTCTAGCATGCGGCGCGCTAACGGGGCGTCGGAAAACGGCTGGGTCTTGGTGTTCATTATTAATTACTCTTGCTCGATGATCGGCCGATTCGAGCATGGAGCAACCCGGATGCCGAATCGGATCGTTGACAGAAAACTTCGTCGCATTATCGCCGCGACTTGGGGACGCCGTTCGCCTGGTAGCGATGCTCATGCGGAGGATGGATCAGCCGATCCGCATGGAAGGAACCCTGAATCGAGGGCTATAATTGCGAACCTCCGGCAACGCGTTTCTGCGTTTTCCACTTGTGGGGATTTTTGTTGCGACGGATTGTCACCGGAGCAGGAATCGGTCGGGCCTCCGATACAATTGCGAGTTCGCCGACGGGTCACCATTTGCGTGGGGGCGGCCGAGGTGTGGGCTGCGTTCCTCGAGCGTTGTCAAAAAACGATCGAGCACGATCTCCACTTCGTCTTTCCGAACCCGCCTAAGCGCAGGGAGTGAAATATCGCCACATGAGCAAAGGGGACGCGAATTTGCATCAAAATAGCTGCTGGACCATCGATGCATCATTTCGGTATGATTGTGGAACGGGCAACGACAACGGGTCGTGCTAAACATCATCATTTCATGATCGCCATTCGATGGATCAACCGTTTCGTATCCTGGTCATCGAGGATAATCCCGATACGCGGGCGAATCTGCGCGACATTCTGGAGCTCGACGGGCACGAGGTCTTTATGGCCTCTTGTTTCACCGATTCCCAAGCGGTTGCCAGCGGGAACAATATCGGCTTGGTGATTACTGACCGCCGATTGCCTGAGGGGATGATTGAAGAGTTTCTGCCGCAGGTCAAAGCGAATTCGGCGGGGGCCGAAATCATTGTCGTGACCGGTTATGGCGACATGCAAAGTACGATTTCGGCGCTTCGCTTGGGCGTGAGCGACTACGTCATCAAGCCGATCATTCCCGACGACATCCGCAGCATCGTCAATCGCATTGCGGAGAAACAACGTTTGCAAGCGGCTTTAGTCGAAGAGCATTATTTTGCCGATCAAGTGCTAAAGACCGCCGAGTCGATTGTCTTGGTGCTCGATATGCAGGGGCACGTGATTCGCTTGAATCCCTATTTTGAAAAATTGACGGGTTGGACCGCTGCCGACTTGGTCGGGCGGGATTGGTTTTTGAGCTGTATCCCCGAGGCGGATCGTACTTGGGTCAAAGAGATGTTTGTTGACACCTCGCGTACTCGGCGCAACCGTGGCGTGTTGCATGATGTTTTGGACAAACAGGGACGTTGTCACCGGATCCGTTGGTCCCACGCTCCGTTGAGGAACTGCGACGGAACGATCGAGGCGGTGCTTGCCGTGGGGGTGGATGTCAGCGATTTGATAGAGGCCCAAACGCGGGCATTGCAGTCCGAGCGGTTGGCCGCGATCGGACAAACGATGACGGCGCTGTCCCATGAGAGTCGCAATGCATTGCAGCGCATCAAGGCTGCAGCCGATGTGCTCTCGTTGGAGGTTGCGGGAAACAAGAATGCCGAGGACGACCTGCATGCGATTCAACGCGCCAGCGGCGATTTGCAATGCCTGCTCGAAGAAGTGCGGTCCTTTGCAGCCCCGTTTCAAGTGCACCGTACCGAAACCTCGCTGGCCAACGTTTGGCAACGCGCCTGGGGTGATATCGCGGCGACCCGCGCCGGACGCGACGCGGAGTTGATCGAACCGCTCGATCTCGATGACCAGCAGATCGAGATCGATACGGTGCGGATGGAGCAAGTCTTTCGAAATCTGTTTGAAAACTCGTTGGCCGCTTGTCATGATCCCGTTCGTATCCATGTCGATTGCCAATACTGTGACGACATCGTGGAAGTTCGCGTCACCGACAATGGCCCCGGCTTTAACGTAGAACAACAGGCAAAGCTTTTCGAACCGTTCTACACGACCAAGAAATCGGGGACCGGATTAGGAATGTCGATTTGTCAACGCATTATCGAAGCGCACGGCGGAACCATTGATCTTGAACCCTCCGAGATTGGCGCCAGCATCGTGATTCGATTGCCTCTCGAAGTGCACCATGACCTGTCTCATCAGTCGCAGTTCGCGTCGCTTGATTGATTTTCCTTTTTTGATTGCGGACGGATGCAAGAACAAGACCAGGCGCTGCTCGCCGCATTATTGCAAACCGCCGTCGATGCGATCATCGTCATTGACACCCGGGGGATCATTCAATCGGTCAATCCGGCAACCACCAAATTGTTCGCTTACACCCAGGCGGACATGATTGGCGAGAACGTCAAGATTCTGATGCCCTCTCCATACCGTGAAGAGCATGACGGTTATCTGCGCAATTATCAGAATACAGGCCGCGCCAAAATCATTGGCATTGGACGCGAGGTCACGGGAAAGCGAAAAGACGATACCACCTTTCCGATGCACTTGGCTGTCAGCGAGGTGCCGTTTGGCGACAAGAAGCTGTTTGCCGGAATCGTTCGCGATATCAGTGACCTGAAAAGTGCCCAGCAGCAGTTGTCCGAAGTCAATGATCAACTCGAACAACGCGTGCGAGATCGCACCGGCGAGTTGCGCGCCACGCAGGCTGAGTTGTTGCGAGCGGAGAAGTTGGCGACGTTGGGGCAAGTTTCCGGTGGCATCGCGCACGAGATCCGCAATCCACTCAACGCAGTCCGCACCTCAGCCTACTACCTTCGCAACGCCAAGAACCTCTCGCTCGAAAAAACGAGAGAGCATCTCGATCGAATCGACCGGCAAGTCTCGTTGATCGAAAACGTGATTACGGCACTTTCGGACTTCGTCCGTTTGCCTGAACCACGCATCGCACGGTGCAACATCAATGATTTAGTGCATCAGGTCCTCGAGTCCGTTTCGGTGCCCGAGAACGTGAAAATTTTGAACCAGGTGGCGACCGAGAAGCCCATTGCGATGGTCGATCCCAATCAAATTTCGATCGTGTTGCACAATCTGATCCGCAACGCGGGGGACGCGATGCCCGATGGCGGCACCATCACGCTTGGCTCCGACGTGACGCGGGAGGAAATCGTCATCGAAGTCATCGATACCGGGACCGGGATTAAAGACGAGCACCTGCGCAGGATCACCGAACCGCTGTTTTCAACCAAGGCGCAAGGCATGGGGTTGGGGTTGGCCGTTTCCGCTGCCATTTTGGATAAGAATCAAGGCCACTTGGAAGCTCAAAGCCAACTTGGCGTGGGCACCACCTTCGCCGTCCATCTGCCGCGGAAATGGCGGTCCTGAATAGGCCCCTCCACGCGTGGTGATTGGAAGCGGATTGCTTGAAATTGCTCCCCATAGCACAGACGCGATGAGCACGAGAGCACATTGGCGATCATGTTCGGGTCGCAACTCGCGTAAACGAAGCGTCCTGGCATTGCTTGGCATCACAGATGCACTTCTGCCGCTCAGCGTCATAGGAACGACTCGTTACTGGCATTGAAGAGTTCGTGCTCGTACTCGTGCTCGTACTCGTGCTCGTACTCGTGCTCGTACTCGAAACGGGGCACTGATGACCGAACCAATCTTCGACCATGATCGACTTGATGTTTACCGGCTGTCGATTGACTACGTCGCTTCGTCGTTTTCGGTCGCAAAGGATTTAGTCGGTCTTCATCGTCATGCCCGTGACCAATGGGTTCGCGCCGCTCAATCGATTCCGCTGAACATTGCCGAAGGCAACGGCAAACGCAGCCTCAAGGATCGAAATCGATTTCTCGATATTGCCCGCGGATCGGCATTAGAATGCGCTTCGATTCAGGATGTACTCGCCGTTACGGACGGGCTTGGTGACAAAGTGCACGGCGAATTGAAACGAACGCTCAAACGGATTGTTTCGATGCTGACGCGACTGATCGCCCGCGCTGACGCTGTCTCCGAATCCAACGCACCGTACAATGCGGGTGACGAGTACGAGTACCGCGATGCTGAGTACGAGCACGAAGAACAGCCAGAATCAAGAATTGCACCTCAGGAGACGGCGCAGTCGTTCTCCAAATCAAGGTCCACCGCGCGTCCTCGGTGAATTCAATCATTATCGCGTGTTCGGACTCCTCACGGCGGATCCAGTGGATAGCACTCATGAGCGAACCAGCGTACCGCAATCCTTGGCATACCCAGGCTGCTGTGGTCACCGCGATCCGGGCCGAGACGCCGGGCGTTGCCACGTTTGAGCTTGCCTGGGTCGATGCGAAGTCGAAACCCCGAGTGCCGGCAAAGCCGGGCCAGTTCAACATGCTGTACATGCCGGGAGTGGGGGAAACCGCGATTTCGCTCAGTGGAGATGCCCTGCACTCAGACCTCCTGCTACACACCATTCGCAAAGTAGGTAATGTCACCGGAGCGATGTTTCGTTTGTCGGTGGGGGCGACACTCGGGGTGCGAGGCCCGTTTGGTTCGGCTTGGCCGATCGATGAATGCGTCGGTGCCGATTTGGTGCTGGTGTGTGGGGGGATCGGTTTGGCGCCGATGCGGTCGTTGGTAAATCAGTTGATTCGTCGCCGTAGCGAGTTTGGGGAAGTGCACCTGTTGATCGGTGCACGAACTCCCCGCGACCTGCTCTACCGCAACGAATATTCTCGCTGGAAAGCCGGGGGGATCAACGTGCAAACGACCGTGGATCGCGCGGAATCGACTTGGACGGGGAACATTGGTGTCGTGACGCTATTGCTGGAGCGATTGAACCGATTCAAGCCCGCCGGAGCGTCGCTAATGACGTGTGGTCCCGAGGTCATGATGATGTACACGATTCAGATGGCGATCTCGCGAGGATTCGAGCGGCGACGGATGTGGGTATCGCTCGAGCGTAACATGAACTGCGCCGTAGGCACGTGTGGGCACTGTCAATTCGGGCCCCATTTCGTTTGTAAAGACGGGCCGGTGCTGCGTTTCGATCTCATCGAGGCATTGTTGGAGGTCAAAGATCTATGACGAATTTGCCAATGAAAGAAAAGAAACGCCTGGCGGTTTTTAAGTTCGCCTCCTGTGACGGTTGCCAACTTTCACTGCTCAGCTGTGAGGATGAGTTGCTCGCTTTGGCGGACAAGGTTGAGATCGTTCATTTCTTGGAACTCAGTAGCCATACGCAGACGGGACCTTTTGATTTGACGCTCGTGGAAGGCTCGATCTCGACTCACGAGGATGAAGATCGCATTCGCGAGATTCGACGACAATCACGCGTCTTGGTCACCATCGGCGCATGCGCAACGGCGGGCGGTATCCAATCGCTGCGGAATTGGGCCGATCACGATGAATACTTGCAACGTGTCTACGCGCATCCCGAATACATCGATTCGCTCGCCACCAGCACCGCGATCAGCGATCACGTGACAGTCGATTTTGAACTTCGTGGTTGCCCGGTGGATAAGGTTCAATTGTTAGAGGTCGTGTTGGCGTTCATCAACCAACGCAGACCGAATATTCCCTCACACAGTGTTTGCTTGGATTGCAAGCGGCGCGGCGTGGTGTGCATTGCGGTGACCCAAGCGAAGCCCTGTTTGGGCCCGATCACGCAGGCCGGGTGCGGAGCGATCTGTCCAGCGTACCACCGACCATGCTACGGCTGTTTTGGCCCCTGTGACCAAGCGAATGCAAAAGCGATGTCCGAGCACTATCTCGAAGTAGGGGTCACGCCCTTGCAGATGATTCATCAGCTGCGAAACATGAACTCCGCTGCGAAGTTGTTTCAGATTGAAAGCAACCGCATCGAATCCGAGCATCCCACGAATCGGCCTGCGCCATGAGCCGTAGTCGAAAGATCACCGTCAATGCACTGACTCGAGTCGAAGGCGAGGGAGCGCTGCACATCCGCATCGACGGCAACGAAATCGCAGAGGTGCGTCTTTGTATCTATGAGCCACCGCGGTTCTTTGAAGCCTTTCTTTGTGGACGATCGATTCAAGACGTGCCCGACATGACGGCCAGAATTTGTGGGATTTGTCCGGTCGCATACCAAATGGTATCGGTGCATGCGTTGGAGGCCGCCTTGGGCATTGCGGTGACACCCGAGATTCGGCAACTACGGCGTTTGCTTTACTGTGGCGAATGGATCGAAAGCCACGCCCTACATATCTTCATGCTCAACGCAGCCGACTTTTTTGGATGTGCCAACGGCATCGAACTGGCTAAGCAGTTTCCAGAACGCATCAATGATGGATTGCGCATCAAGAAAACAGGCAATTCCATTGTCGAAATTCTCGGGGGCCGCGCGATTCATCCGGTCAACGTTCGGGTAGGCGGCTTTCATCGCTTGCCGTCGCGGGATGAACTGACGTCATTGTTGCAACCCCTTTGTGGGGCGCTCGATGCGGCGATCGACTCGGCGGAGTGGATCGCTGGATTTGACTTTCCCTCGTTCGAGCCCGATTGCGAGTGGGTGGCGCTGCATCATCCCGATGAATACGCGATGAACGAAGGCGTGATTGCGTCGACGCGATTTCCCGCAATCGATGTCGGCGAGTATGAGCGGGATTTCGCCGAAACTCAGGTGGCTCACAGCAACGCCCTGCATTCGACTCGTCGCGATCACCCTTCGTCTTACTTGCTAGGCCCCCTGGCACGACTCACGCTGAATCGTCATCGGCTCGTTCCAGACGCACTCCGTCTGGCAAATCGAATCGCCCCACCTTCCTTGATGCAAAATCGTTTCCGCTCCATCCTCGCTCGGATCATCGAAGTCGTTAGCTGCTTGCAGCAAGCGATCTTGATCATCGAAGAGTACCGTGAAACGAAGGAAGCCTTTATGCCTCATGTTGCCAAGGCCGGCTTCGGATGTGCCGCGACCGAAGCACCGCGTGGGATGATGTACCATCACTACGAGATCAGTGATGACGGACTCGTCACCAAGGCAAAGATTGTTCCACCCACGTCACAGAACCAGCGACAAATCGAATCCGATTTGTGTTTGTATCTACCGCAACTGATTCATGAACCGGATGAAATCATTGCCGCCGAATGCGAGAAACTGATTCGTACCTATGATCCCTGTATTAGTTGTTCGACTCACGCAGTGACCATTGATCGGGGACCGCGATGAACGTAAATCCAAGCGGCCAAGTGGTGCTTGGGCTAGGCAGTTTGAACGGTGATGACCAATTTGGCTGGTGCGTCATCGACGCGCTGTTGCGGTCGCCGATCGCTGTCGAGCTCCATAAAATTAGGCATCCCATCGACATCTTGTTCTGGCTTGATTTGGCTTCTCACGTTCATGTGGTGGATGCGGCGATTGGGTTGCCCGAGCATGTTTGCTTGTGGCGACTTGAGGGGGCGAACCCCGAGCACCGGAATCAAATCCAGATGCTGCCCAGTCATGGCACTCATGATTGGGGGCTCTCGACGACTTACCGGATGGCACAGTCGTTGGGCAAACCCATCGAACGGGTCACACTCTGGTTAGGTCGAGCGGAAGCGTTCCAGCCGCAGATGGCGATCGGCGTTGACACTCAAACCGCGTTGGATGTCTGTCTGGAAACGCTGCGAAAACAACTTGGATAGTGTCGGAGTTTCGGCTCAGGTCGATATCTCAAGACAGCGTGCTTCGGTGTTGCAAACCGCTTAGTTGCGTAACACAAGCACCGGACAATGGGCGAGCCGGACCACGCGTTCGGCTACCGAGCCCAGCAAGATATGTTTGACAAACCCATAGCCGTGAGACGGAATGACGATCAAATCGGCGTGTTCGCGTTCGGCGAAACTTGTGATTTCACGCCCCGCATCGCCGATGCTCACATGAATGGTCGTCGCGGCGTGTTTGGCGTCGGACAGCCGTTCGCGAAGATTCTTTTTGACGTGTTCAATTCGAGTTTCATCGGTGACCGTGCCATACAAGTTGCCATACTCCATCGCGGGCAAGGTCGAGAGCACATGGATCACATCAATCGAACCTTCGTTTTCAACGATTTCGAGCGCTTGGTCGACGGCATCAAGCGACATCTTACTGAAATCGACGGGGACAACGATTCGCTTGGCTATTAATCCTGACATGTTTCGGTCTCCACGATTGAAACAGGAATGAGAAACTTGAGGGTGGTGGTAACGATAAATGTCATCTCGATGCACCTGCACGCGGTAATCCCCCGGTCGAGCGGTATTCCATGTGCAAATCTTGCAAGCTTGCAAACCACGGGCCGAAGCGGAAATGGGGCGGCCGGTTGACGTAGCGTGGAAGGAGCGTGACAAACAGAACCGATTGCTAACGGCGACGCGAGACAATGTGCACAGCACCGCAGATGCAGGCTCCGGTGGATCCACGAGCCGGTGAATTGAGTTTTTGGGCTTGTGACGCTCGTAGTTTCGATGGTTTGCAACGCGAAAGGAGCGAACTGAGGGGGCGCTCGGCTGGGAGTCGAGGCAACTAATTGCGGTACAATGTTCTATTATGTCGATATTTGATTCACTTACCGACCAGTGGTGGTTCATCACGGTGATTCCCGCGATCGTGATTTTGATCGAACTGTTGGCAATCGCATCTGCGTTTCACTCGCTACGTCATGTTCGTACATCCCAGGCGGCGGTGGCGTGGGTGATTGGTTTGATCACAATTCCGTTCCTGGTATTGCCGATGTATTGGGTGTTTGCGCGGCACCGCTTCGAAGGTTATCGAGAAGCGATTCGTGCCGTAGGCGAGCGGTATGTCCAATCGGTCGAGTTGGTTCGTCGAGAATTGGTCACCGAAGTGAACGCGCGGTCAACGTCGGCCAGCACGACATCGGCCAACACGACGTTGGAGTATTTGGCCGATGTTTTGGACACGCCCCTCTGCACGGGCAATACCTTTCGGCTACTGATTGACGGCGAAGCGTTCTTCGACACGTTGCTATCCCAGATTGAAGCGGCACAAGAGTATCTCTACCTCGCTTTCTATATCATTCGCGATGACGAGCTGGGGAATCGAGTTGCCGAGGCCTTAGTCGCATCCGCAGCGCGTGGGGTTGTGGTGCGATTGTTGTATGACGAAGTAGGGTGTTTGCGGCTGAGCCAAGCCTACTTGGATCGCTTGGCCGAGGGAGGCGTCGACGTCCGTGCGTTTAACACACGGCAAGGATTCGTGAACCGATTTCAAATCAATTTTCGCAATCATCGCAAGTTGGTGATCGTCGACGGCAAGGTCGCCATCGTGGGCGGTTTGAATTTAGGGGATGAGTATCTTGGCAAGGCGAGTTGGGTGACGCGGTGGCGCGACACCGCGGTGGAGATCCATGGCGAATTGGCAAGAAAAGTTCAAGCCGTGTTTGCGGGTGACTACTACTGGGCGGCGCGGATCGATTTGCCGGAGGCAAGATGGGATCGCGATCCCAACCCGCAAAACGACTCGGGGTTAGCAGCGGTGTGTGCCACCGGACCTGCCGATCCACGGCCACGCGCTACGATGATGTTCGCGGCGGTAGCGGGGGCGGCGAGAGAGCGATTGTGGATTAGCACGCCGTATTTGGTTCCCGATGACGCCTTGATGGTAGCGTTGTCGATGGCGCGGGCGCGTGGGGTGGATGTGCGACTCTTGATTCCCTCGGTTGCCGACCAATGGGCGGTCTACATGGCCGGGTACCACTACGAACAAGAGTTGGCGGAGCTTGGAATTCCGGTTTATCGATATCAAGGAGGCGTGTTGCATCAAAAATGCGTTTTGGTCGATGATGAGTTGGTGTTGATCGGGTCGACCAACTTTGACAATCGTTCCTTGCACTTGAACTTTGAATTGATGGTGGCGATCGCAGAACCAAGCTTGATCACAGAAGTCGCCAACATGCTGGAGCAAGATTTTGCCGAATCTCAGTGGAGCAATGCGTTGGACGGGCCACTCCGACCCTGGTTGGCTCGCGTTGGTACCGCCATCGCACGTTTGTTCAGCCCCGTGCTGTAGCGAGCGGTTGTCGATCATTCTGGTGCGAGAGGAATGTGTCTGCGCATGTTTCGATTGCCGTGACGTGGCGCACTGTTTGCACCTTTTTGGAGTACGCCGTTGGCGTAGCGAACTTTCCTTCGCATCCAAGTATGTGACAAAACAATTTAAGTGTGTGGCAAATCAATGAGTACGGAATCGACATCACAAACCACTCTGATTGGGCGACTCCGCAATGCGGTGGGGCAAGCGGTCCAGGCGCCGTCGAACTACAACACTCAGCCCTGGCTGTTTCGCATCATGAAGGATGGTGTCGAGCTGATGGCGGATCGGCGGCGGGCTTGCCCCGTCGTCGACCCCGAGCAGCGTGAGTTGCTGATCAGCTGCGGAGCGGCGCTGTATCACTTGCGGTTGGCAATGAAGTTTGACGGGCTGGCGACGTTGGTTCGGATCCTGCCCGACCCCGCAAATCCCAATCGGCTCGCCCGCGTACTCGTTGCCGGATCGCACGAAACGTGTGATGACGAACGGATGCTCTTCGAGGCGATCCCCAAACGACGCACCAATCGCTTCCCATTCGAGCCTCGCGAGGTCGACCCGGCCTTGCAAGCCGAATGGATCGATGATGCGAAAGCCGAGCATGTTGGGCTTCATTTTGCGAGTACCAGCCAAGGGAAACATGCGATCGCGGATCTGGTTTCCGAGGGAGACCGGTTGCAGGCGAGTGATCGTCACTTTCGACGTGAACTTGCCAAGTGGAGTCATTCGAACCACAGTTGGCGGCGAGATGGACTTCCCGCTTACACGCATGGCGCCAGCAACTTTGCATCGAATTTTGATAGCTTTATGGTCCGCACGTTTGATTGGGGGGCGGAACAAGCAGCCAAAGATCGCCAACTCGCCGAAGGTTCACCTCTGCTCGCATTGATCAGCACCTCAACGGATATGCCCGCCGATTGGATTGCGTGTGGACAAGCCCTCGGCAAGATCCTGCTGCGTGCTGCGGCATGGTCGGTGGATGCCTCGTTTATGAACCAGCCGATTGAACTGCCGTCGTTGCGCCCCAAGCTCGCGAAGCTGATGAGATCCGACCAACACCCCCAAGTCTTGATGCGATTGGGGTACGGCATCGAGGTGCAACCAACGCCCCGGCGGCGACTCGATGACGTGATCATGAATGATTGTTAAGCAACGGTGATTGTTGAGCAACGGTTCGCTGCGTTGAATCCTTTTCCCCTCCATCGTAGCTTTGCCGATCTCGTAGAGTTGGACCCCAGCGAGTCGGGCCCCAGCGTGTTGGCCGAGAGGGGGCCGACGCAACTGTGCGACATGGTTCGTCGCATGTGTGCGAGTGTGTCAATTGCGATCGCGGTGAACGAGCGTCAGCGGTCTGTGAACTCGGATTCAATCGCACGCAAACCTCGAGACCCAGGGGACAGATTGATCCTGTTCGCGCTCTTGTCTCCATGGGATATCAGCGCTGAGCAAATGCATGGGCCAGATTTCAATCGCATCAACCTAACGTTGAGATAGGCTTCGCGCGTTGGCTGGTTTTGCGAGACGTCCATCGGTTGGGTCGCATCACGATTGCAATCCGACCTTCGTTTGTGGCGAATCAAAGCGAGGTTCGGATCAGCCGCTTGCTTTCATGCCACCGCATGGATCCACAGGGTCGCAATCTCGCGGTGATTCAGAAGCAAGCCACCCGCCTGCACAGGCTCACGTCACGCGGTAACGTGAGCGGGGGATCATGGTGATGATGCACGTGGAGGCTCAAAGATTGCTTCGCTCGGAAATCCCAAAGCGGGCATCATGGCAAAGTAAATCGAAGTTGGCACAGCGTTTGCCAATTTCGCCAATCCAGAAAGAAACTTCCCTGGGAGACTTTGTGATGAGAAAAATTCTGTTGGCCACGGATGATTCGCCACATGCGAATGAGGCGACTTGGTTCTTGGCTCACTTGCCTCATGAGGACAAAGTCGAAATCACAGTGCTGTCGGTGCTGTACGTGCCCACGGCCGGAAGTATGACGTTGTTGGGCGATTGGGTGCAAATCATTTTAGAACGCGAGCGCGAGCGGGCCGTTGCCACCTTTGCCAAGGTAGAGTCGAGGTTCGACGGCGCTAATGTGACGTTGAAGCACATCATCAAAGAAGGTCACGTCGCCGAGACCATCGTGGATGTGGCCAACCGTGAACGTGTTGACTTTGTGGTCCTCGGCGCCCGCGGACACTCGCTGGTCGAGCGAATTGTTTTAGGCAGCACTAGCGATTACGTGGCCACCCATGCCACGTGCAGCGTATTGGTCGTTCGTCCGACCGAGATCCGCGAGGCAAATCATCCGATACGGATTGCGATCGCCTATGAAGATTCCGAAGCGGCGGAAGCGGCGCTCCAAGAGATCGCGGAGGTGGGGTGGGGAGCCGAACCCGATTTACGTGTCGTCACGGTGTTGTTTTCGGGAGGATTTGAAGAATCAGCGCGACGCAATTTGGCTGAAAGCACCGCCCTCAAGGCAGCTGAGTGGCTTCGCAAAACGGCCTCGCATGTGCATGTTGAGTCGATCGTGCACAGCCACATTGGCGAAGGCTTGGTGAGCTATCTTGAGGAAAATCGTTGTGACATTGTCGTCGTAGGCGAAACGCCGCGAACTCGACTAGGGCGAGTCTTGATGGGCAGCACCTCACGGTTTGTATTGCGGCATGCCCCCTGTAGCGTTTGGATCACACGCAATCGGATAATGCAAGGCAAACCGAGCGGGAAAACGCATCCCGAGACGGCATCACTATGACACGCGACTTCGAAAATGCCCGAACGGCTTGGGTCATCGATGCGGCCACAGGCAAAGACGCCAACCGTACGGCGCTCGGCTGTCTTGGCACAAGAGTCGGTTGCCTCGAATCTGACGCGTCGGTGCTGAAGCATTGGATCGAAACGATGAAGCGAAATTCCTCAACCTAGTAACCCGCTAACTCCATCACGGCACCGGTCGCATAATGGTACTTGTCGCATGACGTCCGCAGTTCGATTGCCCTTGCGTGATGCTCCCTTTGATGACGTTTCGAGCTGCGGACGTTCCTTCTTTCCAATACAGCCTTTCTCGCTTGCGGGATCCGCGTCACGCGGGAAGCTTCGTTTCACGCCGGATGATCCGCGTTAGGGCTGGAATCGATTCACCAGCGAGGGGCGTGATGTCTCTTGTTGAGCGTGGCGTTTTGCCTTCGTAGCGTTCGCTGCGTTTCTCTCTATAATGCCGACGCTAATACCGCATTCGTCGATGGGGGACTGTGGGGGTACGTTCCGATCGGATTCCTCGATGTAACCCAGGCTCGCATTGCGATCAGCGAAACGACTCGCTGATTCTCCATTCTTTGACCTTCAAGGTACCAAATGAAAATTCACCAACTTCTTGCGGAGTTACCCACCGGAAGTTTGCGAATCTATTCGCATCAACAAACGGTCAAGCAAGGGGGCCAACCGTTAGCTGCCGAACGCAAGTATTTAGAACTTGACGGGACTCCGGCAGCCTATCGATTTCTGGCATCGCTGCTGACCGAAATGGCGGAAAACGCGGAGAGCAAGGGCAACGCTGGGCGCGGCCAAAGTGTGTTGTTGGATCCGAAGGATGCAAATGCGATCGCCATCGACGACTATGATGCGGTGTCGTTTTCGTGCCGAAAACGTCCCCCCAGCGATTCGTTATTCAGTCTGGGCGCCGAATAGTCGGACATCGCGTTGCCGGTGTGTCCCCTTTGTTCGGCAACGCGACTTTCGTCGTGGCGATGTTGCGCTAGGGAAAGAAGATCGCGAGCCACACGGTGGGTTCGCTCGGCGAGGTCCATTCGATGCGGTGCTTTTGGTGCGCTGGGATCATCACATGATCGCCTGGGCACATTGACTTTGGGGGCGTGCCGTCGGCAAAGCTAAGTTCGGCTTGGCCTTTTAATACGATGACCCATTCCGATTCATTTTGGTCGTACCAGAATCCAGCATCGCTGCGCTGCCCCGTCGAAACGATCCGTTCGATCCGGATCGATGGAGTTTCGACAAGGACATGGACGAGTTCGGCGGGGAGTTCGCTGGGCAGATCCGCAAACAAGTTTTTGGGCGTTTGATCCGCTATCGTCCTGCTCCGTGATTTCGCGTAGGACTCGACTGGGCGGGGGCTGCAGCGAGGATGGCTGCTGAGTCGAGGGCTCAGTCGAAGTCGGTTTCGTTGACAATCAAGGTTTCGTCGTCAAAGTCCACGACGTCCCCAATCACCAACTGCTTTCGCCGCCGCGTTTCGACTTCGCCGTTCAGGCAAACATCGCCCGCTTGGATCAATATTTTGGCTTCGCCCCCGGTGCCAACAAGGCCTCGGCATTTCATGAAATCATCCAGCCGGATGATTGGACCACGATCGATTGCCCCCGCTGTATCGGCGGCCGTGGGCTTCGAGTGGGGTGAGTCGGGGGCAGGCATTGGAGGTGTCGAGTCAGTCATTTGTTTCGCTTCCATCGTTGTGATCACGGGCGTCGTGTCACAGGCATGGGATCATAGAGGTTGCGGTGATTCGCGGCGATGTCCCAGTCAAGGGCTCGGTGGTGGGGGCTTTCTCAACGTCGAGCGAAGCGGTTTCCGAGCCAGTGACAATTGCGAGCAGGCTGCAGAAACGAGCATGCAAGGCTGCGGGTTTGCATGGGATCCGCAACGCTCGCAAGCAAATTCGTTCATCGATTAACCCGTCGGTTGTTTGCGTTTTCCGGAGCCCTTGGGGCGAACGACATCCTTGGCCAATCCCACCATTTCAAGCAATTGGATCACGCGCCAAGACATGTCAAATTCGTACCAGCGGTGGCCATGCGCGGCGGAACGCGGTTCGGCATGGTGATTGTTATGCCAACCTTCGCCGTGCGAAAACAAGGCGACCAACCAATTGTTGCGACTGTTGTCACGCGTTTGGTAGTTGCGATAGCCAAACACATGAGAGAGGGAGTTCACCGCCCAGGTTCCATGCAGAACGAAGACCGTTCGGACCGCGATCGCCCATACCGCCCAGCTGTAGGCGTAGCGTAGCGATTCCGAAGCCAAGCCGCCGCTGGCGAAGTAACCAAACGTCGCACCGGCTAACACGATCATCAATGCATGAGCGACGAACACAAAGAACCATCCCCCACGACGTTCAAGTTTCAGATAGAACGGGTCGCGAAGCAAATCGCGAACGTATCGCTCATAGTGGCTGGTGCGGTCGAGGTCTTTGTGTCGACAAACCACCCAACCCATGTGCCCCCATAGAAATCCCACCAAAGGAGAGTGTGGATCGGGTTGGTGGTCGCTGTGTTGATGATGCATGCGATGGATGGCGACCCAACGCGACGGGCTGTCTTGTAGGTTGCACATGCCAAGGATAGCGAATGTGTGCTCAAGCCATTTGGGACAGCTGAACCCGCGATGCGTCAACAAGCGGTGATAACCCACCGTGATTCCAAGCATCCCAAAGGTAAAGTGCCCCAGGATGCCGAAAATCAATCCTGACCAAGTGAACAGGTAGCTGAAGCTGAAGGGCAAAAATGCCAGCAGGGCAACCAAGTGGACCGCGCCCAGTACGATCACGTACTGCCACAAAATCTTCAGAGGTTGAGTCTCGTCGGGCCGCGGCAATCGTTGTGGATCAATCCCGCTTTCGGGCAAGCTTGAATCGCACACATTGCTTTCGTCGCCCGGTAGAGCAAGGGGAGCTTGCTTACCCAAACGAGGATTCTCGATGTCATCGCGTTCTGGCGAATCGGGATTCGAGCCCGTGAGCGTTTGTTGAGGAGGGTTCATTCCATCCATGTTTCTTCAACTGTCCCATCGGGTCTAGTGATGACACCGAAAATCGAGCTCTATATCGACAAAAAAAAACCGACCGAGTTCACGTGGTGTTACTCGATCGGCTTTCACTGTAAGCGTAAGGCAGGATGGGTCAGACGGCGATTGTGAAGCTCGAAATCGCGAAGTTGCTTGTCTGAACTCCGTCTCAAAACGAAGCCATTCACGATGCAATGAGCTAAGGAACCGCTGGAATAAGATGCCGAAGCGATGTGGACACCCCTCCCAAAATCGATCGGGGGTGAAGCCCAACTCTACTTCTTCTTCTTGGCATCCTTCGGATCGTCTTCCTTCTTCACTTTTTTCTTTCTCTTCAGCGAAACTTTAGGAACGCGTACTTTCGCCATGCCAACGACGCTGGCTTCTGGGTCAAAACGGTCCAGTTCTGTCAGGCGAGCGATACGCTCAGCCCGAGTCAGCACGTTTCGCGACTTAATTGCCCCGGCTTGCACCTTGAGGCTGCGATCCATGGTCATATTACGGCTCAGTCGGTCAAATTCGAGAGAGGGAGATTGTTAAACGGTATTCAGGTCTTCGCGGTTCAGCGAAGAGTTGGGGCTTTGCACTTTAGCAAAGGGGCATCGCAAAATAGCGGCTTTGGCGATTTTTGACAAGTTGACTTCGCGTTTTACTTCCAAAATCGAGAAAAGCGGCCCCGCCTGGCTACATGCTAAGCCGATTTTCCAGCTCAGAATGGATATTCATGCACTTCCGTCGGGGGGGATTAGCGTCCTCGACGTTAGTTTCTTGCTCACAAGGAACTCGCGTGTTCCTTGTTTTCGGCAAAACCGGGCTTTGTCTCGCACAGAATTTCCAGGAGTTCCGAACGCAAGGGGGGAGTTAAATGAGCAAACTCGGGATCGTCCACCTCGTTTTTGAGGATCGCTGTCAATCGTGTGATGATCCTGCTGCGGACCTCAACGGGCAATCCATCGAACGCGTCCGAGTAGATCAGGTAGCTGCACGGATAGCGAAACAGTCGCGTGTTGAGCTCGAGTTCACGAAGCGATCGTCCCTTGGAATCGCGAATCCCGCCGCCGCTAAACTCCTCGGCGAATCCGCTCGTCCCCGAAACGGGCGAGGTCAATTGAAATTCGTCGCACATCAACAGGTGCTTGACGACCCGGTCCACCGACGCGGCGATTCGGCGCTGGGCACTCTCGCTCAAAAAATCTGGTTCGCGACCAAGAAATTCGTTCATTTGGTACGATTGATGGGTCGCTTGACGGGTTTCGTAATTCGCCGCGGCGATCGCGTTATGCATCTGCGTCTGATGCTCCAGCACCATCAACGCAACCAAATCGCTGTGGGGCGACAAGTACGGCGTCGTCGAGACGATCCCGTCGAGCGACTCGCGATTGGCTCCTCGTTCTAGGTCGTCTTGCTGATCCTCGGGTTGGTAGGTCTGGTTGCCCATGTGACGCATCTCGCCGTGGGTGCCGGTGACGTACCAGCCGCCCCAGCGTTCTTCGAAAGGGCTGGTGTGATCGGTCGTGTAGGTGCCGCTACCAAGGATTGGATGACCTGCGGGGTCGGCAAATACACTGCGGACTAGGTAGCCCGGAACGTTCTGCGTTCGGCTGGAGGCGTGGCAGGTCAAACATTGTCCTCGGTCACGCACGAATTTTGGCGTCTCATCGGGCGATTGGCTCAACGTATAAAACATCGCCCCTTGTTTCGCATCGGTTGCCGCAAACTCGATCACATCGCCTCGTTGGCACCATCCCACGTACACGTTGTCGTTGAAGTACAACGCCCGGGGGCGGCGCGGAGTGATGCGGCGCAGTTGCAAACTCGTCTTGGAAAACACCAGCGTTTGTGAGCTGACCGGAACTTCGAGCGCCTCGAGAACCGATTTCAAGTAGCCATGCTTGGGGTCGTATTTCAAGCTCACATCGCCCGCGTCGACTTTCGCCGCTAATTCGGCCACCGGATCGTGCACCGGTGCGCTCAAGTAATGGATCGGAGCAGATTCAAACGAAGCGTCTTGGGCGCGACTGACCACGCACCCAAACAGCCCGATCGCCATCATCGTGCACCACCGAACATAGGGAAAATCGAAGTCAATTCGATGTCGGTTGGTCACGTTCATATAGACCTCTCAATGTCGAAGGCGGGCAGAGGTTGCCAGGTTGTGGCAGGTGGGATGTAGCTGAAACGCTATCCCATAACATAGAAAGCTTTAATCTGTACGGCAAGGTGTAAGTTTGTGGGTGGCGGTTGCTTGAGCCTCCGCTAGGGCGACTCACGTCATTTTCGTCGCGGTGAACTCGATGCGGTGAACTCGATGCCGGTAGTCGCCGGTGGTGTGCTTTGGGCGTGTGCTCGGGGCGTGTCGAGGGAATTGAGTACACTGCTTGTCTCATTGGATCGCGGTTGCACCAGCGTGTTTTTCGATCAGCGCGTCCACCGCTCGTTGCCATTCTGGGGGGAGCTTGCTGTGTGTCGCGATTGATCGCATGGGTGATTGCGCTTGCAAGTGAGCCAAGAGGAGGGGGGAGCGAAGAGCGCTGAGAGGGTTTATGTTTTTGAGCGGTAGAGAGAAGTCGGTAGAGACAAGGTGGTAGAGAGAAGGTGGTAGAGAGAAGGCTATCGATAGAAGCGTGGTGTATCCGCCAGTGGCGACCATCGTCGTGCATGGTTGCCCGGCGACCCGGTCATCGCATTATGAAGCGAAGGAACAGCGTCAGGTGAATCAGCTTGAAAACGAGGTGTCGACAGATCCTGCGGGGTCAGAGCAGTCCACCGCTTGGTGTATCGCGATGAGTGGGGTTTATCGCTGCTTGTTGCTCGTGTTGGTGCTTCAGTGTGTGGGGGTGGCGGGACGCTATTATTGGTCGCCAAACGAAATGGAGAGCGATGTTTACGGGCTCTTGTATTTTGATTGGTCTTGGTCGGAGGAGGTCGCACAGCGAATCGATGACGTTGGCACATTGGGGTGTTGTGTTGCGGCTTTTTTTGTCGCGTTGACGGCGCGTCTCTCGCTTTGTCCGGGCGAAGCGAAGTCGGGGGCTTTGCTCCCTTGGGTTAGCCGATTTGTTTTTCGTGCCTCGCTGGCTTGGATTCTCCTGTGGATGTTCTTGCTCGCCTTGATTTTTATGATTCGTGGAGACGCGTTTTCGGAGCTTGCGTTGGGCGAGCATGCGGTGCGCTATGGATTGCCGATGGCGTTGCTGGTCTTTTCGATCCCGCGCATCCGCTTCATCGGTCTGTGGGTGCTGCGGTTCGCTGTCGCGGCGACCTTCATGGTTCACGGTTACAAAGCGATCCAATTCTATGGGCCGTTCACCGATTTGATCCTGCTTTCGGACGCCAAATGGTTGGGCAGTAGCGTCGATCAATCGGCGGCGGAGCGAGGGTTATTGGTGATTGGCGTGATCGATGTTGTCGCCGGCGTGTTATTGTTGGTCACGCGTTGGCGTGCCATCGCAGTCTATATGGCATGTTGGGGGGTGGTCACGGCGCTCAGTCGTATGACGGCCTTTGGTTTTAACGCTTGGCCCGAATCGCTGATTCGAGTGGCAAACGGAGGGGTGCCGTTGGCGTTGGTTTTGTCGCCGCTGATTTTTACGGCGAGTAAGTCTTTGATGTACAATCGCACCTTCTCTGCTGACCTCGCTTCCTCTGACTTAGACGATTGATCGCATGTTTCGTAAGCCCTTGTTTTCGTTGCTTCGTATGCCGTTTTGCTTGGCTCCGCTGTTGGGGGCCCTATTTTGTTTCGGCGTGAGTTCCAATGTTGCTGCCGACGCTCCGCTAGAGGGGACGAAGCCGGCGCATTGGCGCGTCACTTGGAATTCCGATCCTGCGACATCGGCAACAATCTCTTGGAGCACCGCCGAGAGTGGATCGCAGCACACCCTTCGCTACCGAGTCAAAGGAAGCGATCAGGATGAGGGGGTGGTGGCGGCGATCAGCGGGCGGTTTACCGGCGGGCAAGTCGAGTTGTATTACCACCATGTGCGGCTGACCGATCTGAAGCCCTCGACGAACTATGAAGTTCAAATGACCAGCGACGGCGAAGCGTCGCCGGTATTCTACTTTTTAACCGCTCCGGATAACGATCGTCCCTTCTCGATGATGCATGGGGGTGATTCACGAAGTGATCAAAAAGAGCGCCGCAGCATGAATCAGATGATGTCGCAAATGCTGAGTCGCTCGTTTGCCAACGAGGATCCTGCGGATGATATTTTGGCGCTCGCTCACGGCGGCGATTACATCGTCAGCGGGCCGAATGTGGCCCAGTGGTCGATGTGGTTGTCCGATCATGAATTGACCGTCACCGAGGACAACCGCTTGTTGCCCGTGATCCCGGCGCGCGGCAATCATGACCGAGGCAAGCCGTTCAATGAGGTCTTTGGGTTTCCCGATGACGACCCGAATTACTACGCGATCGACATCACGCCGGCCGCTCGCTTCGTGACGCTCAACACCGAGATCAGCACGGCGGGGGATCAGGCCCAGTGGCTCGAAAAAGAGCTGGCGTCCTCGCGAGCTCAGTATCGCTGGCTTGTCGCGCAGTATCACACCCCGGTCTTTCCCGCAGTGAAAGGGCCGAGTTCGGCGCTGCAAAGTTGGGTCCCGTTGTTTGAGAAGTATGACGTGGATTTGGTTTGCGAAGCCGATGGTCACAACATCAAACGGACCGTGCCCATTCGTGACGGCAAACACGACGAGAGTGGCGTTGTGTATATCGGCGAAGGAGGGCTTGGCGTGGGGCAGCGCACGCCCAAGACCGATCGCTGGTTTTTGCAGTCGCCGGGGATGGCGGACAAGGGGAGCCACGTCTTTTTGTTGACGTTTGGTGAGGAAGCTATCGAAGGCAAATGTGTGCTGTTGGGCGGCGAGGTTCGCGATCGCTTCCGCCGTCCTTGGCGTGCGGCGGCCTCCGCGGCGAACTGAAAACCGCGTCTTGGCTCTGGTTTCTTGCTTTTTCGGTCGTTTTTTGAAACGACCGAAACCTTCGGCTGCTTCGTTGGTTTCATGTCTTAGAGCTTTTCTGAGAAATCGTCTGCCCCTTGTTGGTCTTGCTTGTCCCTGGGGCGGGCTTCGTTTCCCCGCAAAGCTCGTAGCGGTGGATCCTGGCTGTGAGTAACAGGACCGCTATGAATTCACAAAACCACAGAGTTACTTCTCTTAAGCATTCGGGGATCGATTCAAATGAAAATCAGACACATTGCGGCTTGCCTTGTAGCGGTATCGTTAACGGCATTGTTAGTTGGCGATTCGTTGGCCCAAGAAGGAGGTCGACGCGGTGGTAATCGTGGCGGATTCGGCGGCGGCGGTTTCGGCGGTCCCGGCGGAGGTGATCCCACGTTGGGGCTGTTGATGAATGAGAAGGTTCGCGAGGAAATCGCGTTGATGCCTGAGCAAGTCGAGGCGCTCAAGAAAATTCGCGAAGACGGCGGTCAGCGTGCAGGGCGGCCGGACTTTGATTTCCGCAATGCCAGCGAAGAAGCACGCGCTGAATTCTTCCAAAAGATGCAAGCCGAGCGGAAAGAACGCAGCGGCAAGATGCGCGAACAACTCGAAGAGGTGCTGTTGCCCGAGCAGCTTTCGCGATTGAACGAACTCGCCATTCAAGTCCAAGGGATTGCAGCGCTCAGTAGCGAAGAGGTTCAAGAAACGCTCAAGATCACCGACGCTCAGAAGAAGGAGTTTGAGACCACTCGTGAAACGATTCAGACGGAAATGCGAGAGAAAATGCGTGAGCTGATGGCCGCGGGCGATCGAGACAAAATGCGAGAAGCATTCGGAGAGGTTCGCGAAGAGATCGAAGGCAAAGTGCTCGCTGTTTTGACTGCGGACCAGAAAGCGGCGTTCGAGAAAATGAAGGGCGCCAAGTTTGAGTTCCCCGAAGGGCTTCAAGGCGGCATGCGTGGCGGACCTCGCGGTGGCGGCGCAGTGGGCGGTGACCGTGGTGGTCGCGGTCGCGGCGGAGATCGTGGTGGGGATCGCGGAGATCGCGGCGGTCGTGGTGGCCGATCGGCTGAATCCGCAAACTAGTCTCACTCGGCTCCGGGACGTCTAGGATCCCAGGGAGCTGTCAAGAAACGTAAGCTTCGGTTGCCGGCGAAGCGCTCCGTCGCGCCGAAAGGGGCAGGCTCTGGTAAAGGGTCTGCCCCGCTTTCGTTTCGTCTCAAAGCGACCTGTTGTTTTCGCCTGTCGCGGCACGTGCGAACGTACCCGGCTTAGCTGAAACCTAACCCGAGTCGCAAGCTTTGGATTTGCGTTTTTGTATCTAGGGGCCGTTCTTCGATTTAGGGTAAGGCGCCGGAAGTTTGTCCAGCCCAGCCCAGCCCAGCCCAGCCCAGCCGAGCCGAGCCCAGCGGGGTTCGGGGAACTCAGTGAATCGCTGGGGGCCTTCGGCCCTGAGCGCATCGAGCAGCGCTGAGCACATCAAGCAGCCCTGAGCACATCAAGCAGCCCTGAGCACATCGAAAAACGCAACTTCAAAGCTTGCGCGTCGGCAGGCGGGGGTGATCGTTCGCGAGGCCAAGAATCAGCGGCGTCCAGCGCCAGACGTTTCCGCTGAAACGGTGCGGACTTAAGCGTCGACTAGACTGTCGGTGTTTGTCGCTTGCGGGTCCGTGCTTCCGTGCTGGTTGGCGAGTCGCCAATCGACCAGGTGGATTTCCACTTTGCGGAATCCACGGAACTCGTTAATCACCGGGCGATAGGCAATTTCAATCGGTCCGTCGACGGCGTTTAGCGGATCGCACCAATCGCCCGCGCTAAAGGCAACGCCCCGAATCGTTTTGGTGCCCTGGCGAAGTTTGACGGTCAAGTGCCGATCGCCGCCGCCCATCCGCCGGGCCGGTTCATCGAGTTCGATGTTGCCGCAAAACAAGGTTGGGCGGGGATTGCCGGCTCCGAATGGTGCCAGCGTCTCGATCTGTTTGACCGTTTCGAGATTAAGTTGACCAAACGAGGCTTCGGCGTCGATGACGATCTCTGGGACAATCTCGCGCTCGGACCATTGGCGAGCGACCGCTTCACAGAAGTCACCTCGAAATGCCGCGATTTGGTCTTCCGCGATGGTCAATCCCGCGGCCGCTTGGTGGCCTCCGAATTTGAGCAATCGCTCGCTGCATTCGCTTAGCGCTTCGTGTAAATCAATTCCCGTTCCTCCGACTCGGCCTGAGCCCACCGCTTGGGCCTTGCCCGTCGCGTCCATGGAGAGAATCAGTACCGGTTTGGCGTGTTTTTCGGCCAAACGCCCAGCCACGACTCCGATCACCCCGGGGTGCCATCCGACTCCGGCGAGGACGAGAGCCGCGTCCGCTTCGGTATCGAATTCATCTTTTGCTTGTTTTTGTGCGGCAAGATAAACGCTCCGCTGTAGCGTGTCGCGATCGTTATTGAGTTGGTGGATGTAGTCGGCTAGGGCAACGGCACGCTCGCCGCCGGGGGTCGTTAACAGTTCCACCGCTAACTGGGCTTGTCCAAGTCGGCCTGCGGCGTTCAGTCGGGGGGCAATCGTAAACGCGATGCTGTCGGACGTGACCGAGGATGCTTGGTCAAGCTTGGTGACCTTCATCAGTTCGGCGAGCCCGGGCAACGGTTGGGCGCGGAGTGTTTTCAGCCCGTGTTCAACCAAGACGCGGTTTTCGTCCAGCAGCGGGACAACGTCGGCGACGGTGCCGATTGCCGCCAGTGCAAGTGATTGTCTCAGGAATCGCCGCATCGGTTCGGTGACTTGGTCGCTACCGGCGACTTGTTGGCAAAGGGCCCAGGCCAGTTTGAAGGCGACGCCCGCCCCGCACAGTTCGCCAAACGGATAGTTTGTGCCGGGAAGTCGTGGGTGGACAACCGCATCCGCGCGAGGCAGTTCGCCATCGATCGTGTGATGGTCGGTGATGATCAGTTGGACACCGAGTTCGCGACACAGTTCGGCGTGTTCGCGGCTCGTGATCCCACAGTCGACCGAAATGATCAACCGCTTTCCGCGATCCGCAAGTTTCCGAATCGCAGCTTCGTTTAAGCCGTACCCATCCTCGAGTCGATTGGGGACATGGTAGCTGACGTCGGCGCGAAGCAATCGCAAACCGTTGACGAGGATTGCGGTTCCGGTCATCCCGTCGCAATCGTAATCACCATAGATCGTGATCGGCAATTTCTCGTCGATCGCAGCGGCGATGATCCGAGTGGCGTCCGTGATCCCGGGCAATTCCTTGGGGTCTCGCAGGTCCTTCAGTTTCGTGCTGAGAAACTGGGCTGCGTCCTGGGCGTTGTAGATGCCCCGGCTGACGAGAAGCTGTGCGACCACAGCGGGAACCCTAGCGGAGGCTGCGAGTTGCTCCACGCGGGAAGCATCGTGGGGAATGATCCGCCATCGGCGCTGCATCCTTGACTCCGCAAATAGGAGGAGTGAGTGTCCTGGTGCCAAATAGCAAAAGTCGCACGGACTTTCGACCATGCGACCACGATTGGCCTCGGTTGTGGGGGGCGGACACGAAAATCGGACTGACTTTCGCTCTGCCCCGGCTGCTGGCGAAGACTATTTCTTCTTTTCGATGTGCCAAGTGTGCTTGCGCAAACGGGCGCTGTACTTCTTCAAGCGAAGCTTTTCGCCGCCAGCTTTACGCTGAAGGGTGTAGTTGTAATCTCCGGTTTCTTCGCAAACGAGGAACACGGTATCTGCTTTTTTCTTGCTACGACCAGCCATCAGAGCTCTCTCTTATCTAAATCACAATGTGTGTGGGTGCGAAAGTAAATCGTTGCTTAAACGTCTTTCGGGCCTGGGATTATGGCAGGAACCTATCCTTCTCGGCAAGTCGCTTTTGGCTAAAAAGCTTATTCGCCGTCCATGATCGCCTCTTTGATCGCTAAAACGATCCCACGCCGACTCAAGGAATTCGCCGTGATTCGTTCCACATCGAGTCCCAGTGCACGCCCGATTCGGACCGCCAAATCGACATCGCGAACGCCGTGGTATTGATTTACCCGCTGTTTTCCCACGTAAATCGTCTGGTTGTCCGAGCGAAATCCCGACTCCAGTGGGGTGGCGTCCTCTTCGATCCAGTGCTCCGGAACACGCCGTAAATGACAATGCTCGACGCTCCAAATCTCGTCTCCGGTGCATTCGGAAAGCAATGCAAGGGCTCGATGGCGGGCGATTTCGATCATGGTCGGGTCGCGAAAGGGAGTTAGGGATCCGTGTGAAGCGGTAGACCGAGGGTGACGATTGCGCTACGAGCGAAGCTTGGGGTATCGTCCGGATGCTCGCTGAATCTGGCGGCTTTTATGGTAAAAAGCCGCTGTTTTTGAGCGCGGTGGTGGCCGTGCCGCGATTGGTTAAGGCCGGGTGTTTCGTAAGCGGCCCATTTTATGCGGCCCATTTTAAGCGGCCCGTATCGAGCTATCCCGTTTTGAGCGTCCCCGTTTGACCTCACCGCTGCGATTGCACCGTTTGTATTTTAACCGCCGGCGTCCAGCGCTTGGTCGATCTTTGCCGCCAACACGAAGTCGTTCATGCTTAACCCGTCGATCGCGTGCGTTGTCAATTCAATGCCAAGGTTCCGGTAGCCCGTCAGATGAAGGTCGGGATGATGTTGTTCCGTCTCGGCTAAGGCTGCGATTTGATTCAGATGGGTCAGCGCTTCGGCAAAGTTTTTGCATTTCATCGTCCGCGAGATTCGATTTGCATCGCTGCTGAGTGTCCAGGACGGGGTGGCGCGGCACCATTGCGTGGCTTGGACGCGATCGAGTTTGGGGATACCCCCCTCGCATGGCACGCATTTTGATGTGCAGAGTGAAACCGCGTTTATAGCGGAATCTTCGCCAAAATTGGGCTTTGGGTTCGATTCTGACATGGGGATTTGACGATCCGGAGAGTTTGGTCGAGCAAGTTTCTATAAGAATCTTACAAAAACTATCGCAAGAAGCATCGTTTGCCGTTGACGTCCCGAAGTGAATTGGCGACATTCTTCCGCTTCGCGAGATCAGAGCATCGCGTTTTATAAGTGGGAGAGTTTGCCGCCATCCGGCGTGCTGTGAATCGCAACTAGCGGTCACCGTGAGCATCGGAAGGGCCAGGTGACCTCGCCGAACCACCCGACATATATGAGAGTCGAGACCCTATGGGTAAGAAATCCAAGCGTTACCGTGCGTCACTCGCTAAGCAGCCTGCTAACCTGCTGCCGCTAGGCGAAGCAGTCGACGCACTCAAGAAATACGATTTGACCAAGTTCGATCAAACGGTCGAAGTTCATATGCGGTTAGGCGTCGATCCTAACCAAGCTGATCAAATCATCCGTGGCAGCATTGTTTTGCCAAACGGGATCGGAAAGACTCAACGCGTCGTTGTGTTCGCTAAAGGCGACGCGGCGAAGGCTGCTGAAGAAGCCGGTGCCGACGAAGTGGGTCAAGAAGACCTAGCCAAGAAAATCAAAGACGGTTGGACCGACTTCGACGTGTGTATCGCCGCCCCTGACATGATGGGTTTGGTGGGTCCGCTCGGACGCGTCCTTGGCCCTCGTGGTTTGATGCCGAGCCCGCGTGCCGGAACGGTTACCCCCGATGTTGCCAAGGTTGTTGGCGAGTACAAGGCGGGTAAGGTTGAGTTTCGTAACGACAAGGGCGGCAACGTTCACGCGATGGTTGGCAAGATGAGCTTCGATTCAGAGAAGCTATCTGAAAACATTACCGCGTTCGTTGATTTCGTCTCTGGCATGAAACCACAATCCGTAAAGGGCACTTATATCAAAGGCGTTGCCATCTGTGCAACGATGAGCCCCAGTGTGAGAGTTGCGTACTAGCAAGTCTTTTAGATTATCAGGCTTTTGAACTAGACGTTCTGTTGCACAAATCGCAATTAAGTGAACCCAACCGATGAGTAAATACGTCAAAGAATTGGTGACTCGCGACATCAAACGCGAACTAGATGGTGTTGAAGACGCTGTCCTGGTGAGCTATGTCGGGATGGATGCCATCACTACCAACGAACTTCGTGGCGAACTCGATGCGAAAAATATTCGCATGCTGGTCGTCAAGAATTCTCTTGCTCGGCGAGCGACCGAAGGGTCTTCGCTGGCAAATGCTTTTGAGGGAACTCAAGGGCAAGTCGCTGTTTGCTGGGGGGCGACTGATTTCGTCTCTCTTGTCAAGGAGCTTGTTCGACTTGACAAGGACAGCAGCAAGTATGCGAAGTTTACCGCTGCTGGCGGTGTCATGGATGGCGAAAAGCTAGATGCGGATCGCTTGAAGGAAGTCAGCAAGTGGCCAAATCGTGAAGAGCAAATTTCGATGTTGTCAGGTCAAATTCTTGGTCCTGGATCGCAATTGTCGGCCGCACTTCTCGGTCCGGGCAAGAAGCTTAACAGTCAAATTAAGAAAATCGCAGAAGGCGACGAGTAGTTGCTCTTTTGTTAGTCGTTCCGTAACAAATCACCAACTGTTTTTGAGGTATTAGAAATGTCCGATGAAGGCACCGCGGTCGCCGAGTTCAGCGCCGAAGCGAAAGAAATGGGCGACAAGATCGCCGGTATGACCCTGAAGCAAGCTAAAGAGCTAAGCGACTACTTGAAGGATGTCCACGGCATCGAGCCTGCTGCCGGTGGTGGAGTCGTCATGGCTGCTGCTGCCGATGGTGGTGGTGCGGCTGTCGAAGAAAAGACCGAATGGGACATCATCCTGACCGGTTTCGGCGACAAGAAGCTGAACGTGGTTAAGGTCGTTAAGAACCTGACCGGCGCTTCGCTGATGGAAGCCAAGAAGATGGTTGAAAGCTGCCCAGCGACCTTGAAGGAAGCAGCTTCGAAAGAAGATTGCGACAAGATCAAGGCTGAAATCGAAGAAGCTGGTGGATCGATCGAACTCAAGTAGTTCGCGGTTCAGCCCTTTTTTATATAAACGAAAGCCCTGGTGATTCATCACCAGGGCTTTTCGTGTTGGATGTTGGCCAACTTCTCCTCGTTCTTCTTCTCCTCCTCGTTCTCGGTGAAGTTCTCGGCTATTCCTTGAATTTCAACTCGCGCGTATCGCGTTCAAGCCCCGTCGGAACGGTCAACGGAGTGTAGAGTTCAGGCCGACGAGCCTGGATCCAACCTCGGCCCGTCGCATCGGCGAGCAGACTGTGATCCAAGTCGGCGACGACCATGGTTTCTTCAGCCTTCCATGTCTCACTGAGGATGCGGCCGTAGGGATCGAGGATCATCGCGTTGCCGGTGCGAATTTCGTCGTCATCGACGCCGACGCCGTTGCTGAAGATCAGAAACATGCCGTTGTCGTGCGCACGACTGGGTAACCATCGCATCAGCCATCCTCGCCCCTTGTCGCCACGAAACTCGCGTTCAATCGCATCGGGATCCTCATGCCGACGGTTCCACAGTTGCGGGTCGATGATTCCCATCAAATGGGGATTTTTGCTGCGAACTGCGCCCGTTTGGTGAGGAGCAATCAGGATTTCTGCGCCACGCAATGCGGTGATCCGGACGTTTTCGATCAGGTTGCAGTCGTAGCAAATCAAGACGCCCACTCGGAAACCCTCCGGTAGGTCGAAAACGGTGTACGCGGCGCCGCTGCGAATGGCGGGGTGCTCGAACGCTTGTAGCTTGCGGTGGCAATGGGTGGTTCCGTCCGGCAGCGCGACCACATAGCTGTTGTAGAATTCGCCTTGCTCGCCGGCTTCGAACAAGCCCGCCGCCACGGTGATGTCGTATTTGTGGGCCAAGGCGATTAACCGCTGGGTGCTCGGCCCGTTCGGGATCGGCTCGGCAATCTCGGCGAGTTGCGTTTCGCTGACGTTGCGGATGAACCAATAGCCGGTGATACAGCACTCCGGAAAAACGACCAATCGCACGCCCCGCTCGGCGGCTTGGCGAACGAACGCTTCGATTTTGGCAAAGTTGGCCTCCTTGTCCGCTGGCGATGCCTCGAATTGAACCGAAGCAACACGAAGCGTTCTTGGGCCTGCTTGGGGTGGGGCGGGGGTTGTCATTTGATGCTCAGTGGGGAGTGGGGAGTGGGGAGTGGGGAGTGGGGAGTGGGGAGTGGGGATTTTATCCGGTTCGGATGAAAAGCGATTAAGATTGTCACAGGGTATCCCGCTCGCAGTTCCGCCGAGTGGACACCCTTCTCTGCCGCCCCTTGCCCTTGCCCTTCCACAAACGCTCTTTATCAGACGAGGTCTCCCGCCCATGCGTTTCCCATCCCCTGTGTTCTCCTGTTTTTCACTCAAATTGATCCTGTCGTTGGCGTTCGTGTCGATCGCCAACAGCGCGCTCGCGGAGGATGCGGCTCTCACTCCTGAGGTGACGCTACGGCTGCCGCCGACGGCCTCCAATCCACGAAACAGCGAAGGCGATTTTATCGAGCTCAAAGATGGCCGTGTGCTATTTGTTTATACCCATTTCACGGGTGGCGGCGACGATCATGCCTCGGCCTTTCTGGCGGGGCGATATTCGACGGATGGAGGCAAGTCGTGGGATGCGACGGACACTCGGATTTTGGAGAACGAAGCGGGGTTCAATGTCATGTCGGTGTCGCTACTGCGTTTGGCCGATGGGCGTATCGCGATGTTCTATTTGACCAAGCATTCACTCGAGGATTGTCGGCCCGTGGTTCGCTTCAGCAAGGATGAGGCTGCGACCTGGAGCCCACCGGTGGCGATGATTCCCGATGCAGATGTTGGCTACTATGTGTTGAACAACGATCGCGTGATTCAGCTGAAGGATGGACGGTTGGTGGCGCCCGTGGCACTGCACAATTCACCTGAATGGGAAAAGCCTGATTGGGTAGGACGTGTCCTCTGTTACCTAAGCGACGATGCGGGCCGCACGTGGCGAAGAAGTCAGTCGATCTTGCAAGCGCATGCCCCCGACAGCGGCAAGCGGAATCTTGCGCAGGAACCCGGCGTCGTCGAACTTCGCGATGGTCGCGTGATGATGTTTGTCCGCTCGAATGCCGGCAGCCAACTGGTCAGCCATTCATCCGATGGTGGGGAAACTTGGTCGGCACTCGCTCCTTCCACGCTCCAGTCTCCCACGTCACCCGCCACCATCGAACGCATTCCTGGCAGCGATCGACTGGTTTGCGTATGGAATGATCACGCGAACATTGCAGCGGAGCTGCGCGGAAAACGCACTCCGCTGTCGCTCGCCATCAGCGAGGATGAAGGCAAGACCTGGCATCCATCGATCACGCTGTTTGACAATCCCGACGGATGGTACTGTTACACCGCGATGGACTTCACCAAGGATGCAATCCTGTTAGGCCACTGTGCCGGAGACCGCACCAAGAACAACGGACTGGCCGAATCGCAGATCACCCGGATTGAGTTAGACGCCCTGACCAGCGGTCAAGAGTGATCCCATCCCGTTACCAGCGATGGGGCCTCTGTTGGTTTGGCCAGCGAGAATCCGCGTTTCGAAATGGACGAGAAAGTATCGAGCGTCCGCGTTACTACGCGGGCTACGTGTTAGCTCCAGAAGTCGCGGTCCAGGCTGCGGTAGCCGATCGCTTCGGCGAGGTGCGTTTCATCGATCGACTCATCGCCAGCAACGTCGGCGATCGTTCGAGCGACTCGCAGGATCTTGTCGTGCGCTCGCGCCGATAATGGGGGCAATCGGGGCAATCGGTGCCAGGCACCCAGATTTGCCGCTGTCGACCGTCCGCTTCCGCACCGCGGTGCCGGCGACACGTGACGTTGCTTTCGAATTGGCAGCGGTGGTTGTCGGTATGGCGGTTGGCGCGGGACAGTATTGGGTTGCCGGGTTTGGATTGCTGGTCGTTGCACTGGCGACTCAGTTCAATCGTTCCGAAACCGAAAGTCACGAGATATATGGCAACGGATATAAACCGAAGGCATGGCGATTGACGTTACTAGTTGGGTTGAGCGCCACCCAGGGTTGGGAATCGGAACTGAAGCAGTTTTGCGAGAGTTATCAACTGGCATCCGCAGAAATGGCTCGTCGCGGGGGCGCGATCGAGTTGGTCTATCGGGTTGTTCCCAAGGCGGATGGCGACGCGGTTCAATTGATCGCTACGCTCAACGCGATCCCCACCGTTGAATCTGCTGCTGCCAAAGTGGTCTACGCCTGGGCTACTAAATCGTTGGAAGTGTCTTGGCAATGTGACAGTCGGTGCCAATCACCTAGATTTCCTCTTGGTGACCCTGCAATAAAAATTGGCAAAATGATTGAAGGGCAAAATGATTAAAAACCAAACCGCCTCGACCCTGAAAGTCATTCTGCCAAACCCACGCACTTAAGTGCCTCGAGGAACTAAGCCCGTGCCATTCGTACCGGCCACCTTTTCTTCGTCAAGCTTTCGTTCCTCAGCGCGCCCCAGCGGGTTCGAGCTCGTGGGGCGATCCCAAGTGTGGCGGAGTTGACGCTACCACCAAAATCTTGCTAGCACGAGCAGGTCAAGCTAGCAAAACGATAGTTGAAAGCGATAAGAGCGATAAGTGGGTGGCACCAATCGGCCCAATCGGCCAATACGCACATTAATTCGGGATTTGACGCGTGCGCGATGGGGGGGAATCTGCACGTTTGCCGCGATAAAGGTTAGTCCTTTTTGTCGCTGTCGGGACCTTGATTAGAAATCTCAAACAAGAGTTCCTCGGCAGCTGCTTTTTGAGCGAACGCAATGTGGCTGCTCAATGCGCCCTTGAGAAGTTCTTGGGCTAATTGTGGTTCGCCATTTTGGTTTGCGATAGCCGCAGCAAAGTAGCTGGTTTCCGGCGAGATCTCGCCGCTGGTGATCACGCTGTTGATGACCTTGGCGGCCGCTTCGGATTGATTCAGACGAAAGAGTGCCCAAGCGTACGTGGCCGCCGCTGCACGGCCCCGCGTGGTACGTTGATCGGGGTTGCTTTTCACGAGCATTTGGGCGTGCTGCAAAGCCTTGTGGTGCTTTGGCTCGTCATCCTGTTCCAACAGAGCCATTGCCAATCCGTTGGTGGCGTCAAAACTGGCCGGATTTTTGTCGAGCATCTCACTGAAAATGGCTTCCGCTTGGGCTGGATTTCCGGCGAAACGCTGGGCCATTCCTAGCAATGCATCGACGGCTGGCGATTCGGGGTTCAATTCCTTCGCCTTGGCGGCACAGTTCTGCAATGTTTCCTGATCACCTGCCGACAGAGCCCATCGAGCGACCGATAGTTGCGTTGTAAATCCTTCGGCGTCCTTCTCGAGTGCCGATCGCATCGCTTGTTCGGCCTTTTCGTGTTGACCCGCCTGTTGATACATCAATCCCATCGCGACTTCGGGAATCGGCTGGGCCTTGTCAAATGAGCTGAGATTGACCAGCGTTTGCTCCGCGATATCGTATTGCTGCGTCTTGAAAAAGACGCCCGCGAGTCGTTGCCAAGCCTGGGAGTTCTTCGGGGCCAGATCGATCCACTTTCGCAGATGCTCTTCGGCGGACGTCCATTGCTGTCGCCGTTCATAGATCGATGCCAACCCGGCTTGGGCGTTGATCGATTGTTTTGCTCGTCGAGCCTCGTTGTCCGAATAGCCTTCGGCTACCTGTAACGCATGCTGGAAAAGGACTTCGGATTCGGCCAGTCGTCCACCACGCAGCGCTAGGTCGGCCAGAATGTTCCATAGTTCCGGATCATCGGCATGATGGATCGCGGCCATTTCTAGTGCCTTGCGACCCGCTACGGGTTGATTGGTGGCAAAGGCCAGTTGTGCGAAGATGACTTCGCCAGGGGCGAGGTCGGGATGGGATTTGTGGGCAGCGACCAACAACTTCAAAGCTTGTTCCGCATTGCCGCGGCCGTACTGCTGCAGAGCCTCGCCGATAGTAGCTTGAGCAGGATGCGATTTCTGAATCTCGGCCGTGATGGCAGGTTCACTGGCAACCGCGGGCTCCGAGTCATCTTGAGCGACAAGCACACTCGTGCCGAGGAGGAAGAGAATCGGAAGCGAGAATGATGATTGAATGGTCATGGCGTTCATTGGGTCAGGGTAGCCAGAAGAAAGGGGGGGGCTCCAAATCCTACGACGAAGTTTGCAGGATGCCACAAAACATTGGAGGTTTAAGGAGAATGCCTAATCTTGGCTGCGGACACGTATTTCCTGTTGGATGAAGACCTCGGAAATTTCCAGGTCTCCCGCGTCGTTTGCACCCTCAGTATCCTCAACACCGTCGCTAAGATTCTCGCCCGCTTCAGACTCGATCGGGGGCTGTCCGCCGATCAGCGGATAACTGAAAGTGATCGCCCCTTGCTGGACGCTTGGAATCAATGATTCGATGGATCGGTTGTAGTCGTCGTAGCGGATGAATTGGTCGTAGGCGTATTGCCCCGAACCGATGCCGCTGACGATCAGTTTCCCTTCCACGAGCGTGATGTTGTAGTTGTCCGCGTCGAAGTTACCAAAAGGATCCGAGGGTGTGATCTCGTAGACACCCAGCGGCGCGTCATGGATGCTACCAGGACTGGCCAGCGTCACCCCATCGATCGTGTCGTGATTCATTAAACCCGCAGTCGATATGGCCGACGGATCGAGCGTGATGGAGTTGCCGACCGGCTTGAATTGATTCAGCGCGGTGATCATCAGAGCCGCCTTGCCGACGGTGAAGGTTCCGTCGTTGAAAGTGATGTCATAGTTAGCGGCGTCAAAGGTTCCACCACCTGTAGGAGCCGAAGCGGTGATGCCGTAGCTGCCGGCATCGGCTGCGGCCGGAGCACCAGCACTTGCCAGTGTCACTGCATCGATCGTCTCGCCGTTCTGCAGTCCGCTCGCGGCAAACTCATTGCCTACGAAGCCAAAGGCATCCCCAAACGTTTTGGTTTGGTCGTTGGCGGTGATCGTCAATGCGGCGGGGTTGATCGTCAGACCGTTGGCGAGGGATGTAAACGCGATGTCATAGTTGGTTGCTTTGAATCCGTTTCCGCTTTGCACAATGCCATCGGCGACGATGTCGTAACTGCCAACGCTTGCCGTTGCGGGTTGTCCGGTGGAGTCGAATGATACCTGCGAGATGCTGTTACCGTTCTGCAACCCGGAAGCTTGGAAGGCAGTTGGATCGAGAACGTTCGAACCGTAAGTCTTGCCCTGCGCCAAGGCGGCGATCGATAGAGCTGCTTTGTCGACGGTGAAGGTTCCGTCATTGAAAGTGATGTCGTAGTTGGTGGCGTCAAAGGTTCCACCACCTGTAGGAGCCGAAGCGGTGATGCCGTAGCTGCCGGCATCGGCTGCGGCCGGAGCACCAGCACTTGCGAGTGTCACCAGATCGATCGTCTCGCCGTTCTGCAGTCCGCTGGAGCTGAACTCATCGCCCACGAAGCCAAAGGCATCCCCAAACGTCTTGGTTAGGTCGTTGGCGGTGATCGTCAGTGCGGCGGGGTTGATCGTCAGGCCGTTGGCGAGGGATGTAAACGCGATGTCATAGTTAGTTGCTTTGAATCCGTTGCCACTCTGCAGGATGCCATCGGCTACGATGTCGTAACTGCCAACGCTTGCCGTTGCAGGTTGTCCGGTGGTATCGAACGATACCTGCGAGACCGTGTTACCGTTCTGCAACCCGGATGCTTGGAAGGCAGTTGAATCGAGAACGCTCGAACCGTAAGTCTTGCCCTGCGCCAAGGCGGCGATCGATAGAGCTGCCTTGTCGACGGTGAAGGTTCCGTCATTGAAAGTGATGTCGTAGTTGGTGGCGTCAAAGGTTCCACCACCTGTAGGAGCCGAAGCGGTGATGCCGTAGCTGCCGGCATCGGCTGTGGCTGGTGCACCGGCGCTTGCGAGTGTCACCAAGTCGATCGTTTCGCCGTTCTGCAGTCCGCTGGAGCTGAACTCATCGCCCACGAAGCCAAAGGCATCCCCAAACGTTTTGGTTTGATCGTTGGCGGTGATCGTCAATGCAGCGGGGTTGATCGTCAGACCGTTGGCGAGGGATGTAAACGCGATGTCATAGTTGGTTGCTTTGAATCCGTTTCCGCTTTGCACAATGCCATCGGCGACGATGTCGTAACTGCCAACGCTTGCCGTTGCAGGTTGTCCGGCAGTATCGAACGATACCTGCGAGACGCTGTTACCGTTCTGCAACCCAAAAGCTTCGAAGGCAGTTGGATCGAGAGTGCTCGAACCGTAAGTCTTGCCCTGCGCCAAGGCGGCGATCGATAGAGCGGCCTTGCCGACGGTGAACGTGCCGTCGTTGAAAGTGATGTCATAGTTAGCGGCGTCAAAGGTTCCACCGCTCGTTGGATTTGAAGCGGTGATGCCGTAGCTGCCGGCGTCGGCTGTGGCCGGTGCACCGGCACTTGCGAGTGTCACTGCATCGATCGTCTCGCCGTTTTGCAGTCCGTTTGAGCTGAACTCATCGCCCACGAAGCCAAAGGCATCACCAAACGTTTTGGTTAGGTCGTTGGCGGTGATCGTCAGCGCGGCCGGATTGATCGTCAGGCCGTTGGCGAGGGATGTAAACGCGATGTCGTAGTTAGTTGCTTTGAATCCGTTGCCACTTAGCACAATGCCGTCGGCGACGATGTCGTAACTGCCAACGCTTGCCGTTGCTGGTTGTCCGGCAGTATCGAACGATACCTGCGAGACCGTGTTACCGTTTTGTAGCCCAAAAACTTCGAAGGCAGTTGGATCGAGAGTGCTCGAACCGTAAGTCTTGCCCTGCGCCAAGGCGGCGATCGATAGAGCTGCCTTGTCGACGGTGAAGGTTCCGTCGTTGAAAGTGATGTCGTAGTTGGTGGCGTCAAAGGTTCCACCACCTGTAGGAGCCGAAGCGGTGATGCCGTAGCTGCCGGCATCGGCCGCGGCTGGTGCACCAGCACTTGCGAGTGTCACCAGATCGATCGTCTCGCCATTCTGCAGTCCGCTGGAGCTGAACTCATCGCCCACGAAGCCAAAGGCATCCCCAAACGTTTTGGTTAGGTCGTTGGCGGTGATCGTCAGCGCGGCCGGATTGATCGTCAGGCCGTTGGCGAGGGATGTAAACGCGATGTCATAGTTGGTTGCTTTGAATCCGTTTCCGCTTTGCACAATGCCATCGGCGACGATGTCGTAACTGCCAACGCTTGCCGTTGCGGGTTGTCCGGTGGAGTCGAATGATACCTGCGAGATGCTGTTACCGTTCTGCAACCCGGAAGCTTGGAAGGCAGTTGGATCGAGAACGTTCGAACCGTAAGTCTTGCCCTGCGCCAAGGCGGCGATCGATAGAGCTGCTTTGTCGACGGTGAAGGTTCCGTCATTGAAAGTGATGTCGTAGTTGGTGGCGTCAAAGGTGCCACCACCTGTAGGAGCCGAAGCGGTGATGCCGTAGCTGCCGGCATCGGCTGTGGCTGGAGCACCGGCGCTTGCGAGTGTCACCCCATCGATCGTCTCGCCGTTTTGCAGTCCGCTGGAGGTGAACTCGTCGCCCACGAAACCAAAGGCATCCCCAAACGTTTTGGTTTGGTCGTTGGCGGTGATCGTCAATGCGGCGGGATTGATCGTCAGGCCGTTGGTGAGCGGAACAAACGTGACGTCGTAGTTAGTTGCTTTGAATCCGTTGCCACTTTGCACGATGCCATCGGCGACGATGTCGTAACTGCCGACACCAGCCGTTGCCGGTTGTCCGATGGAATCGAACGATACCTGCGAGACCGTGTTACCGTTCTGCAACCCGGAAGCTTGGAAGGCAGTTGGATCGAGAGTGCTCGAACCGTAAGTCTTGCCCTGCGCCAAGGCGGCGATCGATAGAGCAGCCTTGTCGACGGTGAAGGTTCCGTCATTGAAAGTGATGTCGTAGTTGGTGGCGTCAAAGGTTCCACCACCTGTAGGAGCCGAAGCGGTGATGCCGTAGCTGCCGGCATCGGCTGTGCCCAGTGCACCGGCACTTGCGAGTGTCACCAAGTCGATCGTCTCGCCGTTTTGCAGTCCGCTCGCGGCAAACTCATTGCCCACGAAGCCAAAGGCATCCCCAAACGTTTTGGTCAGGTCGTTGGCGGTGATCGTCAATGCAGCGGGGTTGATCGTTAGACCGTTGGCGAGGGATGTAAACGCGATGTCATAGTTGGTTGCTTTGAATCCGTTGCCACTTTGCACGATGCCATCGGCGACGATCTCGTAACTGCCAACGCTTGCCGTTGCAGGTTGTCCGGTGGAGTCGAATGAAACCTGTGCGACCGTGTTGCCATTCTGTAAGCCGGAAGCTTGAAAGGCTGTCGGATCGAGAGCGCTCGAACCGTAAGTCTTGGTCTGCGCCAAGGCGACGATCGATAGAGCAGCTTTGTCGACGGTGAAGGTTCCGTCATTGAAAGTGATGTCATAGTTGGCGGCGTCAAAGGTTCCACCACCTGTAGGAGCCGAAGCGGTGATGCCGTAGCTGCCGGCATCGGCTGCGGCCGGTGCACCGGCACTTGCGAGTGTCACCAGATCGATCGTCTCGTCGTTCTGCAGTCCGCTGGAGCTGAACTCATCGCCCACGAAGCCAAAGGCATCCCCAAACGTTTTGGTCAGGTCGTTGGCGGTGATCGTCAATGCGGCTGGGTTGATGGTGAAGGTGCTATCGGTGGTGCCAGTCAGGACGTAGAGCGAGTCCAGATTAGAGTCATCGACTCGGAGCGTGTAGGTGTTTGCGGCGGATGTGCGCGTGAGATTGAAATTCGTTGTCAATCCGATCGAATCAAGCGTGTCGCCCATTCTGAGCGTTCCACTGACCAGTTCCATTCCTGGGTCAACGGGTGCCGTCCCATACGTTGATGAGCCTCCCAAAGCGTTGACAAAAATTTCAATGATCTGCTGGGCTGAAAAGTAGAAAGAATAATTGTCAGGGTTTGTTCCAAGATAACTGCCTAAATAACCGCCTTCGAATGGAGCGAATGCGCCAACCTCATTATGAAAGGGAATGCTACCAGCGGCGACCGACCGCAGAACTCCGTTCAACTTTGCACCATCGTTCACAGCGAAGGCGTCACGGTTGGGTAAGTAGAATCGAAGCTCGCCAGGACCACTGAAGAATTGGCTATCGGCGTCTGCGGTCAGAGTGTCGGTTGTGTTTGAGGGAACGTAGTTATTCAAACCGATGGCGATTGAAGTTGAGCCGAGAAAGTAATTTTCATGAGACTCGATGGTGTGACCGATAAATCCGGCGGTCAGGTTCGCGCTTCCGCCGATGCGAAGTTTAATAGCACCGTTAGCGGATTCGCCGGTATCAGAGTCGCCTAGTTCGTCACCGTGTCCGATCACGGCATAGCGATTACCTCCAACTTTACCTTGAAGCGTAAGATTGCCGCTGGCCGTTATGTCTATTGACCCCGTACGATTACCGTCAGCCAAAACGCCACCATGGCCGAGCTGGCTATAGGCATCGCTGCCAGCGCCACTAGAGAACTCGATATCATCTGCCGCTGTGATTAGGATGTCGCCCAATTGGTAGAAGGAAGCGGCGGAACGTCCCCCGTGGCCCAGTTGACTGTAGGCATATTCGCCGTTGCCGCCGTTGAAGGTGAGATTGTCAGCGTGGGTGAGCGTGATGTCACCGCGGTTTTTGCTAAGGGCGTAAGCTCCCCCGTGGCCGAGCTGGCTGGAGGCGAAATCGCCATCGCCCGCGGTGAAAGTCAGATCGCCCCCGGCCGCGATGGTGATCGCCGCATCGACGGTCGCATCGACCGTGCCGTTGGAACTCAAGTCTGCCCCGACATGACCCAGTTGGGCATAAGCGTACTGTTTCGATCCAGCCAATGCGCGAATGCCGCCGGTCGTGCGAGCGTTGAGGCCGCCGGTGATCGCGAACGTGTCGCCTTGGTCTGTCGCCCGAAAACCAAGCTGCGCGAAGGCGAAGTGAGCCGCATCGCTACCGGTGATGTTCAGATTGTTGGCGAACACGTTGGTTGCCCCACTGCGGCTGCCGACGGCGATGCCCGTGGTTTGAGTGCCGTCGCCGATGAAGATGCTGCCTGTGCTTTCCGCTCCGCCGTCGAGGCCAAAGAGGGTGGGGACGGCGTTGACGTCGATCGCGGCAAAGGTGGCTGCGTTGAAGGGGGTTGTCCCATCCCAACCGGCGACGATGTTGAGATCGCCCCCGTCGCCGCTTCGGTTTTGTACGGCGGCGTTGAAGTTCACGTCACCGGTCGCCAACAGCGTCAGGGCTGCGGTCGAGTCGTACAGGAGATCGGAGTTGATATCGATGAACTGCGTTCCGCCGTCCCAGTCGTAATGGGCACCAAAATTCGCCTGATTCAGCGAACGTTCCAACGTGACGGCAGTGCCTCCATCGAGCGTCGCGGCAATCGCCGATGCTTCGGTCGCATTGACGGTGTAGTTGAAGAGATCGGGGTTGATGTGGTAGTAGTTGAAGTTGCCGCTGGCGACAGCGTTGCTTCCCCCACCGACAGCATACGGCCCCGTCCCAAAGACGTGCATTCCCTGATCATTCGGGAACACGTTGGATCCGTGAGCGATGCCGTTGAGCAACGCAGTCGAATCGACGTTGTCATTCCCACCGACGTACAGACGCAACTCTCCGGTACCGACGCCCCCAGAGAACAACTGGCTGTTGGTGTCGGTTGTAATGTCGCCTCGGACGCCCAGGAAGGTATCTGCGCCGATGACGTTGCCGTCGGGGTCGGTGTCGGAGTACATGCCGTCAGCGTCGATGCGATGTCCGATGACTGCGTTGGTCAGGTTCGCGCTGCCGCCGATACGGAGCATGATGTCACCGGAGACCGTCTGGTTGACGTCACTGTCATTCGGTTGGTCTCCGTGGCCGATCAAGGCGTAGCGACCGGTCAGATCCTGGCCCGTCAGTGTCAGGTTCCCATCGATCGTGACGTCGATCGTCCCGCTATGGTTGCCACGGGCATTGAATCCCCCCTGGCCCAGCTGCGTGTAGGCAGCAAAACCACCACCACCTGTGAAGTGGATGTCGCGGGCGTTGGTGATCGTCGTCGTCCCGCTGTGGTTGCCAGTGGCGGCGTATCCCCCCTGGCCCAGCTGGGCGTAAGTAGCGTCACCAGTACCCCCCGTGAAGTTGGTGTCGCGGGCGTTGGTGATCGTCGTCATCCCGCGGTGGTCGCCATAGGCATAGTATCCCCCCTGGCCCAGTTGCGCGTAGGCAGCTTCACCATTACCTCCCGTGAAGTTGATGTCGCCGGTGTTGGTGATCGTCGTCGTCCCGCTGTGGTCGCCACTGGCGGAGTATCCCCCCTGGCCCAGCTGCGCGTAGGCATAATAATTCCCACCCGTGAAGTTGATGTCACCGGTGTTGGTGATCGTCGTCGTCCCGCTGTGGTTGCCATTGGCATAATATCCCCCCTGGCCCAGCTGCGCGTAGGCAGCTTCACCAGACCCCCCCCTGAAGTGGATGTCGCCGGTGTTGGTGACTGTCGTCGTCCCGCTGTGGTCGCCAGCGGCAAAGGCTCCCCCTTGGCCCAGCTGCGCGTAAGAAGCTTCACCAGTACCCCCCTTGAAATGGATGTCGCCGGTGTTGGTGATCGTCGTCGTCCCGCTGTGGTTGCCAGCGGCCCTGTATCCTCCCTGGCCCAGCTGCGCGTAAGCCGATCCACCAGCCCCCCCCGTGAAGTGGATGTTGCGGGCGTTGGTGATCGTCGTCGTCCCGCTGTGGTTGCCATCGGCATAGTATCCCCCCTGGCCCAGCTGCGCGTAGGCACCATAATTCCCCCCCGTGAAGTTGATGTCGCCGGCGTTGGTGATTGTCGTCGTCCCGCTGTGGTTGCCTTTGACACCGGGGCCCCCTTGGCCCAGCTGCGCGTAGGCATAGTAATCACTGCCACCCTCGAAGTTGATGTCACCGGTGTTGGTGATCGTCGTCGTCCCGTTGTGGTTGCCATCGGCAGAGTATCCCCCCTGGCCCAGCTGCGCGTAGGCAGCAAAATCACCACCTGTGAAGTGGATGTCGCCGGCGTTGATGATCGTCGTCGTCCCGCCGTGGTCGCCGTGGGCCCCGTATCCCCCCTGGCCCAGCTGCGCGTAGGCCAAGTCATACCCCCCCGTGAAGTGGATGTCGCCAGCATTGTTGATCACGATAACCGCTTCGGCGGCGGCTTCGACTTTCGTATCACCGGTAAAGTTGGCTCCGACGTGGCCGATCTGCGCGTAGGCGTACGTACGGTTACCACCGGTCGCGGACAGGTTTTGCGTGGTGTGGATGCTGATCCCGCCGTTGACCGTCACATTGCTGCCATTGTCAAGCGTCGGATCTAAATCAAATCCACCCCATGCGATACCGTTGCTGATTTGGAAGCCCAGTTGTGCGAAAGCTCGATCTGTACCGTTGCTCCCTTGCAGCGCCACGTCATGGGCGAAGGCCCGAGTGGTTCCGCTGCGGCTGCCGACGGCGATGCCCGTGGTTTGAGTTCCGTCGCCGATGAAGATGCTGCCTGTGCTTTCCGCTCCGCCGTCGAGGCCAAAGAGGGTGGGGACGGCGTTGACGTCGATCGCGGCAAAGGTGGCTGCGTTGAAGGGGGTTGTCCCATCCCAACCGGCGACGATGTTGAGATCGCCCCCGTCGCCGCTTCGGTTTTGTACGGCGGCGTTGAAGTTCACGTCACCGGTCGCCAACAGCGTCAGGGCAGCGGTCGAGTCGTACAGGAGATCGGAGTTGATATCGATGAACTGCGTTCCGCCGTCCCAGTCGTAATGGGCACCAAAATTCGCCTGATTCAGCGAACGTTCCAACGTGACGGCAGTGCCTCCATCGAGCGTCGAGGCAATCGCCGACGCTTCGGTCGCATTGACGGTGTAGTTGAAGAGATCGGGGTTGATGTGGTAGTAGTTGAAGTTGCCGCTGGCGACAGCGTTGCTTCCCCCACCGACAGCATACGGCCCCGTCCCAAAGACGTGCATTCCCTGATCATTCGGGAACACGTTGGATCCGTGAGCGATGCCATTGAGCAACGCAGTCGAATCGACGTTGTCATTCCCACCGACGTACAGACGCAACTCTCCGGTACCGACGCCCCCGGAGAACAACTGGCTGTTGGTGTCGGTCGTAATGTCGCCTCGGACGCCAAGGAAGGTATCTGCGCCGATGACGTTGCCGTCGGGGTCGGTGTCGGAGTACAGGCCGTCAGCGTCGATGCGATGTCCGATGACTGCGTTGGTCAGGTTCGCGCTGCCGCCGATACGGAGCATGATGTCACCGGAGACCGTCTGGTTGACGTCACTGTCATTCGGTTGGTCTCCGTGGCCGATCAAGGCGTAGCGACCGGTCAGATCCTGGCCCGTCAGTGTCAGGTTCCCATCGATCGTGACGTCGATCGTCCCGCTGTGGTCGCCAACGGCAGTGTATCCCCCTTGGCCCAGCTGCGCGTAGGCATAGGCACCAGCACCTCCCGTGAATTGGATATCGCCGGCGTTCGTGATCGTCGTCGTCCCGCTGTGGTCGCCGTGGG